>NZ_LDJP01000056.1 GCF_001431505.1 Stenotrophomonas daejeonensis
CTCGGCGGCAGGCGGAAGCTCCATTGCGCCGGCGGCGGCGCGGGTAGCCCGAGGCTGGAACGAATGGACAGCAATGCGCTACAGAGAAAGCGTAGAATGCGAGTTGTCCCGATCCCGGATCGAAATGTTTCGTGCTGCATGTCTCCTCCGGCTTCCTGCATTGCCGTACGGACGAGAAGCGCTTTCCGCTTGAAGCCCCTCGCCCTGCGGGAGAGGGGTTGGGGTGAGGGGCGATGGAGTCCCGATAGTTTGGACATCACTGACTCCGCTCGCCCCTCATCCGCCCTTCGGGCACCTTCTCCCGCAGGGAGAAGGGATGCTCTTCGCTTCGCCCAACATCCAAGGAATCCCCATGACCGGCCTGCTCTGCTACTGCCGCCAAGGCTTCGAGCCGGAACTGGCCGCCGAACTGACCGAACGTGCCGCTCATGCCGGCATCGCCGGCTATGCACGCACGCAACGCAACGACGGCTACGTGGTGTTCGCCAGCGATGACGCCGCCGCGCTCGACCGCAGGCTGCCGTGGCGCGAACTGATCTTCGCCCGGCAGAAACTGCGCCTGCTGGCCGAGCTGCCGCAGCTGGACCCGGCCGACCGCATCAGCCCGATCCTCGCCGCCCTGCAAGGCCAGCCGCGTTTCGGCGACCTGTGGGTGGAGCACCCCGATTCGGACGCCGGCAAGCCGCTGGCCGGGCTGGCACGCAGCTTCGGCAACGCGCTGCGCCCGGCGCTGCGCAAGGCCGGGCTGCTCACCGACAAGGACAACAGCAAGTTCCCGCGCCTGCACGTGGTGTTCGTCGATGGCATCCATGCCTTCCTCGCCACCGCCGACACCCGCGACAGCGCGCCGTGGCCGCTGGGCATCCCGCGCCTGAAGCTGCTGCCCGACGCCCCCTCGCGCTCGGCGCTGAAACTGGACGAAGCGCTGCTGACCCTGCTCACGCCCGAGGAACGCGAAGCGCTGGTCAAGCCCGGCATGCGCGCGGCCGACCTCGGCGCCGCGCCCGGCGGCTGGACCTGGGTGCTGACCCGCCAGCACCTGCACGTGAGCAGCATCGACAACGGCCCACTGCGCCAGCACGTGCTCGACACCGGGCTGGTCGAGCACCTGCGCGCCGACGGCTTCCACTGGCAGCCGGAAGCACCGCTGGACTGGATGGTCTGCGACATGGTCGAACAACCGCGGCGCGTGGCCGAACGCATGGCGACGTGGCTGCGCGAAGGCTGGTGCCGGCACGCGATCTTCAACCTCAAGCTGCCGATGAAGAAGCGCTGGGACGAAACCCGCCTGTGCCTGGAGCTGTTCGCCGCGCAGGCCGGCAAGCCACTGACGATCCGCGCCAAGCAGCTGTACCACGACCGTGAGGAAATCACCGTGCTGGCCACGCCGCTGCGCTAACCCGCTCTCGTAGATGCGGGGCTCGCCCCGCATGAGGCTTTCCCGATAAAGCCCCGTACCGGGCAAGCCCGGTACCTACGGCACGCCGCAACCTTCACCGCGCCACCTCGTTGCCCGCGCAACCACCGGCCACGTCCACAGCATGGCTCTGGCACACTCGGCAACTCCCCACCCGGAGACTGCCGCCATCGCCCGCCACGTCCTGCGCCATGCCGCCACCGCGCTGTGCCTCGCCCTGTGCGCCTGCGCCGCCTCGGCCGATTTCATCGCCCGCGACCACGTCGGCGACGGCACCTTCACCGCCGGCATCGAAGGCCCGGCCACCGGCCCGGACGGCGCGCTGTACGTGGTCAGCCTCGGCAAGGACGGCACCATCGGCCGCGTCGATGAGCACGGCAAGGCCGAACTGTTCGTCACCCTGCCCGAAGGCAGCGTCGGCAACGGCATCCGCTTCGCCGCCGATGGTGCGATGCTCGTCGCCGACTACGCCGGCCACGCCATCCTGCGCATCGACCCGGCCACCCGCGCCATCTCGGTATTCGCGCACCTGCCCGGCGCGCACCAGCCCAACGACATCGCGCTGGCGCCGGACGGCACGCTCTACGCCAGCGACCCGGACTGGGCCAACCCCGACAACGGCCAGCTGTGGCGCATCGACCGCGACGGCGGCGCGCACCGGCTCGAATCGGGCATGGGCACCACCAACGGCGTCGAGGTCAGCCCGGATGGCCGCCGCCTGTACGTCAACGAAAGCGTGCAGCGCAACGTGTGGGTGTACGACCGCGACGAAGCCGGCGCGCTGTCGAACAAGCGCCTGCTGATCCGCTTCGACGACCACGGCCTGGACGGCATGCGCTGCGACGCCGACGGCAACCTCTACATCGCCCGCTACGACGCCGGCGTGGTCGCCATCGTCTCGCCCGCCGGCGAGCTGCTGCGCGAGGTACCGCTCAAGGGCCGCAAGCCGACCAACGTCACCTTCGGCGGCGACGACGGGCGGCAGGTGTTCGTGACCCTGCAGGACCGCGGCGCGGTCGAGACCTTCCGCGCCGACCGCCCCGGGCGTGAATACGGGCAGCGCCCCACCGCCGGCCAGTGAGCGCCTGCCGTCTCGTTCCGTGAAACGGCGATCGGGCATGCTGCACTCCACCGGAGGACATGCATGCACGCCATCGAACTGAACGACCCGGCCGGCTTCGGCAACGAATTCCTGCGCCTGACCCTGCTGCAGGGCTTCCAGTCGCTGACCAAGCGCGACCTGGAACTGCTGATCTTCGTGCTGCTCGAACGCGACGGCGCCATCGACCGCGGCGCCTCCAACGCCGCGGTGGCGCTGCAGCTGCGGGTGACGCCGGCCAAGGTCAAGGGCCTGCGCCGCGACGGCTACGCCCGCTGGCGCGCACTGGTGCCCGAGGACGGCGAGGCCGCCCTGCGACGCATCGCCGCCACCGTGCTGACCGAGGCCAACCTGCGCTCGGGCGCCAAGCACGTGAGCGAGCGCAGCCGCAGGGAAGGCTTCCTCGCCATCCGCATCGAGCACCCCGACGACGCGCAGCGTTTCGAGCAGGCCATCCTCGAGGTGGGCGCGCTGCCGGTGTACGAGCGCAACCGCGAGGTGGTGGCGGTGCGTTTCGACACGCTGCTGAAGATCGCCGAGCGCTGGGGCTACCTGCAACCGGACCCACAGGCGACGATGGCGGCATTGAAGAAGCTGGCCCCTGCCTCGCAGGAGGTGGCCGACCTGCTGAAGAAGGACGTCACCCAGCTGCGCTGGGACGACGTGCGCGGCGCGCTCAACAGCCTCGGCGCCAAGGCGGTCGGCTCCACCGTCGAAGGCGGGCTGAAGGGGCTGCTGAAGCTGGTCTTCCCCTTCATCCCGGGCTGAATCTGCACGTTCAGCCAGTGCTGGCTACCATCGCGGCGCACCCTTTCCACCCGCGAACCGTGCCATGAACATCATCCGCCCCGCCCTGCTGCTTGCCCTTGCCGCCCTGCCGTGGAACGACTGCGCCGCGCAGGCCGTCAGTTCGCCGCTGGTACAGGTGCCGGTGGTCGTGCGCGAACAGCCGCTGGCCAGCGGCGCGGTCACCCACCAGGTGCAGTTGCCGGCCGAACCGGGACAGGCCGCGGTGGTGGTGCGTTCGATCCAGCCGGACAGCGTGACCGGCAACTACCGCATCGACTTCGACGCGCTCGACGTCGATGGCGACGGCTTCATCGGCCGCGACGAAGCGCAGGCCAACCCGGCGCTGGCCGACGAGTTCGATTCACTCGATACCGCACGGCGCGGCAAGCTGGCGCGCGAGCAACTGGCCGGCTGGCTGTAGGTCGGGGTTACACCCCCGACGCTTTGCGCATCCGTGCCGGTGCGCAAGGGGTACGGCATGCCGAATGCACGGAGGCGTCGGGGACGTAGCCCCGACCTACGGTCCGCACGGCCTCACAGGCCCGAGGCGCGCTTCCAGAACAGCGACAGCAGCGGCGGCATGCGCCCGGCCAACCCCAGCAGCGCGCCGCGCGCCAGGGTCAGGTGCATCTCGTCGTTGGAAAACAGCTTGTTGATTGCGTCGAAGCCGTAGGCGGCCACCGTGTTCTCGCTGCGGCGGCTGCGCGCCCAGCGCCGCAGGCGGTGCGGCGCGGTCCAGTCCACGCGCCGTTGCAGCGCATCGCGCAGCAGCGCGCGCAGCGCGGCGACGTCGCGCAGGCCGAGGTTGACGCCCTGCCCGGCCAGCGGGTGCACCACGTGCGCGGCATCGCCCAGCACCAGCACGCGGCCGGCGAGGTATTCCTTCGCCAGCTGCCGGCGCAGCGGGAACGCCGCACGCGGCGACACCGGGCGCATCGCGCCGAGGCGGCCGGCGAAGGCGTTGGTCAGCTCGCGGCCGAAGGCTTCGTCGTCCAGCGCCAGCACGCGCTCGGCCTCGGCATCGGGCAGGGTCCAGACGATCGAACTGCAATGCCGGCCGAATGGCAGCACCGCCAGCGGGCCGGTGTCGAGGAAACGCTGCCATGCGGTGTCCTCGTTCGGCCGTTCGCTTTCGACGTAGCCGACCACGCCGCGCTGGCCGTAGTCGTGGCGCGCGACCTCCAGCCCGGCCAGCGTGCGCAGGGTGGATTCGCCGCCATCGGCGGCGATGGCCACGGCCGCTTCGATGCGGCGGCCGTCGTCCAGCCGCAGGCGCACGCCGCGCGCGTCCTGTTCCATTTCCTCCACCCGCGCCGGGCACAGCACCTGCACGCCTGCGGGTGCCAGCGCCGCCCACAGGCGGTCGACCAGCAACCCGTTCTCGACGATCCAGCCCAGCTCGCGCCGGCCCAGGGTATCGGCGTCGAACGCCAGCTCGCCGCCGCCGGCCGCGTCCCACACCCGCATGCGCAGGTAGGGCCGTGCCCGCGCCTGCGCGACCTGCGGCCACACGCCCAGCGCCTCCAGCAGCGCGGCGTTGTCGTGGGCGAAGGCGAACACGCGCAGGTCCGGCTTCTGCGCCGACCATGGCGCCGGCTCGCGCCCTTCCACCAGCGCCACCTGCAGGCCTTCCCGCGCCAGCGCCAACGCGCAGGCGGTGCCGACCACGCCGCCACCGACCACCACCGCATCCAGCATTCCACGACGGCTCATTGCGCCTGGCTCCTGCACAGTTCGGGCACCTGCCCGCGGAACCCCATCGCCCCGCCGACCAGGAAGGACTGCAGTGGCGCGGCCTGCGACGCGGCCAGCAGGCCGATGCTGCGCAGCGGCCGCAGCAGCGGCGAGGGATTGCCGGTCAGCCGCGCCAGTCCGTCGGAGAACGCCAGCGTCTGCTCGCGGTCGGGGCCGCGGCGCTGCACGTAGGCCTGCAACAGCGCGTCGGCGCCGGGGTCCTGCGCCGCATCGCCGATCAGTTCGGCCAGGGTCAGCGCATCGCGCAGGCCGAGGTTGAAGCCCTGCGCACCCAACGGGTGGATGGTCTGCGCGGCATTGCCCAGCAACAGCGCGCGTTCGCCCACCAGCCGCTGCGCCAGCACCTGCACCAGCGGGTAGGCGCTGCGCGGGCCGCTCTCCAGCAACCGCCCGGCGCGCCAGCCGACCACGCCCTGCAGGCGCGCCAGCCATGCCGCATCGTCCAGCGCCAGCACCGCCTCGGCCTCGTCGCGGGCCACGCCATGCACCACGCCGTAGTGGCGGTCGCCGCGCGGCAGCAGCGCGGTCGGGCCGGTGTCGGTGAAACGTTCGTAGGCGGTGCCATCCGGCGCCCGGGCCGGGCGCAGCCGCGCCACGAACAGGGTCTGCAGGTAGTCGTGTTCCTGGGTGGCGATGCCCAGCGCCTGCCGCACCGCGCTGCGGGTGCCGTCGGCGCCGACCACCAGCCGCGCGCGCAGCCGGCGTTCGCCGGCCGCGTCGGCAATCACCACTTCGCGGCGGCCGTCCGTGCAATCGCCCAGCGCCACGAACGTCGCCGGGCGGTAACGGGCAAGGTGTCGCAGTTCGTCGAGCCGGGCTTCCAGTGCATGGCCGAAATCGCGCGCCACCACCACCTGGCCGAAGGCATCGCGACCATAGTCGTCGGCATGCATCAGCACCCGGCCGAAATCGCCGGCGCGGCTGACGTGGATGCGGCGGATCGGGCCGGGCGCCCCTTCCAGTCGCTGCATCACGCCCAGCGCGGTGAGCGCGTTGACCGTGGCCGCGGCGAAACTGAGGTTGCGCTGGTCGAACACCGCCGGCAGGCCGCCGGCCGGGCTGGCTTCCACCAGCCCCACGTCCAGCCCCAGCCGGTCCAGCGCGATGGCCAGGCTGGCACCGACCAGCCCGCCACCGACGATCACCACATCATGCAAGTCACTCATGGCCGCCATGATACCGGCGGGGAGCGCATCCGCAGGCACACACCGCGGTTGCCGGCGCCACCTGTCCGCTCCCCGCCGATTGGCTAGAATGGCCGCCTGAATCCAGGGAGCCACCACCGCCATGACCGCCAACGTCCAACGCACCTTCGTCCTTTGCCTGCTCGTGCTGTTGATGGCCGGCACCCGCATCAACCATTTCGCGCCGATCCCGGACGCCTCGTGGGCGGTGTTCTTCATCGGCGGCTTCTACTTGCGCGGCTGGACCCGCTGGGCCTTCCCGCTGCTGATGGCGCTGGCGGTGGCCATCGACTGGGCGGTCATCAGCGGCCAGGGCCAGAATTTCTGGGGCCATTACTGCGTCTCGTCCGGCTACTGGGCGCTGGTGCCGGCCTACTTCGCGATGTGGGCCGGCGGCATGCTGCTGCGCCGCTGGTACAAGGGTGCGAGCTGGCGTTCGCTGGGCCTGTTCGCCGCCACCCTGGTGGTTGCCGTGGCCGTGTGCCACCTGTTCGCGCAGGGCGGCTTCTACTGGACCAGCAGCGTCGTTGCCGAACCGACCTTCGCTGGCTGGGCCAAGAACTACGGTGACTGGCTGCTGCCCTACCTGCGCACCGCCGTCATCTACACCGGCGCCGCGGCACTGGTGCAGGTTGCCGTGGAAGCCTTCGGCCGCCAGTCGGCCAGCGGCCGCATCGCCCACTGACGGCTCCCGCTCATGGGCAACCGCCTCTCGAAGATCTACACCCGCACCGGCGACGACGGCAGCACCGGGCTGGGCGACGGCAGCCGTACCGGCAAGGATTCGGCCCGGGTCAACGCCTACGGCACGGTGGACGAGGCCAACTCGGCCATCGGCGTGCTGCTGGCGGTGGAACTGCCCGAGGACGTGCGTGCATTGCTGACCACGATCCAGCACCAGCTGTTCGACCTCGGCGGCGAGCTGTGCATCCCCGGCCACGCCGCCATCCAGGCCGCCGACATCGACGCGCTGGAGCAGCACCTGGACCGCTGGAACGACGACCTGCCGCCGCTGAAGGAGTTCATCCTGCCGGCTGGCGGCGAGGGCGCCGCGCGCTGCCACCTGGCGCGCACCATCGTGCGCCGCGCCGAGCGCGAGACGGTGGCGCTGGCCCGCGTCGAGGCGGTGCGCGACGAGGCGGTGCGCTACCTCAACCGCCTGTCCGACCTGCTGTTCGTGCTGGCCCGCGTGCTGGCCCGCGCCGGCGGCCACGGCGAGGTGACCTGGAATCACCAGCGCCGGCACGGCTGACGCGCTCTACCAGGTAGCGCCCGACCGTTGGTCGCGGCGGCGGCGCGCAGCGCCGTGTGGCCTTGCCGCAAGCCGATTGATTGTGCCGACCAACGGTCGGCACCCACCCATGGCGACGCGGCTTGCCCCATCGGCACTTCCCCGTTGGCACTTTTCTGCCGGCCAAGGCCGGCAGCTAGGGGGCATGGCGGTCGGTTACAGTGCCGGGCATGCTCGTCTTCACCCACCCGGCCTGCCTCGGCCATGACCCCGGCATCGACCACCCCGAATCGCCCGAGCGGCTGCGGGTGGTGCTCGACGCCCTGCGCGAGGCCTTCCCCGACCGGCTCGACTGGCGCGAAGCGCCGCCGGTCAAGCTCGGCGAGCTGGCGCGCGTGCACGACCGGGCGCTGATCGACGACCTGCTGCGGCCGCAGGCCGAACCGCTGCGGCGCATCGACCTGGACACCTTCACCTCGCCCGGCTCGGCCAGCGCCGCGCTGCATGCCGCCGGCGCCGGCGTGGCGGCGGTGGCGGCGGTGATGGATGGCCCCGACCGCCGCGCGTTCTGCGCGGTGCGCCCGCCCGGCCACCACGCCACCGCCGACACCGCGATGGGCTTCTGCCTGTTCAACAACATCGCCGTGGCCGCGGCCCATGCCCTCGACGCGCATGGTCTGGAACGCGTGGCCATCGTCGATTTCGACGTCCACCACGGCAACGGCACGCAGGCGATCTTCCTGGCCGATCCGCGCGTGGCCTACTGCAGCACCCACCAGTCCGGGCTGTTCCCGCAATCGGGCAACATGCGCGAGCGCGGCACCGGCAACATCCGCAACATCCTGCTGCCGCCGGGCAGCGGCGGCTTCCGTTTCCGCAATACCTGGGCCGACGAGCTGCTGCCGCAGCTCGACGCCTTCGGCCCGCAGCTGCTGCTCGTCTCGGCCGGTTTCGACGGCCACATGCGCGACCCGCAGGCCGACCTGATGCTGGAAGCCGAGGATTTCGGCTGGCTCAGCGGCGAACTGGCCGCCCTCGCCACGCGCCATGCCGGCGGCCGCATGGTGTCGATGCTCGAAGGCGGCTACGACCTGCAGGCCCTGCGCGAATGCAGCGTGGCCCACGTGCGGGCGCTGCTGGACGGGTGACGGCGGCATGAACCCCGGCCGCCCCCTTCATTGCCCCCATGCAGTCGATACGGCAAGCTAGCGGCCGTTTTCCCCCGAATCCGAACCGCGTGCGCCGAGCCCTTCGCCTGCTCCCCCTGCCCCTGGGCATAGCCATCTGCCTGCCGGCCCTGGCCGATGAAAAGCCGGTGAACTGGAACCTGTGCCCGGCCACCGACACCCTGCCGGCATTCGACGACGCACCCTCGGCCGACCCGAACGCCGCCGCCATCCGCGACACCCTGCCCACCGACATCGAGGGCGACCAGCTCTCCGGCACCAGCACCGTGCCGCAATACGGCGGCAACGTCGCGCTCAAGCGCGGCGACCAGTTCATGGGCACCGACAACCTGCGCCTGGACACCGAGACCGGCAACTACATCGCCGACGGCAACGTGCGCTATTCCGACTCGTCGATCCGCCTGACCGCCCAGCGCGCCGAAGGCAACCAGGAAACCGACAGCCACAAGATCAGCGACATCCGCTACCAGTTGGTGTCCCGGCGCGGCAACGGCAGCGCCGATTCGATCGACCTGCAGGGCTCGATCGGGCAGATGCACCACTCCACCTACACCACCTGCGACCCGTCGCAACCGGTGTGGAAGCTGTCCGCGCCACAGATCGAGGTGGACAACGACGAGGGCTTCGGCACCGCCCGCAACGCGGTGCTGCGCATCGGCAAGCTGCCGGTGATGTACATGCCGTGGTTCAAGTTCCCGATCGACGACCGGCGCATGACCGGCCTGCTCTACCCCAAGCTGAGCCTGTCCGGGCGCAACGGCTTCGACTACGCGCAGCCGATCTACTTCAACCTGGCGCCGAACTACGACGACACGCTGACCCCGCGCTGGATGAGCCAGCGCGGCGTGCTGCTGGAAAACGAGTTCCGCTACCTCTATGGCGGCGGCAAGGGCCAGCTGGACACCTTGTGGATGCCGAACGACGAACTGCGCGACCGCGACCGCGGCAAGGTCGAGTTCCGCGGCTACCACAACATCGACCGCCACTGGCAGGCCCGCGCCAACCTGGCCTGGGTCAGCGACGAACGCTACGTCGAGGATTTCGCCAACCGCCTGGCCGGCGTCACCTCCAGCAACCTGAAGAGCACGGTCGGCGTGTACGGCACCGGCCGCACCTGGACCGCGGGCCTGATGGCCGACCGCTGGCAGCTGACCGACTACACCCTGACCGAACGTGCCCTGCCCTACGACCGCCTGCCGCGGCTGTACGCCAACTGGGGCGATGGCTTCGGCCGCTGGTTCGAGGCCGGCGTTTACGCCGAGGCGGTGCGCTTCAGCCACGGCGACGTGCACGGCAAGTCCATCGTCGATGGCGAATACGTGCGCAACGGCAGCGTCTCGCGCATGGACGGCGGCGCGCGCCTGGACATCAAGCCCTACGTGTCGATGCCGCTGGCCGGCGCCTCGTGGTACATCACCCCGACCCTGGCCTGGCGCTACACCGCCTACGATCTGGAACGCGGGCTGGCCGACGACCTGCGCCGCGACCAGTTGACCGCCGCCGGCATCGACCCGGACACCGCCACGCCCGAACAACTGCGCGGCAACACCACACCCCATCGCAGCCTGCCCATCGCCAGCCTCGACATGGGCCTGTTCTTCGACCGCGAAACCACGCTGGACGGCAAGCCCTACCTGCACACGCTGGAACCGCGCCTGTTCTACCTGAACACGCCCTACCGCGACCAGGGCGGCCTGCCGCTGTTCGACACCCGCGCCTTCACCTTCAGCTGGGGCCAGTTGTTCCGCGATTCGCGCTACAGCGGCGCCGACCGCCAGAACGACGCCAACCAGCTGACCACGGCGTTGACCACGCGCCTGATCCGCCAGGCCGACGGCCGCGAGAAGCTGTCGGCCAGCCTCGGCCAGATCACCTACTTCGAGGACTCCCGGGTCACCCTCAACGACCGCGAGGCCGTGGTCGAGCAGGGCAAGTCGGCGTGGGTGGCCGACGTCAACTGGGCCCTCACCGACCGCTGGACGCTGGGCAGCACCTACCAGTGGAACCCGAAATACCGCAAGGAAGACCTGGCCAGCCTCCGCGCCCGCTACCTGATGCCGGACGACGGCGTAGTCAATCTGGCTTATCGCTACCGCCGCAACCCCAATGACGGCAAGGACCAGCTCAAGCAGGCCGACCTGTCCTTCCTGTACCCGGTCAACCCGCGCTGGAGCCTCGTCGGCCGCTATTACTACTCGATGCTGGACCACAAGCCGCTGGAGATCATCGGCGGCGTGCAGTGGGACAGCTGCTGCCTGGCGGTGCGTGCGCTGGCCCGCCGCTACGTCAAGAACCGCGAGGGCGAGATGAACAACTCCTTCCAGATCGAGTTCGTGCTCAAGGGCCTGAGCTCGGTCGGGCAGGACACGGACCGCACCTTGCGCCGTGCTATTCTCGGCTACTACCGCGACGACCTGTACCTCGTTCCGCCCAGCAACATCGAGGCGAACGACGACGACTACGATCCGAACCTGATTCCATGACCAAGACCCTACCCGCAGTCCTCGCCGCCCTGCTGGCGCTCACCGCCGTGTCCGCACCGGTGCACGCGCAGCAGACCCAGCCGCTGGACCGCATCGCCGCCGTCGTCGACGAGGACGTGATCCTGCAGAGCGAGCTGCAGCGCGCGATCAACAACATCAAGAGCCAGTACGCCGGCCGCGAGCACCAGTTGCCGCCGGAAAGCGTGCTCGAACGGCAAGTGCTCGAACGCCTGGTGCTGGTCAAGCTGCAGGTCGCCCGCGCCGAAAGCAACGGCATCCGCGTCAGCGGCGAGGAACTGAACCACGCCATCGCCAGCATCGCCCAGCAGAACGGCACCGACGTCGACGGCCTGCGCCAGCGGCTGGCCCAGGACGGCATCGGCTTCGAGGACTTCCGCAGCTCGGTGCGCGAGGAAATCCTCACCCAGCGCCTGCGCCAGAGCTTCGCGCAGAGCCGCATCAACGTCAGCGAAGGCGAAGTCGACGCCGCGCTGGCGCAGCAGAACGCCGGCGGCCTGCAGTACCACCTGGCGCACATCCTCGTCGGCCTGCCCGATGGCGCCAGCGCCGAGCAGATCAGCACCGGCCAGGGCAAGATCGAGGGCATCAAGAACCTGCTCGACAAGGGCGAACTGGATTTCCAGGCCGCCGCGGTGCGCTATTCGGACAGCCCCAACGCACTGGAAGGCGGCGACCTCGGCTGGCGCAGCCTGGACGAGATCCCCAACGCCTTCTCCAGCCAGATCCAGGCGATGAAGGCCGGCGACGTGCTCGGCCCGATCCGCGGCCCCAGCGGCTTCCAGCTGCTGAAGCTGGTGGAAGTGCGCGACAGCGACGGCGCCGCCGCACAGACCGTCACCGAATACCACGCCCGCCACATCCTGGTGCGCGTGACCGACCAGGTCGACGAGGCCGCCGCCAAGGCGAAGATCGAGACCCTGCGCGCGCGCATCGCCGGCGGCGCCGACTTCCAGGCCGTGGCCAAGGAGTCGTCCGACGACGCCAACAGCCGCGGCCAGGGCGGCGACCTGGGCTGGTTCCCCGCCGACGCCTTCGGCCCGGACTTCGGCCGGCAGGTCGAGGGCGTCGAAGACGGCGGCGTCACCGCGCCGTTCCGCACCGACGCCGGCTGGCACATCGTGCAGCGCGTAGGTACCCGCCAGACCGACGTCGGCGACGCCAACAAGCGCGCGCAGGTCCGCGAGACCATCGGCCGCCGCAAGCTGGAAGAGGAATACAACCGCTTCCTGCAGGAGCTGCGTGGCGAGGCCTACGTCAGCTTCCGCAGCGGCGACCGTGCCGAGGGCACCGCCGAAACCCCGCAGCAGCCGTAACCATGCTGCCCCAGCTCGCTCTGGTCCCGGGCGAGCCTTCCGGGATCGGCCCGGAACTGTGCATCCGCCTTGCCCAGCAGCCGCGCACCGATTGCCGGCTGCTGGCCTTCGCCGACCCGGACACCCTGCACGCCGCCGCCGCCGCGCTCGGCCTGCCGCTGAAGCTGCTACCCGAGGACGCCGATGCACGGGCGCCCGGTGAGCTGCGCCTGCGCGAAATCCGCAACGCCGTTCCCTCCCGCTTCGGCCAGCCCGATGCCGCTAACGCACGCGCAGTGATCGACGCCCTGCTCTGCGCCGGCCGGGCCTGCCTGAGCGGCGAGCCCGATGGCAAGCTCGATGGCGTGGTCACCGGCCCGGTGCACAAGGCCGCCATCAACGAAGGCGGCATCGCCTACAGCGGCACCACCGAACTGCTGGCCCACCAGGCCGGCGTCGAGGTGGTGATGATGCTGGCCAACGACATCGTGCGCGTGGCGCTGGCCACCACCCACCTGCCGCTGCGCGACGTTGCCGACGCGATCACCGCCGACGGCCTGCGCAAGGCCATCGCCACCACCCATGCCGCGCTGCGCCGCGACTTCGGGCTGGCGCGGCCGCGCATCGCCGTGCTCGGGCTGAACCCGCACGCCGGCGAGGACGGCCACCTCGGCCGCGAGGAACTGGACGTCATCATCCCGCTGCTCGAACGACTGCGCGGCGAAGGCATGGACCTGGTTGGCCCCTTGCCGGCCGACACCGCCTTCCTGCCGGCCAAGCTCGCCGGCTTCGACGCGGTGCTGGCGATGTACCACGACCAGGGCCTACCGGTGCTCAAGTACAGCGGCTTCGAGCAGGCGGTGAACCTCACCCTCGGCCTGCCCTACCCGCGCGTGGCCGTCGACCACGGCACCGCGCTGGAGCTGGCCGGCAAGGGCGTGGCCGATCCTTCCAGCCTGCTGGCCGCCACCGCGCTGTGCGCCCGGCTGGCCGCACAACGTAAGATTCCCCGATGAACACCCACTCCCCGCGCGCCGGCTTCACCGCCCCGGCGAAGAAGCAGCTCGGCCAGCATTTCCTTGCCGACGCGCACTACGTCGAGAAGATCGTGCTGGCGGTGAACCCGAAGCCCGGCGAGCGGCTGGTCGAGATCGGCCCCGGCCAAGGCGCCATCACCTTCCCGCTGCTGCGCCGCCATCCGCAACTGACGGTGATCGAGTTCGACCGCGACCTGATCGCCCCGCTCACCGCCGCCGCCGCGCCGCTGGGCGAGCTGAGCATCGTCCACCGCGACGTGCTGCAGGTGGATTTCACCGAACTGGCCGCCGGCGGCAGGATCCGCCTGGTCGGCAACCTGCCCTACAACATCTCCTCGCCGATCCTGTTCCATGCACTGGACCATGCCGCGGCGATCTCGGACATGACCTTCATGCTGCAGAAGGAAGTGGTGGACCGCATGGCCGCCGCGCCGGGCAGCAAGGTCTACGGCCGGCTGAGCGTGATGCTGCAGGCGTGGTGCGAGGTGACCGCGTTGTTCGTGGTGCCGCCGGGTGCGTTCCGGCCACCGCCGAAGGTGGACTCGGCGGTGGTGCGGCTGGTGCCGCGCGACCCGGCCACGGTCGGCATCATCGATCCGAAGCACTTCGCCGACGTGGTCAGGGCCGCGTTCGGCCAGCGCCGCAAGACCCTGCGCAACGCCTTGAACGGCGTCGTCGACGAAGCCGGTTTCGCCGCCGCCGGGGTGCGCAGCGACGCACGCGCCGAGCAGTTGCAGGTGGCCGACTTCATCGCCTTGGCCAACGCCACCGCTGCCTGACGTCGGTTGCACCCGCTTTTGCTTACACTTGCGCGCATGGACGACTCCCGCCACTACGCGATCGAAGTCGAGGTCACCCCCCGCTTCATCGACGAACATTCCGCGCCCGAGGACGGGCGCTACGCGTTCGCCTACAGCATCCGCATCCTCAACCGCGGCACCGTGGCGGCGCGGCTGATCAACCGCCACTGGCGCATCACCGACGGCCACGGCCGCACCGAGCACGTCGACGGCGAAGGCGTGGTCGGCGAGCAGCCGCGGCTGCGCCCCGGCGAGGAATTCCGCTACACCTCCGGGGTCATGCTCGGCACCGAGCACGGCACCATGCAGGGCCACTACGACATGCAGGCCGACGACGGCACCGAGTTCGCCGCGCCGATCGCCCCGTTCGTGCTGGCCGTTCCCAGGACGCTGCACTGATGGCGACCTGGGCGATCGGCGACCTGCAAGGCTGCTACGACGTCACCCGGCGGCTGCTGGACCGGATCAACTTCGACCCGGCCGTGGACCGGCTGTGGTTCTGCGGCGATCTGGTCAACCGCGGCGGGCAGTCGCTGGAAACCCTGCGGCTGGTGCACTCGCTGCGCGAGCACAGCGTGGTGGTGCTGGGCAACCACGACCTGTCGCTGCTGGCCGTCGGCGCGCGCAGCGAGGAGGAACAGCGCAAGGTCAACCCCGACCTGCAGCGCGTGGTGCTGGCCGAGGACCGAGACGTGCTGCTGGACTGGCTGCGCCTGCAGAAGCTGGTGCACGTGGACCGCGGACTAGGCTGGATGATGTTCCATGCCGGCCTCGCCCCGAAGTGGACCGTGGCTATGGCCGAGAAGCATGCGCGCGAGGTCGAGCAGCAGCTGCACGGCAACGGCTACCGCAAGCTGCTGCGCAACATGTACGGCGACGGCCCCAGCTGGGCGCCGAACCTGGGCGGCTACGAGCGTTCGCGCGCGATCATCAACCTGCTCACCCGCATGCGCTACTGCACCCCGCGCGGCCGCATCGGCATCGAGGACAAGGGCACGCCAGGCACCCAGCAGCAGGGCATGTACCCATGGTTCGAGGTACCGGGCCGGGTCGAGCGCGAACTGAAGATGGTCTGCGGCCACTGGTCGGCGCTGGGCCTGACCATCACCCAGGGCGTGCACGCCATCGATACCGGCGCGGTCTGGGGCGGCAAGCTCACCGCGTTGCAGCTGGACAGCGAGGACCTGCGCGTGGTGCAGGTGCCGGGCCGCGACGTGCCGGCACCGGTGCCCGGCGTGCGCCCGCCGCGCAGGCCACCTACCGAAAATGGCCCGGCAGCGCGCAACGATGCACCCGGCGAGCGCCGCGAACAGCGGCGGCGCCCGCGCCGGCACCGCCCGCACAATGGCGGCAATGGCACGGGAACGCCCACCGAAAAGCCGTAGGTCGGGGCTACGTCCCCGACGCGCTTTACCGGATACGCAAAGCGTCGGGGCGTAGCCCCGACCTACAGTCGCGAGTAGTGGACGAAACGGAACGCGAATGCATGCCGCTCGTCGGCCGCATGCGGCTGGCTGTCCACTTCCCGCCACCGTGCCGGATCGACCTCGGGAAAGTGCGTGTCGGCCTCGACCGCGGCATCCACCCATGTGAGGTACAGATCGGTCGCATGGTCGATCAGCAGGCGATAGACCTCGCCGCCGCCGATCACGCACACCTCCCCTGCGCCTTCATCCGCCGCGATGCGCAACGCCTGGTCGAACGACGCCACCGCGCGCATGCCGTCGAACGGCACCTGTCCGCTTCGGGTAAGTACCAGGTTGGTCCGCCCCGGCAGCGCACGCCCCAGCGATTGCGCGGTCTTGCGCCCCATCAGGATCGGCTTGCCGAGGGTCAGCGCCTTGAAGTGTTTGAAATCGTCCGGCAGGTGCCACGGCATCGCGTTGCCGTGGCCGATGCCGCGGTTGCGGTCCAGCGCGGCGATGAGCGAGAGCCGGGAAGGGGGAGCGGGGAACGGGGAATGAGTGTCCGCCGCAAGCTTCGACACCGCCGCCTCGCCGCACTCCCTGTTCCCTGTTCCCTGTTCCCCGCCCTTCTTCATACCGCCACCGGCGCCTTGATCGCCGGGTACGGGTCGTAGCCGTCGATGCGGATGTCGTCGAAGGTGAAACCGAACAGATCGGTCACCTCCGGGTTCAACCACAGTTTCGGCAAGACGCGCGGTTCGCGCGAAAGCTGTTCGCGGGCCTGTTGGTAATGGTTGGAATACAGGTGCGCGTCGCCCAGCGTGTGCACGAAATCACCCACGCCCAGCCCGGTGGCGCGGGCCACCATGTGCGTGAGCAGCGCGTAGCTGGCGATGTTGAACGGCACGCCGAGGAAGATGTCGCCGCTGCGCTGGTACAGCTGGCAGCTCAACCGGCCGTCGACCACGTAGAACTGGAACAGGCTGTGACACGGCATCAGCGCCATCTGCGGCAGTTCGCCGACGTTCCAGGCGCTGACCAGCAGCCGCCGCGAATCCGGGTTGCGCCTGATCTCCTCGACCAGCCATTGCATCTGGTCGATCTCGTTGCCATCGGGGCCGGTCCAGCGCCGCCACTGCTTGCCGTAGACCGGGCCGAGGTCGCCGTTTTCGTCGGCCCATTCGTCCCAGATGCTGACGCCGTTGTCCTTGAGGTAGGCGATGTTGGTGTCGCCCTTCAGGAACCACAGCAGCTCGTGGATGATCGAGCGCAGGTGCAGCTTCTTGGTGGTGACCAGCGGGAAGCCTTCGTTCAGGTCGAAGCGCATCTGCCAGCCGAACACGCTGCGGGTGCCGGTACCGGTACGGTCGGCCTTCTCCGCGCCGTGTTCGAGCACGTGCGCAAGCAGGTCGAGGTATTGCCTCACTTTTCACCTCCAGCAACGAGCTTGTTTTTCGCCGCCGGCGAAGGCCTCATGCCTTGTCCTCCGTCGGCGGCAGCGGCTGCAGGGTCGGCGCGCGCCGCGACAGCCACAGCAGGGCGATGCCCAGCGCGACCAGCGGCAGGCTCAGCAGCTGGCCGCGGGTGAACCAGCCGAAGGCCAGGTAGACGCCGTTGTCGGGCATGCGCACGAACTCGACGAGGAAGCGGAAGCAGCCGTACAGCAGCGCGAACAGGCCGGACACGGCATAACGGGCACGCGGCTTCATCGAGAACGTCCACAGCACCGCGAACATCACCAGCCCTTCCAGCAGCGCTTCGTACAGCTGCGAAGGATGGCGCGCGTACTGGTCGAGCAGGCCGGCGGCGTAGTCCTGGCGGATCTGCGCAGCCGACATCAGCTGCTCCATCGTCGGCAGCCCGGCCGGCACGTCCTTGAGCGGCGCATGCGGGAACACCACGCCCCAGCCGGCCTGGGTGAACTTGCCCCACAACTCGCCGCCGACGAAGTTTCCGAGGCGGCCGAAGCCCAGCCCCAGCGGCACCAGCGGCGCGACGAAATCGAGGGTGTCGAAGTAATGCAGGCGGTGCTTGCGGGTCCACCACCAGCCGGCGGCCATCACCCCGAGCAGGCCGCCGTGGAAGCTCATGCCGCCCTCCCACACCCGCAGCAGTATCAGCGGGTTGTGCAGGAACTCGGAGGTCGCATAGAACAGCATGTAGCCGATGCGCCCGCCCAGCACCACGCCGAGCATGGCGTAGAACAACAGGTCGGAGAAACCGTTCATGTCCACGCCCGGCAGGCGTCCGGCACGGACGCGGCTGCGCCCCAGCCACCAGGCGGCGGCGAACCCGAGCAGGTACATGATGCCGTACCAGTGCACCTTGATCGGCCCCAGTGAGAAGGCGATGGGGTCGATGTCGTGGAGGTAGATCATGCGTAAGGGCCCGGCGGACAAGCGCCTATTCTCGGGGCAGCGCCCGCGGGGCTCAACCCACGACCGGTACCCGCCATCGAATGCCCGCCACCCGGTCCGGCACCCACGGATGCGGGGAGGGCCGGCATTGCCGGCCCTTCGTCCATCACCAGTCGCCGGCGCCCGGTACCTGGTGCGCCTTGGCACGGCGCCGCATCAGCAGGTTCAGCCACTCCACCAGCACCGAGAAGCCCATCGCCGCGTAGATGTAGGGCTTGGGCACGTGCACGTCCACGCCGTCCAGCACCAGCACCACGCCGACCAGCAGGATGAAGGCCAGCGCCAGCATCTTCACCGTCGGGTTGGCGTCGATGAAGCGGCCCAGCGGGTTGGCCGCCAGCAGCATCATCGCCACCGCCAGCAGGATGGCGCACACCATCACCGGCACGTGGTCGGCGATGCCGACGGCGGTGATCACCGAATCCAGCGAGAACACGATGTCGATCACCGCGATCTGCGCGATCACCATGCCGAACACGGCCGAGGCCTTGGTGGTGGTGGGATCCTCGTCCTCGCCGCCGCTGATCAGCTCGCGGATTTCCTTCACGCCCTTGTAGAGCAGGAACAGCCCACCGAGGATCAGCACCAGGTCGCGGATCGAGATGCCCATGCCGGCCACCGTGAACAGGTTGTTGTCCATGTGCGCCAGGTAAGCCAGCGACACCAGCAGCGCGATGCGGGTGATGCAGGCCACGGCGATGCCCAGGCGCCGCGCCGACGACCGCCGCTCCTCGGGCAGGCGGCTGACCGCGATGGAAATGAACACCAGGTTGTCGATGCCGAGCACGATTTCCAGTGCGCTGAGCGTGAACAGGGTCAACCAGACGTTTGGGTCGGCAAGAAATTCAAGGGACATTCGGAAAATCCTTCAATAGAACCGGGGCTGCATTCAGGACAGGCGGGGCAGCAGGATCAGGCCCCAGCACAGCAGCACGTTCACCATCAGCACGAATACCGCCGCCGAGCCCATGTCCTTGGCGCGGCCGGCCAGCACGTGGAATTCGGGGCCGTAGCGTTCGATCACCGCCTCGATGGCGGAATTGGCCAGCTCCATCGCCATCACCAGCAGCATCGAGCCGACCAGCAGCGCGCGTTCGACCGGGGTCTGCCCCAGCCACAACGCCAGCGGCGCCAGCAGCACGAACAGGTAGACCTCCAGCCGGAACGAGGACTCGTGCCGCCACGCGGCCGCCAGCCCCTGCCAGGACCAGATCGCGGCCTTCACTATCCGCCCCGGCCCGCGTGGCAGGTTGCCTATTTCGTCAGCCATGCGCGCGGCTCCGGGGGGACCGGAAGGGGCGGGAACGGGAGAACACCATGCGGACGACCGTGACGGAGGAGCAACGCGGGATTCTGCCACAGGCGCCCGGCGACCGCCTTGCCACGGCAGCCGCCGGCGTTTCCATGCGTGGATGCGGGGCTTGCGCCGCGCTGGCGGTTTTCCGGCCGGAACCCCATGCGGGGCAAGCCCCACAACTACGGAGGGGCTTGGGTTCCCCGGCCCGTCAGGCGAAGCGCACGGTGGCGGTGGTGCCCCGCTCCGGCTCGCTTTCCAGCTCGATCTTCCAGCCGAAGCGCTCGCACAGCCGGTGCACGATGGGCATGCCCAGCCCGTGGCCCTCGCGGCGCTCCGGCACGGCGCGGAAGAACGGCTCGAAGACCCGCGACAGCGCCTCGGGCGACATGCCGATGCCGGTATCGCGCACCACCAGCCGGTCGGCCTCGACCTCGACCTCGACGTGGCCGGCGTCGGTGTAGTTGCAGGCGTTGCGCAGCAGGTTGCCGACCACCACGTGCAGCACCTGCGGCGGCACCCGCAGCAGGCACGGCGCGTTGATGTGCAGGCGCAGCTCCAGCGGGCGCCCGGCCAGGCCGACCTCGGCGCTGGCCGCCTCGCGGCGCACGACGTCGCCGACGTCGACCCACTCGGACTGCGGCTCGATGTTGGCCTCGCGCGCCAGGATCAGCAGCGCGTCGATCAGCGCCTCCATGTCGCGGCCGGCGCGCTGGATGCGCAGCAGGCTGCGCTGCAGCACCGGGCCGGCTTCCTCGCCGGCATCGATCGCCATTTCGCAGGCCATGCGGATCACGGTCAGCGGCGTGCGCAGCTCGTGGCTGGCGTCACGGGTGAAATTGCGCTCGCGCACCACCTGGTCGCCGATGCGCCCGGCCATGCCGTGCAGCGCCGCGGCCAGTTGCCGCACCTCGCCCTGCACGTCGGCCGGCAGCCGCGCCGGCGCCAGCTCGCTGGCGTCCGGGTAGCGCGGGTCCCATTGCGACACCCGCCGCGCCAGCCACACCAGCGGCGACACCGCGCGGTGCGAGGCGCGGTAGGTCAGCCACGACGCGCCGTAGATCGCCAGCAGCACCAGCAGCACCGGCACCACGCCGAACCAGAACGCCAGCCATTGCGCCTGCGAGCGCAGGAACACCAGGTACAGGCGCCCGGCCGGGGACTGGTCCACCAGCACCAGTTGCCCGGCTTCGCGCAGGTCGTGGAAACCCGGCTGCAGCGCGCGCAGCGGCGGCGGCAGGTTCAGCGGCGAGCCGCCGGTTTCGAGCAGGTAGCCGCGCAGGTGGCGGGTATTGGGCGGCGGCTGCGCCGGCGAGGCCGCGTGCAGCTCCCAGTAATGCGCGGCCTCTTCCTGCAGGACCGTGTTGACCAGCCCGAACTTGACCACCAGCAGCACCAGGTAGCCGCCCAGCAGCGCCGCGAGGCTGGCCAGCAGCGTCTGCAGCAGAAACGCGGTCCTGATCTTGCGTGGCAAGCCGTGCAGCATTACAGCCTTCCCCCTTGTCGCGCACGGCCGGAGCCACTACCGCAGCGGCCATGTCCGCCCGCGTCGCGCCCTGCCCTGCCCATTGCGGCATCAGCCCATCGGCTGGGCGATGTCGGCAACGCGGTAGCCGGCGCTCTGCACGGTGTGCAGCAGCGGCCGGTCGAACGGCTTGTCGATGATCTTGCGCAGGTTGTAGAGGTGGCTGCGCAGGGTGTCCGAGTCGGGCAGGCCATTGCCCCAGATCTCGCGCTCGATCTCCTGCCGGGTCACCACCCGCGGCGACTCGCGCATCAGGATGGTCAGCAGGCGCAGGCCAATGGGCGAGAGCTGCAGCTCGATGCCGGCGCGGGTGGCGCGCATGCTCACCGGGTCCAGCACCAGGTCGGCCACCTTCAGCACCTCGGCACCCACCTGGCGGCGTTCGCGGCGGATCAGCGCGCGCAGGCGCGCTTCCAGCTCCTGTATCGCGAACGGCTTGGTCAGGTAGTCGTCGGCGCCGCAGCCCAGCCCGGTGAGCTTGTCGTCGAGGGTGTCGCGCGCGGTCAGCATCAGCACCGGCGTGGACTTGCGCGCCTCGCTGCGCAGGCGGCGGCAGACCTCCAGGCCGTCCAGCCGCGGCAGCATCAGGTCCAGCACGATCACGTCGTAGCTGTTCTCGGCGGCCAGCCGGTAGCCGTCCAGGCCATCGACCGCGTAGTCCACCTCGAAGCCACGCCCTTCCAGGTACTCGCCGATCATCTCGGAGATGTTGCGGTTGTCCTCGATGACCAGCACCAGTCCGGACGATTCCTTGGTCTGTCGCATGCAGCCTCCCAATTCTTCAGCTTTGTGAAGGATGCCGGCCGGCAGGTGCACCGGATGTGAAGAAACCCTGTCGTGGCCGGCGGCCGGAAACGCCACCGCGCCGCCCTATGCTATGCGCCCCTTCCGCCGGAACCGGACATGGCCGCCGCGCCTTTCACCACCTACCTGTATCCCGTGCTGTTGCTGGTGGCCAGCAACGTGTTCATGACCATTGCCTGGTACGGGCACCTGAAGTTCCGCGCCGCGCCGCTGGCGCTGGTGGTGCTGGTCAGCTGGGGCATCGCCTTCTTCGAGTACTGCCTGCAGGTGCCGGGCAACCGGCTCGGCGCGGCGGTCTATTCGGCGCCGCAGCTCAAGGGCATGCAGGAGGTCATCACCCTGCTGGTGTTCGCCGGGTTCTCGGCCAGCTACCTCGGGCAGCCGCTGAAATGGAACCACTGGGCCGCGTTCGCGCTGATCGCGCTGGCGGCGCTGCTGATGTTCAAGGAGTGAAACCACGGCCACGCCGCCGGAGCCGGGCGCTGCCCGGCCCGCGACGGCGTGGCTGCGGTGCTCAGCCTTCGCCGGGCGCCTTCTCGACATGGGCGGCGAACACCGCGTCGATCTGCTGGTCGGCCACCTTCCCGCCGGCCTGCACCTCGTCGGCCTGGGTGAACAACGGGATGATCATCGCCATGCCGTCGACCTTGGTCTTCAGGTGCACGCCCGGCGCCTGGCCGAGGAAAGCGTCCCAGTGCCGGCGCACCTTCGCCCAGTAGCCGGCGGTGGCGTTCCAGTAGTCGCGGGCCGGGGTGAAGTCCACGTCGGTGCTGCGCACGTAGTCGTTGAAACCGAACTCGCGCGCGATTTCCTGCTGCGTGCCGTCGGCGTTGCGCTGCACCTTGGTATTGAACTGCTCGTGGGTCCAGCCCTCGGGCGTGAGCGTGTGCCGGTTGACCATTGCCAGCGCGTTGTAGTCGCTGCGGCGGGTGTATTCGCGGCGCGGCAGCGGGCGCCAGCCCGGGTCGCTGGTCCAGCTCGGCACGCCGTTGTCGTAGCTCCACCTGCCGGTGCCGCAGTAGCGCGGGGCGTCGCTGACCTCGTACACGCACTGGGTCCACGCGCCCTGGTTGATCGCGGCGGGAATGGCGCGCACCTGCCAGATCTGGTCGGCGCTGAATTCGAAGCGATTCGGCGCCTGGTAGGTCCAGCCCTGGCGCCAGTGCTTGGTGACGTGGCCGCTCTTCGGGTCCACCAGCAGGTGCTGCAGCACGACGCGGGTCGGCGTGTCCTCGACCACCACCACCAGCTCGTTGCCGCCGCTGCGCATCGCCGGGGCACGCTCGTAGCCAGGCTTGAGCAGCACGGTTTCGTCGAAGGCGAAGTCCACGGCGTACTCGCCCTGCATGCGCAGGATGGTGTCGTGGTCGCGGGCGATGTCGGCGGGCGCGGCGCTGGCGGCACCGGTGGCGGCGCACAACAGCAGCAGGCTGGCGTGATGCGGTTTCATCGTGGGTTCCTTGTTCATGCGGGAAGAAGGCCGTCCGTGGCCGATGATGCTCCAACGGAGAGAGAAGCGGCAGGCGCTTACCAGGCCACCGACAGGCTGGCCGACAGCGTGCGCCCGGGGTTGCTGTAGCGGTCGAGCACGATGCTGGACGCGGCCAGGGTCGAGGCCAGGCTGGACCAGTCGATGTAGGCGCGGTCGGCGAGGTTGAACACGCCGACGTTGACCGTGGCGCCCGGGGCGAACGTCCAGTGCGCCATCAGGTCGAGCACGCCGTAGCCGGCCGGGCGCCAGGCGCTGTCGCTGGCGACCCGGTCCTTGCGGCGGGCGAAGGTGCCGGCCAGTTCCACGCCCCAGTCGTCGCGGTCGTACATCAGCCCGAGCGTGCCGCGCAGTGGGTCCACCGAATCCAGCGGCAGGTCCTCGGTGCGGTTCTGGCCGCGCGACCATGCCGCCGCACCGCGCAGCGACCAGCCGGCCAGCGCCGGAGTCAGCTCACCGAAATCGACGCCGGCCTTCAGCTCGGCGCCGTGGATGCGGGCGTCGGCGATGTTCTGCGACTGGAACACCATCAGCCCCTGCGCATTGATGCCGACGTAGCGCTGCGACTCGATGAAGTCGCGGTAGTCGTTCCAGTAGCCGCTCAGGCTGACGTAGGCGGCCGGCGCCAGGTAGCGCAGGCCCAGCTCCAGGCCATTGCTGGTTTCCGGCTTGAGGTCCGGGTTGGGGATGGCGGTGTAGCCGAACATCACGTTGGTGAAGCCGAGATTGACGTCGTTGTACGGCGGCGAGCGGAAGCCGTGCGCATAGCCGGCGAACAGCGACCACTGCTCGTCGAAGCGCCACACCATGCCCAGCTTCGGCGACACGCTGGTCTTGCGCAGCGAGGCGAGCACGACGCCGGGGTTGTCCTCGCTGAAGATCGCGTCGGCCTCGGGCGCGAGCCGGTAGTGGTCCACGCGCACGCCCGGCACCAGCGACACGCGGCCGCTTGCGAAGCGCATTTCGTCCTGCGCGTACAGGCCCAGCTCGGTGGTCTTGCTGATCGGGAAATCGCGCACCGGGAAGACGTCGGGCAGGACCGTGCTGCTGGTGCTGCCATCGGCCAGCACCTGGTAGCCGTCGCGCTTCTGGCGGGTTTCGGTCCATGCGCCGTCGAAGCCCCAGGTCAGCGCATGCTCGACCGCGCCCGTGGCCAGGCCCTTGTCGAACTGCGCCTGCGCGCCATGCACGCGCTGGTCGAAGTTGAACTCGCGATGGCGGCGGCTGCCGTTGGCGCGCGCCTCGTTGGTGACCTGCGTGGTCTCGCTGTCCTGCCGGTACAGCTGCCAGCGCAGGCTGTCGGCGAACGCGGCGTCCAGCGCGTCCATCTCGTGGGCGAAGGACACGCGGGCGCGGGTCTGCTTGTCGTGTGCGGCCATGCCGGTGGTGGTGGCGTGGTCGATCGCCGAATACACGTCGGTATCGGTGATGTCCTCGTTGCCCTCCACGGTCAGGCGGAAGCGCTGGCCCTCGTCCGGCGCGTACACCAGCTTGGACAGCACGCTGCGGCCGTCGCGGTCCTGCGGGTTCGGCGCGGTGCGGGTGTTGTCGAGGCTGCGCACCTCGCCCTTGTTGCCGGTTTCCTGCCCCTGCCGGTGGTTGGCGTTGACCATGCCGCTCCAGCGCTCGCCGCCGAAGGCGACGGTCGCCCCGCCCAGCAGGCCCTGCCAGTCGCCGTCGTAGCCGAACTTCAGGCCGACGTGGCTGCCCTTGCCGTCCTTCAGGTAGTCGGCCGGGTCCTTGGTGACGAAGGCGACCACGCCGCCGAGCGCGTCGGAGCCGTACAGCGAGCTGGCCGGGCCGCGCACGATCTCCACGCGCTTGAGCGTCTCCAGGTCGGTGAAGTTGCGGTTGGCGCTGGCGAAGCTGCCGATGTCGAAGCTCTTGGGCATGGCGATGCCGTCGGTCTGGATCAGCACGCGGTTGCCGTCCAGCCCGCGGATGCGGAAGCCGCCGAGGCCGAAGCGCGCCGCGCTGCGGGTCACCGAGATGCCCGGCTCGTAGCGGACCATGTCGTGGATGTCCTGCGCCAGCTGCCGGTCCAGCTGCTCACGGTCGATCACGTCGACGGTGGCGGCGACGTCGCTGACCGCGCGCTCGGTGCGGGTGGCGGTGACCTGCACGCGGTCGAAGTCGCGGGGTTCGGCCGGTGCCGCGGTTTCGGCATGGGCAGGGGACAGCACCACCCACAGGGCGGCGCTCAGAATGGTGGGACGGATCATGGGGACCTGGAATCGATGGGCGAACAAGACCCTTGGCGAAGCTGCCGGGTTGCGAATGCAACCCGACCGCTGCCAAGGGGGGAGAGAACGTGCGATTCAGGCAGGCTGGGCGCGGCGAGGGCGCGCCGGCTGGCGGCGAATGCGGCCGGGAATTACTTGGTGAGGATCAGCTTGTCGTTGCTGGTGTGGCGCAGGCGGTAGAACTTGTCGCCATGCTGGATGACGATCTCGCGCTGGCCCTTGAGCAGGGCGCCGCTGTCGATCACCTCTTCGGCCGGCATCAACCGGACCGGGCGTTGCGGCAGGTGGAGCGTGCGGTTGCGGAACAGGGTGGCGGGCTGTGCGGACATCGGGGTGATTCCGTGCTGGGTGACGAGTTGATGATAATCATTCTCGTTCGCGTTGCAAGGATTTTTTGGAGATTTTTTTGAAGTCCGGTGCGTGCAGGGAGGCGGGTGTCGGCCAATGACCATGCAGGTACCGGGCTTGCCCGGTACAGGGCTTTACCGGGAACGCCTCATGCGGGGCAAGCCCCGCATCTACGAAGTCCGTGTTCCATTGAGTTCCATTCGCCGGCCCATCACCGGTCGCCGCCCGACCAACGGTCGGGCATCACCGGGAATGGCGATGGGTGTGGGAGCGGCCTCCACCTGCTCAACCAAAAGCAGCCGTAGGTCGGGGTTACATCCCCGACGCCCGGGACGTTCAAGCACAAGCCCGTGTCGGGGAAAGACACGCTGGCTGCAGGTCGGGGCTACGTCCCCGACGCCCGGGACATTCGAGCGCAAGTCCGCGTCGGGGAAAGACACGCTGGCCGTAGGTCGGGGTTACATCCCCGACGCCCGGGACATTCGAGCGCAAGTCCGCGTCGGGGACATGGCCCCGACCTACACCCGGCGATCAGGCGAAGACCGCCTCGATCCGCTGCCAGCCGGCCTCGTCCACGCGCGCGGCCACGTCCAGCGCGCGCAGGTTTTCCTCCAGCTGCGACACCCGGCTGGCGCCGAGGATCACGCTGGACACGTGCGGGTTGCGCAGGCACCAGGCGATGGCCAGCTGCGCCGGCGATTCGCCCATCTCCGCGGCCAGCGCGGTGAACGCGCGCACCTTGCCCAGCCGGTCCTGCGCCGGTTCGCCCAGCACCGCGGCCTGCAACCAGTCCAGCGAGGACTGCGCCAGCCGGGTATCGGCGCCGATGCCGTCGTTGTACTTGCCGGTCAACAGCCCCGAGGCCAGCGGCGACCAGATGGTGGTGCCCAGCCCGGCGTCGGCATACAGCGGCGCGTATTCCTGCTCCACCCGCTGCCGGTGCAGCAGGTTGTACTGCGGCTGCTCCATCGTTGGCGCGTACAGGCCGTTGGCGCGGGCGAAAACCACCGCCTCGGCGATCTGCGCCGCCGACCATTCCGAGGTGCCCCAGTACAGCACCTTGCCCTGCCGGACCAGCAGGTCCATCGCCTGCACGGTCTCGGCGATCGGCGTGTCCGGGTCGGGGCGGTGGCAGTAGTACAGGTCCAGGTAATCCACGCGCAGGCGCTTGAGCGCGTCGTGGCAGGCGTCGCGCACGTGCTTGCGCGACAGCCCGCGCCGGGTCGGCGCCGGGTTCTCGACCGCGCCGAAGAACACCTTGCTGGACACGCAGTAGCCGTCGCGCGGCAGCCGCAGGTCGGCGATCACGTCGCCCATCACCTGCTCGGCGCGGCCATGCGCGTAGACCTCGGCGTTGTCGAAGAAGTTGACGCCGTTGTCCCAGGCCGCGGCGACCAGGTTGCGCGCCTCGTCGCGGGCGACCTGCCCGCCGAAGGTGACCCAGGCGCCGAAGGACAGCGCGGAAAGCTGCAGGCCGGACGACCCGAGGCGACGGTAGTGCATGGCTGGCTCCTGAAAGGGTACGGCCCGCGCGGCAGGCGCGGACGGGCCGCCAGTGTAACTGCCGCCACCGGGTGGTTTGCCGCCACGGACCTTGCCGATGGCGGCGCGATCGCCGCAATTGGCGCCACGGTGACCGGTAATTCTTGCCGGCCACCGGCCGCTGCACTAGGCTTGCGGCTTTTGCGGGCGTGCCCGGGGAATACTCATGGTCGAGGGTTTGGGAAGGATCGGCTTCGGCCTGTTCGGCCTGGCGGTGCTGATCGGCATCACCTGGCTGTTCTCCAACAACAGGCGCGCGGTGGACTGGAAGCTGGTCGGCACCGGCATCACCCTGCAGATCGGCTTCGCCGCGCTGGTGCTGCTGGTACCCGGCGGGCGCGACGTGTTCGACTGGCTGGGCCACGGCTTCGTCAGGATCCTCAGCTTCGTCAACGAGGGCTCGAACTTCATCTTCGGCAGCCTGATGAACACCGATACCTACGGTTTCATCTTCGCCTTCCAGGTGCTGCCGACGATCATCTTCTTCTCCTCGCTGATGGCGGTGATGTACCACCTGGGCGTGATGCAGGCGATCGTGCGGGTGATGGCGTGGGCGATCACCAAGGTGATGCGCGTATCCGGCGCGGAAACCACCAGCGTCTGCGCCAGCGTGTTCATCGGCCAGACCGAGGCGCCGCTGACCGTGCGCCCGTACATCGCCAAGATGACCCAGTCCGAGCTGATCACGATGATGATCGGCGGTATGGCACACATCGCCGGCGGCGTGCTGGCCGCCTACGTCGGCATGCTCGGCGGCGGCGACCCGGCGGCGCAGGCGTTCTACGCCAAGCACCTGCTGGCCGCATCGATCATGGCCGCGCCGGCCACGCTGGTGATCTCCAAGCTGCTGGTGCCGGAAACCGGTACGCCGCTGACCCGCGGCACGGTCAAGATGGAAGTGGAGAAGACCTCCTCCAACATCATCGACGCGGCCGCCGCCGGTGCCGGCGACGGCCTGCGGCTGGCGCTGAACATCGGCGCGATGCTGCTGGCCTTCATCGCCCTGATCGCGCTGATCAACGCGCCGCTGACCTGGCTGGGCGACGTCACCGGACTGGCCCAGGTGATCGGCAAGCCGACCAACCTGGCCACCCTCTTCGGTTACGTGCTGGCGCCGATCGCCTGGGTGATCGGCACGCCGTGGGCCGACGCCACCACGGTTGGTTCGCTGATCGGGCAGAAGGTGGTGATCAACGAGTTCGTCGCCTACATGGACCTGTCGGAGATCATCAAGGGCAACATCGCCGGGGTCAGCCTCAGCGACGACGGCCGGCTGATCGCCACCTACGCGCTGTGCGGCTTCGCCAACTTCAGTTCCATCGCCATCCAGATCGGCGGCATCGGCGGGCTGGCCCCGGAGCGCCGCCACGACCTGGCCAAGTTCGGCCTGCGCGCGGTGCTGGGCGGCTCCATCGCCACCTTCATGACCGCCACCATTGCCGGCGTGCTGACCCATTTCGGCTGATCCACGGCCACTTCGAGAAACAGATTCCATGAGTAGCGTTGTTGTTGCCGGTTCCTTCAATGTCGACCACGTCTGGCGTTGCGAAACCCTGCCCGCGCCGGGCGCGACCATCGCCGGGCGCTACAGCACCGGCCCCGGCGGCAAGGGGTTCAACCAGGCCGTGGCCACTGGCCGCGCCGGCGCCGCCACCACCTTCCTCTGCGCACTGGGCGACGACGCCGGCGGCGTGCTGGCCAGGCGGCTGGCCGACGCGGACGGCATCGCCCTGGTCGCCGAGGCCAGCAGCGAGCCCACCGGCACCGCCGGCATCTACGTGGACGGCCGCGGCCGCAACTCCATCGTCATCGGCCCCGGCGCCAACGCCTCGCTGAGCACCGCGTTCATGACCGCCAACGCCGCGCTGATCGGCGGCGCCAAGGTGCTGCTGGCGCAGCTGGAGTCGCCGGTGGAGTCGATCGAGGCGGCGCTGGGCATCGCCCGCGAGGCCGGCGTGCTGACCGTGCTCAACGCCGCCCCGGCCAACGCGCCCTCGACCATCAGCCTGCTCAAGCTGGCCGACGTGCTGACCCCGAACGAAACCGAGTTCGCCGCCCTGCTAGGCCGCCACGTCGGCGAGCGGGTGGAGGCCGACGACGTGGCCGCACTGGACGGTGCCAGCCTGCACGCGCTGTGCCGCAAGCTGTCGGCCAGCACCGTGGTGGTCACCCTCGGCGCGGTCGGCGTGTTCGTCTCGCACGACGAAGAACGCCTGCGCGGCGACGGCCAGCCCTACTACCGGGTGGCCGCCGAGTCGGTGCAGACGGTGGATACCACCGGTGCCGGCGACGCCTTCAACGGCGCGCTGGCGGCCTCGCTGGCGCAGGCGCCGGAGGCGGCCTTCATCAAGCACGTGCGCTTCGCCAACCAGTACGCCGCGCGTTCCACCGAGCAGGAAGGCGCCGCGGTGTCGATGCCGCGGATGACGCCGGCCGACGCCTGAGCCCCGGTACCGGCGACGCTGCCGCTGGGCTACATTGGCCCGCGGCATCCCGCCGGCAACCAGGAGACGCTTCATGGCAGGCAAGTTCGTGATCGGCAAGCGCAGCAACGGCGATTTCCAGTTCAACCTCAAGGCCGGCAACGGCCAGGTGATCCTGACCAGCCAGGGCTACAGCGACAAGGCCGGCTGCAGGAACGGAATCGAGTCGGTGAAGAAGAACAGCCCCGACGACGCCCGCTACGAACGCAAGGCCTCCAGCAACGGCAAGCCCTATTTCAACCTGCTGGCGGCCAATGGCCAGGTCATCGGCAGCAGCGAGATGTACGAAAGCACCGCCTCGCGCGACAACGGCATCGCCTCGGTGAAGGCCAACGCGCCCGACGCCGCGGTGGTGGACGAGACCGCCTGATCCCCACTACTCCCTGCAGGAGCGACGCCAGTCGCGACCAGGCTTCACCGGTAAAGCCCGGTCGCGACTCACGTCGCTCCTGCGGGCACATTCGCGCGGCTGCATGGCGCACTACAATGCGCGCCATGCAGATCGGCCCCTACACCATCGCCCCCAACGTGGTGCTCGCGCCCATGGCCGGCGTCACCGACAAGCCGTTCCGGCAGCTGTGCAAGCGGCTGGGCGCGGGGTTGGCCGCGTCGGAGATGACCATCGCCGACCCGCGCTTCTGGAACACCCGCAAGTCGATCCACCGCATGGACCATGCCGGCGAGCCGGCGCCGATCAGCGTGCAGATCGCCGGCACCGAACCGCGGCAGTTGGCCGAGGCGGCGCGCCACAACGTCGACCACGGTGCGCAGATCATCGACATCAACATGGGCTGTCCGGCCAAGAAGGTGTGCAATGCGTGGGCCGGCTCGGCGCTGATGCGCGACGAGGCGCAGGTGGCGCGCATCCTCGAAGCGGTGGTCGGCGCGGTCGAAGTGCCGGTGACGCTGAAGATCCGCACCGGCTGGTGCGCCGAAGTGCGCAACGCGCCGGCCATCGCCCGCATCGCGCAGGACAGCGGCATCGCCGCGCTGGCGGTGCATGGCCGCACCCGCGACCAGCACTACACCGGCGTGGCCGAGTACGACACCATTGCCGCGATCAAGGCCGAGCTGCGCATCCCGGTGCTGGCCAACGGCGACGTCGATTCGCCGCGCAAGGCCGCGCAGGTGCTGGCGCATACCGGGGCCGATGCGGTGATGGTCGGCCGCGCCGCGCAGGGGCGGCCGTGGATCTTCCGCGAGATCGCCCATTACCTGCGCACCGGCGAGGAACTGCCGCCGCCGTCGTTGCAGGAAGTGCGCGACATCCTGCTCGGCCACCTGGCCGAGCTGCACGCCTTCTACGGCGAGCCGCAGGGCGTGCGCATCGCCCGCAAGCACCTGGGCTGGTATGCGAAGGACCGGCCCGAGCATACCGATGAGCAGCGGGCGGCCTTCCGCGCGGTGGTCAACGCCGCCGAAAGCGCCGACATGCAGTTGCGGTTGACCCGCGACTATTTCGACGGACTGATCGCCGGGCAGCCGCGGGCCGCGGCCTGACGTTCCTGCATGGCCTGCCGTAGATGCGGGGCTTGCCCCGCATGGGGCTTTGTCGGGAACGCCTCATGCGGGGCAAGCCCCGCATCTACAAGAGGAGGAAGGACCGCCAGCGAAGCTGGCGGGCCCGGACTGGCGCGGGACGAGGAACGCGCCGGATGGATCAGGCGAAGACCTTGAAGCGGGCCTCGTCGTCCATGTAGCCCTTCTCGCCGAAGCCGCCCTCGTGCGAGCCGAACGGCATCTGCGCGCGCAGCTGCCAGCTTTCCGGGATGCCCCATTCGCGGCGCACCGCTTCGTCCACCAGCGGGTTGTAGTGCTGCAAGCTGGCGCCGATGCCGGCCTCGGCCAGCGCCGTCCACACCGCGAACTGGGCGATGCCGTTGGCGTGCTCGGCCCACACCGGGAAATTGTCCGCGTACAGCGGGAACTGGTCCTGCAGGCCCTTGGTCACGTCCACATCGTTGAAGAACAGCACGGTGCCGGCGCCGGCGGCGAAGCCGTCCAGCTTGCCCTCGGTGGTGGCGAAGGCCTCGGCCGGCACGATGGCCCGCAGCGCGTCCTTGGCCAGTTCCCAGAACTTCACGCTCTGCGCCCCATGCAGGATCAGCGCACGGGTGGGCTGCGAATTGAACGCCGACGGCGCTTCGCGCATGGCGTGCTTGATCAGGTCGGTGGCCTGGTCCTGGCCGACCGGCAGGTTGCGGCCAAGGGCGTACTGCGAACGGCGCTTCTGGTACAGGGAAATGGCTTGGCTGTTCATGTGGGCTCCGGAATGAAAGCGGCGATGGCCGCCGGTCGTGATTCGATGGAGCCCATTGTATTTACCGACAAATTCAGAACAAATATCAAATAAATCACTAATTGTTCCAAATAAATTGGTAATTATGGGTATTCAGCCTTCCTCTCGCTGTCCCGGCTCGCGCCAGATCCGCTCCCATACCCGCTTCAGCCGCTGCTCCAGCAGCGCGCGCCCGCCCTGCTCCCGGTAGATCGGGCGCAACTGCCGCGGCGCGATCGCCTCCCAGCCGCCCCCGCGTTCGCGGGCCACGGCGAAGTTGAAGTTGTAGTCCGGCTCCATGCCCATCCGCAGGTCGCTGAGCACCAGCTCGCCATCGCGCACCTGCGCGCGCATGAAGCCGCGGTTGAACCATTGCAACCGCGCCACCGCCGGCAGCTCCGCGGCCTGCCGCAGCGCCTGCACGTTGGAGGGGTGGCCATCGAAACGCATCGGCCCGCGGTCGGCCCACAGCGAGCGCTCGCCGGTCACGTAGCCCTGCGGGGTCATCGCCACCACCTGCCACAGCAGCGTGTTGAACGGCATCGGCACCGAGAAGCGCGGCGCATCGCCCAGCCCCAGCGCCGCCAGTGCGCGGTCGGCCTCGCGCTCGACCTTGTGCTTGGCCAACAGCGACCAGCCCAGGTAGCCGCAGCTCAACACCAGCCCGGCCAGCAACGCACGCTGCGCCAATGGCCGCGCCCGCGCGAACCACGCCACCACGCAGCCCAGCGCCAGCCACACGGTATAGAGCGGATCGATGATGAACACGCTCGACCACATCGTCGGGTGCGGCATCAACGGCCACCACAGCTGGGTGCCGTAGACGGTGAAGGCATCCAGCAGCGGATGGGTGACCAACGCCAGCACGATGGCCCACCACCAGCGCACCGGGGCCGCCGCCACCCGGCCGTGGCCGAAGCGGCGGTACAGCCACCAGAGCAGCGTGCCCAGCAGCGGCAGCACGAACAGCGAGTGGCTGAAGCTGCGGTGCACCGTCATCAGGCTGACGGGGTCGCGGGTGAAGGCGGCGATCAGCAGGCCGTCGAGGTCGGGCACGGTGCCCAGCGCGGCACCGGCCAGCAGGGCCGCGCGGCGCTGGCCGGACGGGGCGATGGCGGCGGCGACCGCGCCGCCGAGGACGATCTGGCTCAGGGAATCCATCGCGCGATGCTAGCCGATCGGGCGGCCTTCCCTGCCTGCCGGCTTAACCATCGGCAACGTCGCAGGGCGCACAATGCACCCCGGCAGCGCACCGTGTATCATGCGCGCCCATCTTTTCATCCGAATCAAGGGATATAGAGCCGATGTCCAGCTACCTGTTCACTTCCGAGTCGGTCTCCGAAGGCCATCCGGACAAGATTGCCGACCAGATTTCCGACGCGGTGCTGGACGCCATCCTGGCCCAGGACAAGCGCGCCCGCGTGGCCTGCGAGACCCTGGTGAAGACCGGCGCGGCGATCGTCGCCGGCGAGGTCACCACCTCGGCGTGGGTGGACATCGAGGAGTTGACCCGCAACGTCATCAACTCGATCGGCTACGACAATTCCAACGTCGGCTTCGACGGCCACACCTGCGCGATCATCAACATGCTCGGCAAGCAGTCGCCGGACATCGCCGCCGGCGTGGACGGCACCGACCGCAAGGCCAAGAAGCCGGAAGAACAGGGCGCGGGCGACCAGGGCCTGATGTTCGGCTATGCCTGCAACGAAGCCCCGGAATTCATGCCGGCGCCGATCTACTACAGCCACCGCCTGGTCGAGCAGCAGGCCAAGGTGCGCAAGAAGAAGAACTCGCCGCTGCCGTGGCTGCGCCCGGACGCCAAGAGCCAGGTCACCCTGCGCTACGGCAACGACGGCAAGATCGAGGGCCTGGACGCGGTGGTGCTGTCGACCCAGCACGACGCCGGCGTGAAGCAGAAGGACCTGGTCGAGGCCGTGCGCGAGCACATCCTCAAGCCGGTGCTGCCGAAGGCGTGGCTGGACAAGCTGCCGAAGAACAAGGTGCACATCAACCCGACCGGCATCTTCGTGATCGGCGGCCCGGTGGGCGACTGCGGCCTGACCGGCCGCAAGATCATCGTCGACACCTACGGCGGCATGGCCCGCCACGGCGGCGGCGCGTTCTCGGGCAAGGATCCGTCCAAGGTCGACCGTTCGGCCGCCTACGCCGCCCGCTACGTCGCCAAGAACGTGGTCGCCGCCGGCCTGGCCGACAAGTGCGAAGTGCAGGTCTCCTACGCCATCGGCGTGGCCGAGCCGACCTCGATCTCGGTCACCACCTTCGGTACCGGCAAGATTCCGGATGCGCAGATCGAGAAGCTGATCCGCGCCCACTTCGACCTGCGCCCGTACGGCATCATCAAGATGCTCGACCTGATCCACCCGATGTACCAGCAGACCGCCGCCTACGGCCACTTCGGTCGCAAGCCGAAGGAATTCTCGTACGTCGACGGCGACGGCAAGACCCAGAACGCCACGGCGTTCTCGTGGGAGAAGACCGACCGCGCCGAAGCGCTGCGCAAGGCCGCCAAGCTCAAGTAAGGGCAGCCGGGCAGGAAACACGGAGGGGCCGCGCAAGCGGCCCCTTCTTTTTGGGCCGCCGGCTTCACAGGTAGGTCGGGGCTACGCCCCCGACGGTTTTGCGGTATCCGATCGGCAACGCCGTCGGGGGCGTAGCCCCGACCTACGCTAAAGTCGGCCGTACCCTCTCCTGCGCTCCCGCCCATGTCCGCGCCCACGCCCCACCAGCTGTCGATGACCGTGCTGATGACGCCGGAAATGGCCAACTTCTCCGGCAAGGTGCATGGCGGCGCGGTGCTGCGCCTGCTCGACCAGGTCGCCTATGCCTGTGCCAGCCGCTATGCCGGCAGCTACGTGGTGACCCTGTCGGTGGACCAGGTGATGTTCCGCCAGCCCATCGCCGTGGGCGAGCTGGTCACCTTCCTGGCCTCGGTGAACTACACCGGCACCTCGTCGATGGAAGTGGGCGTCAAGGTGGTGGCCGAGGACATCCTTCGGGGCAGCGTGCGCCACGCCAACAGCTGCTTCTTCACGATGGTGGCGGTGGACGGGGACGGCCGGCCGACGCCGGTGCCGTCACTGCAACCGCAGGACGGCGACGCGCGCCGCCGCCATGCCGCCGCGCAGATCCGCCGCCAGTTGCGGCAGGAAATGGAGCAGCGCCACCTGGAGCTGCTCGGGAGCCCCCCGGCCTCCGCCGCCGAACCCGGGTAGGCCGGGGCTACGCCCCCGGCGCTTCACGTATCCGGGGCAACGCCGGCATCGCCCGACCGGATGCAGGGGCCACCACGCTCCCGGCCCGCACGAGTCATCACCAGCGCCCCTCCAGCGCCAGCAGGATCGACTCGCGGTGGCTGCGCTTGCTGGCATTGAGCGTGGCCGGGTCGAGCTTGAGCAGCGGGTCGAGGAAGCGGCTACGGATGTCGCGCATGCCCGCCTCGTCGTGCAGCTTGAACAGCGCGATATAGAGGCGGGTCGCGCTTTCCAGGGTATGGCCGTCGAGCATGCCGCGGGTGCGTGCGCGGATCTCCAGCGCCTGCGCGTGGGCATCGCGCGAGGCCTGCCAGTGGCCGGCGTTGCGCTCGATGCGCCCGATCAGGTCGAGGGTGGCGGTCACCAATGGATGCTCGCTCCCCAGTTGCCGGCGCATGGGCTCCAGCGTTGCCTGCGCCAACGCCCGCGCTTCGTCCAGGCCGCCGGGCTGGTCGCTCAGCATGCTGGCCAGCCCGCCCTGGGCGAACAGGGTTTCGCGGTGGTCCGGCCCGAGCAGGCGCAGGCAGTCGGCCAGGTGCCGGCGCTGCAGCGCGATCGCCTCCGTCTTGCGGTCCTGCTTGGAGAGCAGGCGGATCTTGTCGACGACGAACTGCCGCGTGGCCGGGTGCTCGATGCCGAGTATCCGGCCCTGCGCCTGCAGCAGGTGGTCGAGCAGGGTTTCGGCTTCCGCGTAGCCCTGCGGGGAATCGGCCAGCCGCACCAGGCTGGTGGCGGCGGTTCCCCAGGCCTTCAGCGTGTCGGGATGCTCGGCGCCGAGGCGGCGTTCGCGCACCTGCGCCACCTGTCGCGCAAGCGCGGCCGACTGCTCGTAATAGGCATAGGCGAACTGCAGTTCGGCCAGCGTGTCCATCGCCGCCAGCGTGCGGTTGGATTCCGGCCCGAAGTGGGCGCGGTACAACGGCAGCAACTCGGTCATCTCCGCGCTGCCCTCGTCGCGCTGCCCCAGCTCGTCCAGCGTCCGCGCGTAGTCGCCGCGCAGCAACAGCAGGGTTTCATCCTCGGCCGGCAGGGCCGCCATCCATGCCTCGCGCAGGGCACGCTGCTTCGCCAGCGCCCCCTGCGGGTCGCCGCGCGCGGCCTGCACCCGCGCCGCGCCGGCCTCGGCGGCACGCCGCAGCGGGTCCAGCGCGGGCAGCGTGCGCGTGGCCGCCAGCGCCTGCCCGAAGGCCTCCGCCGACGGCGCCAGTTCGCCCTGCTGGAACAAGGCCTGGCCCAGGTCGATGCGCGCCGACGCCATGCGCGCGTCGGTGGCCGGCAACGCCGCCTCGCGCACCTGCAGCACCCGTTGCAGTTCCTGCGCCGCATGCGGGTAGTGGCCGATGGCGATCAGCACCCGCGCCAGCGATTGCCGCATGTCGGCCGCCAGCAGCGGCGCGTCGGCGAAATCGCGGTCCAGCCGCGACAACGCATGCGAGACGACCTGCTGGTCCAGCGCATCGCGGGCGATGCTCGGCGCGCCGACCTGGGCGAAGGCCTGGCGCAGCCGCACCTCCAGCGGTTGCCCCGGCGCCTGCCGCTCCAGCACGTCCAGCACCTTGCGCTGCTGGGTGTCGGTCATGGCGTGGCCCATCGCGTCGATGTCCACGCTTTCCAGCGTCGCCTGCTGGAAATCCGCCAGCCGCTGCAGGTCGTGGCCGCGCTGCTCGGCCAGCGCCTGCTGCTGCCGCGCCTCGCGCAGCGCCAGCACCGAGGCCAGCAGGCCGCCCAGCACCGACAGCGCCACCAGCGCCGCGGCCGCCAGCGGCCAGGCGTTGCGGCGCAGGAAACGCCGCGCGCGGTAGCCGCGCTCGCCGGCGCGGGCGCTGACCGGGCGGCGGCCGAGGTAACGGCGCAGGTCGTCGGCCAGCGCGGCGACCGAGGCGTAGCGCTGCCCCGGCTCCTTGCGCAGCGCCTTGAGCACGATCGCGTCGATGTCGGCCGGCACCTGCTGGTTCCGCGCCGGCGCGGCGCGCTCGCGCGGCAGGCGCCGGCTGGGCGGGGTCACGTCGGTGTGGATGATGGCCTGGTAGAGCCCGGCCGGATTGTCGTGGTCGGCGAACGGCGCCTGGCCGCAGACCAGCTGGTACAGCACCGCGCCCAGCGAATAGACGTCGGTGGCGGTGGTCAGCGGCTGGCAGGCCAGCTGCTCCGGGCTGGCATAGGCCAGGGTCAGCGCATGCTGGCCGGTGCGGGTGTCGCCGGCCGCGGCGCTGTCCTCGTCGATCAGCCGGGCGATGCCGAAATCCAGCAGCCGCGGCTGGCCGCGCGCGTCGACCAGGATGTTGGCCGGCTTGAGGTCGCGGTGGATGACCAGGCAGCGGTGGGCCTCGGCCACCGCCTCGCAGACCTTGACGAACAGCGCGATGCGCTCGTCCAGCGGCAGCCGCGCGGCGTAGGCGTCCATCTGCTCGCCTTCGACGTATTCCATCGCCAGGAACGGGCGGCCGTCGGCGAGGATGCCGCCGTCGAGCAGGCGCGCGATGCCGGGGTGGTCCAGCCGCGCCAGCAGCGCGCGCTCGCGGGCGAAGCGCTCGCGCAGTTCCGGCGAGGCCTCGGCCACCGGGTTGAGCAGTTTCAGCGCGACGGTCTGCACGAAGCCGCCGTCGCTGCGCTCGGCCAGGTAGACCACGCCCATGCCGCCGGCGCCCAGGCGCCGCAGCAGGCGGTATTCGCGGGTGGTATCGGCCGAGGCTTCCTGGCCGCTCAGGTCCTGCCCCGGGTCCGGGGCATCGATGCCCGGCGGCAGCGATACCCGCAGCGTCTGCTCGGCCTCCATGCCGGCGAGCAGGGCATGCACTTCGGCGGCCAGCGCCGCGTCGTCCCCGGTTTCGCGCGCGACCAGTTCCGCGCGCGCCGCGCCGCGCAGTTCCAGCGCCTGCATGACGATCCGCTTGACCCGGTGATAGTGCCCGGCCGCGTCGCCGTCCCCCTGTCCTTCCCGCATCGCCCTGCCCCATCCGGCCTGTCGCCGTCAGCCGCCATTCTGCACCTGCCCCGTAACAGCAGCATCGGGGGCAGCCGCCGCATGCGGCAACGCGCGCCGGTGTCCGCGCCCGTGCCTTACTCCGCCAGTTCGACGCTGTCGAACGCCTCGCCGTGCTGCGGGTGGGCCTGCCACATCTGCCGCAGCGTCAGCCCGCGCACCGGGTCGACGAACTCAGGGGCGATGTCGGCCAGCGGCTTGAGCACGAAGGCGTGCTTCAGCTCCGGGCGCGGGATGCGCAGGTGCCCCGGCCCTTCCACCACCAGGTCGCCGTAATACACCACGTCGATGTCCAGCGTGCGGTCGGAAAAGCGCGGGCCGCTGCGGTCGCGGCCGTGGGCGTCCTCGACCGCGTGCAGCCAGCCGTCGAGCTCGGCCAGCGGCAGGTCGGTTTCCAGCATCACCGCGTTGTTGAGGAAATCCGGGCCATCGAAGCCCACCGCCGGCGTGCGGTAGGCAGGAGAGGCGACGATCCGCCCGAAGCGCTCCTGCAGGACTTGCAGCGCCGAGCGCAGGTAATGGCGCGGGCGCAGGTTGCTGCCCAGGCTCAGGAGCACGGTGGTCATCGTTGTCTGGCGCGGGCGGCTTGCCGGGGGAAACGCCAATGATACGGCCGGCGGGCGGCGATCACGCCGCCGCCAGCGCATCGGCCACCGCGCGCAGCACGCGCTGCATCTCCAGCGGCTTGGGCAGCACGTGCACCTGCAGGCCGGCCGGCGCCGGGCCATCGGCGAAGGCGGGGCCGTCGTCGGCCTCCAGCACGATAGCCGGGCCGGCGTAGCCCAGCCCCTGCATCTCCGCGAGCAGCTGCCCGGCCGACAGCAGCGGGATGCCGCCATCGACCAGCACCGCGTCCGGCAGGCCGGATTCCTGCACCAGCCTCAGCGCGGCGGCGCCATCCAGCGCCACGCTCGGGCGATAGCCCTGGCTGGACAGCGCGTCGCCCAGCAGCGACAGGCGCGTGGCCTCGTCGTCCACCACGAGGATGCGCTGGCCTTGGCCGGCCGGCAGCATCGCCACTTCATCGGCGGCGCCGTCGGCAGCGGCGGCCTGCAACGGCAGCAGCAGGTCGAAACAGCTGCCCTGCCCCGGCTGGCTGCGCACCACGATCTCGCCGCCCAGGCTCTCGACGATGCGCCGGCACGACACCAGCCCGAGCCCGGTGCCGCTGTCCTTGGTGGTGAAGAACGGGCTGAACAGGCGTTCCTGCGTGGCCCGGTCCATGCCGATGCCGTCGTCCTGCACGCGGATGCGCAGGCGTTCGCCGTCGGCGCGCTCGGCCAGCAATCGCAGCTGCCCGCCCTCGGGCATGGCCTGGATCGCGTTCAACGCGAGGTTTATCAGCACCTGCTGCAGCTCGGTGTAGTTGGCTTCCACCACCAGCCGCTCGTCGCCCGCCTCCAGTTGCAGCGCGACGTTGCGCGGCAGGCTGCCCTTGAGCAGCAGGCCCACCGCCTGGAACAGGCGCGGCAGGACGATGCGCTCGCTGGGCCGGCGCGAGCCGCGCACGAAGGACAGCATCGACTCGACCATCTCGTGGCCGCGCCGCGCGCTTTCGGCCACCACGTCGGCCAGCCGCGTCACCTTCGGGTCGTCGCTGCGGTCGCGGATCAGGTCCGGCACGATCAGCAGCGGCTGCAGGATGTTGCGCAGGTCGTGGCTGAGGCCGGCGGCGAGCAGCGCCAGGCTTTCCAGCCGCTGCGCGCGCATCAGCTCGTCGGCCACCCGCTGCCGCTCGTGCTCGCCGCGCGCCTCGCGCACCGCGCGCGCCACCGCCGAGGGCAGCCGCGCCGGCTGGTGCTTGATGATGTAGTCGTTGGCGCCCTCGCGCAGCGCCTGCACCGCGGTGTCCTCGCCCATCGTGCCGGAGACGAAGATGAAGGGCAGCTGCGGGTGCAGTTCGCGCAGGATGCGCAGCGCCTGGTAACCGGAAAAGCCGGGCATGCTCAGGTCGGACAGCACGATGTCCGGCACCTTCGCGGCCAGCGCGGCGCGCATCGCCGCCTCGTTGTCGACCCGCTCGAAGCCGGCTTGCAGGCCGGCCTCGAGCATCTGGTCGCACAGCAGTTCCGCATCCTCCGGTGAATCCTCCACCAGCAGGATGTGCAGGGGACCCAAGGGCGCTCCCTTGTTGGGCATGGGGCCTTACTCCTGGTCCGGCGCTTGGTTGATGACCGCCCAGAAGGTACCGAGCGTCTTGACCGCGTTGAAGAACTGGTCGATGTCCACCGGTTTGACCACGTAGGCGTTCACGCCCAGGTCCCAGCTGCGCGCCAGGTCGCTTTCCTCGCGCGAGGACGACAGGATCACCACCGGCAGGCGCTTGAGCTCCTCCTCGGCGCGGATCCGCTGCAGCACTTCTATGCCGTCCATGCGCGGCATCTTGATATCCAGCAGCAGCACCGCCGGCAGGCCTTCCCCGCGCTCGCTCCAGGCGCCGCGGCGCAGCAGGAAGTCCAGCGCCTCCACGCCATCCTCGACGTGCACGATGGGATTGGCCAAGCGGGCGTCGCGCAACGCGTCGATCGCCATCTCGGCATCGGCGGGGCTGTCTTCGGCCAGCAGGATGGTACGGAGCGGATTCATGCGGGTGGACCTCAATGGTGCGCGTCGGGCGCGGGCGGTGGCAGGGTGAAGTGGAAGGTGGCGCCCCGGTCCGGCGCGGCATCGGCCCAGATACGGCCGCCGTGGCGGGTGAGCACGCGGCGCACGCTGGCCAGGCCGATGCCGGTGCCCGGGTAGTCGCTGGCGCGGTGCAGGCGCTGGAACACGCCGAACAGCTTGCCGGCGTGCTGCATGTCGAAGCCGGCGCCGTTGTCGCGCACGCTGAACTGCTGGGTGCCGTCGGGCAGCTGCCGCGCGCTCACCTCGATGACCGCGTGTTCGCGGCAGGCGGTGTACTTGACCGCGTTGCCCAGCAGGTTCAGCCACAGCTGGCGCATCATGTTCTCGTCGGCCACCAGCACCGGCAGCGGCTCGATCTTCCATTCGACGTCGCGGACCTTGCCGTCCGCCCCGGCCTCGGCGCGCAGGTTGGAATCCAGCAGCGCGTGGGTGTCGGCGACCAGCGACTGCATGTCCACCGCCTGCAGGCGCATCGCCCCGCGCCCCAGCCGCGAATACACCAGCAGGTCGTCGATCAGCGAAGCCATGCGCTGCGCCGCCTCGCCGATCACCTGCAGGTAATGACGGGTCTTCTCGTCCGCGTCCTCGCCCAGGTGCCGGCCGAGCTTGTCGGAGAAGCCGGCCACGTGCCGCAGCGGTGCGCGCAGGTCGTGCGAGACCGAGTAGCTGAACGCCTCCAGTTCGCGGTTGACCTCGGCCATCTGCTCGACCTTGCCTTCCAGCTGCCGGTTCAGTTCCTCCACCCGCAGCTGCACGCGGCGCTGCAGGGTGACGTCGCTGACCGTCATCAGCACCACTTCGTCGTCGCTGTCCGGCAGCGGCATGCGCCGGGCGTTGATCAGCATGGTGCGGGCCATGCCGTCGGCGCCGCGCTGTTCGTGCTCGTAGTCCCACAGCTCGCGCCCGCGCAGCAGCACGTCGGCCAGCCGCTGGCGGATGATGGCGTCGGCCCAGACGCCGTCGCCGATGGACTGCAGCGGCCGGCCGCTGACCTGGCGATCGTCGTCCATGCCGTACAGCTCGGAGAACGCGGTGTTGTGCAGGATGATGCGCAGCCCGCCGTCGAGCAGGACGATGGGCTCGCGCACCGTCTGCAGCACCGAGTTGGCGCGCGCGCTGGCGCGCAGGAAACGCTGCTCGGCGCGCGTGCGGCGGCCGATCTGGCGCTTCAGCAGCCACAGCACCAGCCCGAGCAGCAGCAGCTGCACCGCCAGCGTGCTCCAGGTCACCGTGGTCGCCAGCCGTTGCTGCTTGTGCGCGGCGGTCACCCGCCGCTGCAGCAGTTCGCTCTCGTGTTGCTGCAGCTCGGCCACGATGTCGCGGATCGGGTAGCTGAAGGTCATCTCCTCGATCATCTCGCGCTGGCGCTGCGGGTCCTGGCTGGCCGCGACCTGCCGGGCCACGTCCATGCGCCGCTCGAGCATGGCGCTGATGCGGCCGATCCGCAGCAGCTGGTCGGGGTTGTCGCTGAACAGCGCGGCCAGCCCGTCGAGCGTGGCCTTGATGCGCTCGGCGTGCTGCAGGCGCTGGCGCAGCGGCTCGGACTCGATGCCGCGCGACAGCGTCAGCGCCGCCGATTCCACGTCGCGGATGTCCGCCTGCAGCACGTACAGGCGCGCACTCACGGCCTGGGTGTGGGCCACCCAGTTGGCGGCGTTGACGCTGTCGCGCGACAGCCGCAGCAGCGTCAGCGAAGGCACCACGACGATCAGCAGCGCGGCCAGTCCCAGCCCTGCGAACCGCCAGCGATCCCAGCCTTCATCGGTGAATCGGGAAAACATCCTTTCTCCTTGTCGCGCGGGGTGCGCCGCAACCACCGCGCCGGCACCGTCCACAACGCCGCAAGCATTGCATGCCGCCCGCTGGAAGTGAACGCGACGCGGTTCAGGCTACCGGCCGCGTCACCCGTCCGCGGACCGTTTCAGCGCGTGCCCGCCGAAGCCGGCGCGCATCGCCGCCAGCAGGCGGTCGGCGAAGGAATTGTCCTCGCGCGAGCGCAGCCGCTCCAGCAGCGACAGGGTGATGACCGGCGCCGGCACGTCCAGCTCGATGGCTTCGTTGACGGTCCAGCGCCCCTCGCCCGAGTCCTGCACGTACGGCGCGATGCCCTGCAACTGCGGGTTGCGCTGCAATGCCTCGGCGCTGAGGTCGAGCAGCCACGAGCGCACCACGCTGCCGTGGCGCCAGGTCTCGGCCAGCTGCGGCAGGTCCAGCGCGAACTCGGCCTTCTTCTGCAGCAGCGCGAAGCCTTCGGCGTAGGCCTGCATCATCCCGTACTCGATGCCGTTGTGGATCATCTTGCAGTAATGGCCGGCGCCGACCGGGCCGACGTGCGCCCAGCCGCGGTCGGGGGCCGGCGCCAGCGCCTGCAGCGCCGGCCGCAGCCTTGCCAGTGCGTCGTCCGCGCCGCCCAGCATCAGGCAATAGCCCTCGCTCAGGCCCCAGACGCCGCCGCTGGTGCCGCAATCGACGTAATCCAGCCGCGCCTGCCCGCAGCGCTGCGCGCGCCGCTGCGAATCGCGGTACCAGGAGTTGCCGCCATCGACCAGCAGGTCCTGCGGCGACAGCAGCGGCAGCAGTTCGTCCAGCAGCGCATCCACCGCGGCGGCCGGCACCATCAGCCACAGCACGCGCGGGGCCGGCAGCGCCTGCAACAGCGCCTGCAGGCCGTCGACGACCGGCAGGCCGGCGGCCGCCGCACGCTCGCGCGCCTCCGCGCCGGGGTCGAAGCCGGTCACGGCGATGCCGCCGCGCTGCAGCCGTTGCGCCATGTTGGCGCCCATGCGCCCCAATCCGATCATGCCCAGTTGCATCCGCCACTCCGCTCGTCGTTGGAAACAGCCGCCACCGTAGCGCCGTGGCCGGCGCGTTTCACCTGGTCATGGCCGGCGCGCCGGACTGCGTCCGCGGTTTGCCGCCGCGGCTGCCTCGTGCCAACGGGGTAGATGCGGGGCTTGCCCCGCATGAAGCCTTCCCGGTGAAGCCCCGTGCCGGGCAGGCCCGGCACCTACGGGTTGGCCGTGCTGCCGGCGCTCAATCGGCCCAACGGCCGGGGCCGCTGGACTGCGGCAGCACCTGCGCCGACAGCGGGCGGTCGTTCTCCAGCAGGTTCACCGCATCGGACAGGATCGATGCCGACTCCTTCAGCAGCGGATCCGGGCGCTTCTCGGCGGCCTTCTCGCGCGCGGCGTCCTTGACGATGTCGCGCTCGTTGCCGGTCAGGCCGTCGTCGCTGCCGTCGTCGGCCAGCGGGTCCAGCGGCAGGCCCAGTTCCTTGCGGATTTCCTGGCGCTGCTTGCGCTGGGCATCCTGGCGCTCGCGCTCGGTGCGGCGCTCGGCCTCGTTGAGCGAGATGTACTTCTTCGCTGCTTCGGAGCGGAACTGCTCGACGTCTTCCTGCCACCACTGGAACTCGCGGTCGTCCTGGATGCGCCCGGCATGGCGCGTTTCCAGCTGCGGCAGGATCGGCGCGAAATTGCCGTACCGGGTGTGCGGCACCGCGGCGATACGGGTCCACGGCAGCGCGTTGTCGTAGGTGCTCTCGCCGTACTCGCTGGCATCGACGCTGGCCGGGAACGCCAGGTCGGGCACCACGCCCTTGTGCTGGGTGGAGGAGCCGCTGACGCGGAAGAACTGGGCGATGGTCAGCTTGACCTGGCCGAAGCGCTCCTTCTCGCTGGCCGGCCAGCGGTCCAGCGGCACCACGTTCTGCACGGTACCCTTGCCGAAGCTGGTCTCGCCGATGACCAGGCCGCGGCCGTAGTCCTGGATGGCGCCGGCGAAGATTTCCGAGGCCGAGGCCGAGCCGCGGTTGATCAGCACCGCCAGCGGGCCGTCCCACGCCACCGCCGGGTTGCGGTCGCTGTTGACGGTGACGCGGCCGCCGGATTCGCGCACCTGCACCACCGGGCCCTGCTCGATGAACAGGCCGGTCAGCTCGATCGCCTCGTCCAGCGAGCCGCCACCGTTGTTGCGCAGGTCCAGCACCACGCCGTCGAGCTTGTCGGCCTTGAACCCGGCCAGCAGCCTGGCCACGTCGCGGGTGGCCGAGGCGTAGTCGGTGGCGTTGCGGCGGCGGCCTTCGAAGTCCTGGTAGAAGGTGGGCAGCTTGACGATGCCGATGCGGCGCTCGGGCGCATCGCCACTGCCGGGAATCGTCATCGTCTCGCCCTTGGCGGCCTGCTCGGCCAGCCGCACCTTCTGCCGGGTCAGCGTGACCATGCGGTGCTTGCCGTCTAGGCCTTCGGCGGCGGGGATGTATTCCAGCCGCACCTGGGTGTCCTTGGCGCCGCGGATCTTGGCCACCACGTCGTCGATGCGCCAGCCGATCACGTCCTCGACCGTGCCGGACCTGCCCTGGCCGACGCCGACGATGCGGTCGCCCGGCTGCAGCGTGCCGTCCACCGAGGCCGGGCCGCCGGCGATGATCTCGCGGATCACCACCACGTCGTCCTGGCGCTGCAGCTGCGCGCCGATGCCCTCCAGCGACAGCGACATGGCCTGGTTGAAGTTCTCGGCGGTGCGCGGGGTGAAGTAGTCGGTGTGCGGGTCGACGGCGCGCGTGTAGGCGTTGAGGTAGATGGAGAACACGTCCTCGTTCTTCCACTCGTTGATGCCCTTGAGCAGCGTGGCGTAGCGCTTGTCCAGGGTCTTGCGGATGTCCGCGGCCGGCTTGCCGGCCAGCTTCAGCCGCAGCCAGTCGTTCTTGACCGACTTGCGCCACAGCTCGTCCAGCTCGGCGCCGCTCGCCCACGGCACGTCCTTGCGGTCGTAGTCGAAGCGCTCGTCGAGGGTGAAGTCCGGTTCCTGCTTGAGCAGGCCGCGCGCATAGGCCACGCGCTCGGTCACGCGCTGGCGGTACACCGCGAACACCTGGAAGGCCGGCTCCAGCTCGCCGCTGCGGATTGCAGCACCGGTCTGCTCGGCCAGCGGCGCGAAGTGCTCGATGTCGTCGGCGGTGAAGAACTGCTTGCCGCCGTCCAGCGCCTTCAGGTAGCGGTCGAACACGTCCTGCGAGGTGGCCGCGTCCAGCGCGCGCGGGCGGTAGGCATAGCGGCTGTCGGACAACAGCCCGTACACCAGCCGGGACGTGGTGGCCTGGTCGACCGTGGCCGCGGACGGCAGCGCCGGGGCGTCGGCGCGCGCCAGCAGCGCGGCCGGCAGGGTCAACGCGAAGGCCAGCAGGAAAGCGGGAACTCGATGGTTCATCAACGTACTCGTGGCACCGTGCTATGGGGGGAGACTGCAGCCGGATGGGACAGCAGGACAGTGCCGGAAGTTTCGGTGCTTGTCATCCGGCCCGATGCGCAGGCTAGCGGGCCGGCTGTAGCGGAATGTGAATGGCCTTTCCCGCGATGCGCCGGCAGCACACGCACACCCGGTGGTGCATGGACATTCGGTAGCGCCCGACCGTTGGTCGGGCGGCGGCGCAGCGCGCCGGGCGGTTGGCGTCGCAGGTCGGAGTTACATCCCCGACCCACGGCATGGCAGGGCGTCGGGGGTGTAACCCCGACCTACGGTTGAAGCTTTCCGGCGGATGTCGACCATTCGGCGGTTACGCTCGGACGCCCGTCTCGGGCATCGGCTTGCGTAATGGCGTAGGTCGGGGTTACACCCCCCGACGCCTCGCAGGGCCAGCACATCAACCAATACCGGCGCCGGCGGCCTGGCGGTCGGCGTGGTAGGACGAGCGCACCATCGGCCCGGAGGCGACATGGCTGAAGCCCAGCTCGTAGCCGTACACCTCCAGCTCCTTGTATTCGTCCGGCGTCCAGTAGCGCAGCACCGGGTGGTGGTGCGGGGTGGGCTGCAGGTACTGGCCGATGGTGACCATCTCCACGTCGTGCGCGCGCAGGTCGCGCAGGGTGGCCTTGATCTGTTCGAAGGTTTCGCCGAGGCCGAGCATGATGCCGCTCTTGGTCGGGATCGTCGGGTGCTGCGCCTTGAAGTTCTTCAGCAGGGTCAGCGACCACTGGTAGTCCGCGCCGGGGCGCACGTTGCGGTACAGGTCCGGCACCGTCTCGATGTTGTGGTTGAACACGTCCGGCGGGTTGACCGCGAGGATCTCCAGCGCGCGCTCCATGCGGCCCTTGCCGCGGAAATCCGGGGTCAGGATTTCGATTTTGGTGCCGGGGCTGAACTCGCGGATGGCGCTGATGCAATCGACGAAATGGCCGGCGCCGCCATCGCGCAGGTCGTCGCGGTCGACGCTGGTGACCACCACGTACCTCAGGCCCATGTCCTTGACCGTCTGCGCCAGGTGCAGCGGCTCGGCCGCGTCCGGCGGCTTGGGCCGGCCGTGGGCGACGTCGCAGAACGAGCAGCGGCGGGTGCAGACCTCGCCGAGGATCATGAAGGTGGCGGTGCCGTGGCCGAAGCACTCGTGGATGTTCGGGCAGCTGGCCTCCTCGCACACCGTCACCAGCCGGTTCTCGCGCAGCTTGGCCTTGAGCTGCTGCACGGCGTTGCCGGAGGGGATGCGCACGCGGATCCACGACGGCTTGCGCAGCACCGGGGCGTCGGCGAACTGCACCGGCGAGCGGCCGATCTTGTCGCCACCGATCTGCTTGACCCCGGTCTGCAATGGCGCAGGCGGCACGTCGTCCTGCAGGACCTGCAGGGGGATGGAGCGGCTGGTGGATTCAGTCATGGCGTTACCGGCGGCCTCAGGACCGCGTTGTCAGGTCGGGCGATTCGGGGGTGGCGTGCAGTTCGAGGCCGAACTGCCGGGCCAGGTGCGACAGCAGCACCGGCTTGACCGCGTCGATGCCCGAAGGACCGCCCAAGTCTAGCACCGAGGTCACCGCCAACCCGGCATAGCCGCACGGGTTGATGCGGTGGAACGGCTCCAGGTCCAGGCCGACGTTGAAGGCCAGCCCGTGGAAGCTGCAGCCGCGGCGCACGCGGATGCCGAGCGCGGCGATCTTGGCTCCGCCGACATAGACGCCGGGCGCGCCCTCGCGCCGCTCGGCGGCGATGTTCCACTCGTCCAGCGTGTCGATGATGGCCTGCTCGATGCGGCATACGTAGTCGCGCACGCCAATGCCGAGCCGGCGCAGGTCCAGCAGCGGGTAGACCACGATCTGGCCGGGGCCGTGGTAGGTCACCTGGCCACCGCGGTCCACGTGCAGCACCGGGATATCGCCCGGCGCCAGCACGTGCTCGGCCTTGCCGGCCTGGCCGAGGGTGAACACCGGCTCGTGCTCGACCACCCACAGCTCGTCGCCGGTGGCGTCGCCGCGCGCGTCGGTGAAGCGCTGCATCGCGTGCCACACCGGTTCGTAGGGCTGGCGCCCGAGGTCGCGTACCGTCGCCGGCAGCGGCGCGCCGCGTGCCGGGACGGCCGCGCAGGCGTTCACAGCGTCCACTTCACTTCCGGGTGGTTGCGCAGGGCCACGTGCGCGGCGTCGTACTGCTCGCGGTTGTCGGCCTTGAAGGCGATGCGCACGGACACGTACTTGCCGTTGGACGAATGCTTCCAGCTGATGCGCTCGCTGAGCACGTCCACGCCGGACAGCTGCAGCAGCCGCGGCAGTTCATGTTCCAGGCCGATGTTGGCCGCGCCCATCGCGCTGAGCTCGAAGGTGCCCGGGAACTGGAAGCCGTGGTCGGGGTTGTCGGACTTGATTTCCATGCCCGCCATTATCGGGCCGCGGGGCCGCAAACCCAAGGTCCGCATACGACGAAAGGGCCGCTGGAAGCGGCCCTTTCGCGGAAAGCTGCGTTGCCGTTCCTCCGGGAGCATGTGCCGGCCAACGGCCGGCACCTACCGAAGGCGTACCGGCCGTGGCCGGTACGGCGTGCTTATTTGGACAGTTCCAGCAGGGTGGAGGACACCCAGCCCTTGTTGCCCAGCTCGTCCTCGACCTCCCACATCACGCCTTCCTTGTTGCCGGTCGGGTACAGCATCATGCCCGGGTCCAGCGAGCGCACCGCCGCACCGGTGCCCTGGGCGTTGGCCAGCAGGCGCCCGGCACGGACCACCGTGACCGCCTGCTGGGCGCTGGCCGCCGAGGCGTTCTCCGGCAGGCCGCCGAGCTGGGCGACGATGTCGGTATAGGCCTGCAGGTAGGCCATGGTGATGACCTGGCCGATCTCGGTGTTGGCATAGCCGCCAACGCCGGCCGCGCCGAAGCCGCTGCCGCCGAACAGGCCGCCGCCGGCACCGAAGCCGATGTCGCTCTTGCGCGCCGAGCCTTCGGAGATGGCCACCTGCTCGGAGGAGCGCACGTCGGTCACGGTCAGCACCACGTCCGCGGTCTTGCTGCGGAAGTTCAGCCCGCCGATGACCGCGCCGGCCCGGCCGCCGACCAGGCCGCCGAGCAGGCCGCCGATGGCGTTGCCGCCGGCATTGCTGTTCTGCGAGATCAGGTCCGGCACCATTACGTAGTCGGCGGCCTTGATCTGGCCCTTGCCGACGTTGGAGCGGCCGCGCAGGTCGCCGCTGGCGGCCAGCTCACGCTCGTATTGGCTGGCGGCCATGCCGGCGCCGCGGTCCACCAGGGTGAAGCAGCGCGAGCGGTTGACGAACACCTTGATCAGCCGCGACGGTGCCGGCAGCTGCTGGCCGGTCCACCAGTGCGTGGAATCCTCCGGCTCGATGACCGAAATGGTGCCCAGCGGGCGCTGGCACACCGGGATCTCGGCGGTAGCCTGCTTGCGCTGCTCCTGTGCCTGGGTGCCCTTCTTCTTGAAAGCGGCCTGTGCCGGCTGGCCGACCACGGCCGCGGCGATGCCCACGGTGATGGCCGCTGCAACCAGCGGCGAGAAAACATTACGCATGTTCGTGTAACCCCCGTTACCTGCACCGTCTGCGGTGCGTTCCATTGGCTTGGCGACCTTGCGGCGATCCCTTGGCGCCATGCGGCGCACCCGGAAGAACACGGGCCGGTCGGCGGCGATGCTACCGCAGGCACCCGGTGGTTTGCCACAACGCACGTCACCCCGCAACGATGTGATCCGCCCGGCCCCGCTGCAGTTGCCACGCCGCCCCGCTAAGCTGCGCCCTGTTTCCCGACCCGAGAACGAGCGGATGAAGATTCCGGCATGGCTGCCATTGGCGTTGGCATGCGGCACGGCCCTGCCGGCCTATGCGGCCGATACCTGCCCGCGCAGCGCATTGCAGGACCACCCGCCGGCGGTCAACTTCCGCATCGACAACGACCTGTTCGGCGGCCGCGACCAGGACCAGGGCTATACCAATGGCGCCCTGCTCACCCTGGTATCGCCCAACCTGGCGGACTACACCGACGACCCCTGCCTGCCGCGGCTGGCGCGCTGGGTGAACCGCCACCTGGAGCGCCTGCACCCGGGCGAGTTCGAGCAGCAGAACATGATCTTCAGCTTCGGCCAGGGGCTGTTCACCCCGACCGACCACGCACGCGCGGACCTGATCGAGGACGACCGTCCCTACGCCGCGGTGCTGCTGGCCAACTTCGGCTACAACGCGCGCCACGGCGACCGCCTGCGCACCACCCAGCTGGCGCTGGGCATGGTCGGCCCGTCGGCGCAGGGCAAGCAGGTGCAGGACGCCGTGCACGGCCTGCTCGGCGACGAGAAGTTCATGGGCTGGGGCAACCAACTGCGCGACGAGCCGGTGTTCCGGCTGCTGCACGAGCGCATGCGGCGCTGGCCGTCGGCCAACGGAACGGGCTGGGGCTGGGACGCCATCGGCCACTGGGGCGGCGCGATCGGCAACCTGGACACGCATGCCAACGTCGGCGGCGAGGCACGCTTCGGCTGGAAGCTGCCGGACGACTTCGGCAGTTCGCCGGCGCGCCCGGCCGGCGAGAACACCGCACCCACCCGCACCGGGCGCGCGCAGGGCTGGTCCGGCCACCTGTTCCTCACCGCCGACGCGCGCTGGGTGCTGCGCGACATCACCCTGGACGGCAACACCTTCCGCAACAGCCACAGCGTGGACAAGCGCCCGCTGGTGGCCGACATCGGCTACGGCGTGGCGGTGATGCGCGGCAAGTGGAAGTTCGCGCTGGCCCGCTACCACCGCACCCGCGAGTTCGCCGGGCAGAAGGAACTGCCGGTGTTCGGCAGCTTCACCATCAGCCGGACGCTGTAACCCGCGTCGCGCGCATGGAAAAACGGCAGGACAGCCGTTTTTCACGACGAAGCCGCTCGGAGGGCCACGCACCGGGAAGTGCGCCATGAAAAAGCCGGCTTGCGCCGGCTTTTTCGTTCGATCGGAGCAGGGTCAGGACTCCCACCACATCCAGAAGGCATCCCACAGGCGCCTGAAGAAGCCGCCCTGCTCGACCGCGGCCACCGCCACCAGCGGTGCCTCGGCGATCACCTTGCCGTCCAGCGCCACCTTGACCATGCCGATCTGCTGGCCGGCGGCCACCGGGGCGACGAGCTGCCGGGGCACGTCCATGCTCGGCTTGAGGTCGTTGTAGCGGCCGCGCGGCACGCTGACCAGCAACGGCTGCGCCACGCCCAGCTGCACTTCGTCGGCCGCGCCCTTCCACAGCTTCTGCGTGGTCACCGCCTTGCCCGGCTCGTACAGACGGTGGGTTTCGAAGAAGCGGAAGCCCCAGTTCAGCAGCGCCAGGCTGTCGTCGGCACGCTGCTTCTCCGAGCTGCCGCCCATCAGCACCGCGATCAGGCGCTGGTCGCCGCGCTGGGCCGAGCTGAGCAGGCAGTAGCCGGCGGCCGAGGTATGGCCGGTTTTGATCCCGTCCACGCTGGCATCGCGCCACAGCAGCAGGTTGCGGTTGGGCTGGGTGATGTTGCCTACGGTGAATTCCTTGATCTTGTTGTAGGCATAGGTCTCGGGGTAGTCGCGCACGAAGGCGCGGCCGAGCAGGGCCAGGTCGTAGGCGCTGGACTGGTGGCCCTCGGCGGTCAGGCCGTGGGCGTTGACGAAGTGCGAGTCCTTCATGCCGAGCTTGGCGGCATAGCTGTTCATCAGCGCGGCGAAGGCCTCCTGGCTGCCGGCGGCGTGCTCGGCCAGGGCGATGGCGGCATCGTTGCCGGACTGGACCGCCATGCCCTTTTCCATGTCCTCCAACCGCGCGGTCTTGTTGACCGGGAAGCCGCTGAAGCTGCCGTCGGTGCCGGCGCCGCCCTCGCGCCAGGCGCGCTCGCTCATCATCACCTGGTCGTCGGGGCCGATCTTGCCGGTCTTCGCCTCGGCCGCCAGCACGTAGGAGGTCATCACCTTGGTGATGCTGGCCGGCGGCACCGGGGTGTGGATGTTCTCGCCGGCCAGCACCTGCCCGGTGGCGTAGTCCATCAGCACCCACGCGGTGGCGGCGGAGGGCGCCGGTGCCGGCGGGATCGCCACCTGGGCGGGCGCGGCGGCGGCCGGGGTCGGCGCGGGAGTCTGGGCGGAAGCCAGGCCAACGGCCAGGGTGGTCGCCAGGGCGGCGGCAAAGCGGAATTTCATCGGAAAGCGGTTCCTGTTGCAGCGAGGAATGGAAAACGTGCCGTCATTGTAGGGGGATGCGTCGATGCGTTCCGGGCGGCACCGGGACGCGGGTCAGTCACGGACGATCTGCGGCTTGCCGAAACCCAGACCGGCGATGCGGCCGGCAAGTTCCGCGGCGCCGGCCAGGTCGTCGGCGCTCACCCGCAGCCGCCACAGGGTGCGGCCGCCGCTGACCACGTCGCTGAGCGTGGCGCCGGCGATGCCGGCCGAGCTCAGCTGGCCCAGCGCGCGCGTGGCGTTGTCGCGGCTGGAGAAACTGGCGACCTGCAGCAGCACGCCGCCGAGCGTGGCCGCCACCGGCCCGGGCGGGGCCGCATCGGTGCTGGCCAGCGGTGCGGCAGCGGGCAATGCCTGTACCGCCACGGCCACGTCCTCGATGGCGGCAGCGCTGGTCACCGCCGCTTGCGGCGCGGTGGCCACGGGCGTGGCCGGCAGCCGCTCGACCAGCTGGTCCATGCGGCTCGGCGCGGCCGGTGCCGGCGTCGCGGCGATGGCGCGGTCGCGCGGTTGCCGCGGCAGGTCGTCGCCGGGCGTCAACGCGCGCACTTCCACCCGGCCGGTACCGCGCTGGGTGATGCCCAGCCGCACCGCCGCCGCGTAGCTCAGGTCGATGACCCGGCCATCGTGGAACGGGCCGCGGTCGTTGACCCGCACCACCACCGACTCGCCGTTGTCCAGGTTGGTGACGCGGGCGAAACTGGGCAGCGGCAGGGTCTTGTGCGCGGCGGTGAACGCGTACATGTCGTAGACCTCGCGGTTGGAGGTCAGCCGGCCGTGGAACTTGGCGCCGTAATAGGAGGCGGTGCCGCGCTCGGTGTAGCCGTCCACCTTGTCCAGCACCTTGTATTCCCGGCCCAGCACCACGTAGGGCGACTTGTTGCCGACGGCCGAGCGCGGTTCGTTGCGGACCAGTGGCTCGGGGATGCAGGCCACGTCGGGCACGTAGTCGGGGGTGCTGTCCTTGACCCCGGGCCGGTACAGGCCGCCGGCGCGGTAGTGGCCGCGGGTGCCGGGGTCTTCCTGCGCGCTGGCGTAGGGCGAGCCTTCCGGGCAATGCGCCGGCCGGCCCTGGTGGCCCTGCACCACGCTGCCCGCCGGCTTGCCGTGGCTGGCGCCGGCCGGCTTCTTCGGCGCGCTGCTGCAGGCGGCCAGCCCGAGCACGATCAGCAGCGGCGCCAGCCAGCGCGGTTTCATGCCGGCGGCAGCTCGCGGCCGGCGATGGCCTGCGACAGCTGGAACACGGCCATCGCGTACATCCTGGAGAGGTTGTAGCGGGTGATGGCATAGTAATTCTGGAAGCCCAGCCAGTACTGCTTGCCGCCGCTGCCTTCCAGCGTGATCGGGGTGGCGGTGGCGCCCGCTGCGGTTACCGGGGTGAGCGGGCGGTAGCCCTGCGCGGCCAGTGCGTCGAGGGTGAGGTTGGGCGTCCAGTCGGTGGGGTTCAGTTCCTCGCGTCCGGCGTCGAGCGTGGCCGGCACCGCCACCGTGCCGCCGCGCACCCAGCCGCCCTTCTTCACGAAGTAGTTGGCGATGGAGGCGAACACGTCGTCGAAGCTGCCGAACAGGTCGCGGCGGCCATCACCATCGCCGTCCACGGCATAGTCGAGGTAGCTGGACGGCATGAACTGGCCCATGCCCATCGCCCCGGCGTAGCTGCCCTTGAGCGTGGTGATGTCCAGCTTCTCCAGCGCCGCCAGCTCGAACAGCTTGGCCAGCTCGTCGCGGAAGAACAGCTCGCGGCGCACCTCGCGTTCGAGCTTCTCCGGGTCGCCGCTGCGCGGGTACTTGAACGCCAGCGTGTACAGCGCATCGAGCACGCGGTGGTTGCCGGCATTGCGGCCGTAGCTGGTTTCCACGCCGATGATCGCCACGATCACCTCGGCCGGCACGCCGCTGCGTTCCTGCACGCGCAGCAGCTGCTCGCGGTGCTCGGCGAGGAACGCCTTGCCGCCGTCGATGCGGGCCTGGCTGATGAACATCGGCCGGTATTCGTTCCACGGCTTGACCCGCTCGGCCGGGCGCGACATCGCGGCGATGATCGGCTCGCGGATCTGCGCCTGCGCCAGCACCGATTCGATGTAGGCCGGGTCCAGCCGGTAGCGGGCGGCGGTGTCGCGGACGAAGTTGGCGCGGGCGGTCTCGAACGGCACCGGGGTCAGGTCCACCGGCGGCAGGTCGGGCTTGCGCTCCGGCGCGGCCTCGCTCGGCGCGCTGGCCGGCGGCGTGGCGCTGGTCGATGAGACGGGTTCCTGCGGCCGGGTCGCGCAGGCGACCAGGCCCAGGGTGAGACAGCAGGCAAGGGCACGACGGATCATCGGCCGAGATTAACAGGTCAAGGTCGAAATTCCAGCGCCAAGATCATGAATTGCAAGGAGAAGCGCGTGGTGAATATTGCCCTGGTGGGTGCCACAGGATTCACGACGCGCCGATTGTCGTAGGCACCGGGCTTGCCCGGTGCGAGGCTCTCCCGGCAAAACCCCATGCGGGGCGAGCCCCGCATCTACGAGGCTGCTGCTGCGGTGTGGGAGCGAGCGTTGCTCGCGATGCTTTGGGGCTGTGCCGGTAGAGCATCGCGGCCATGCGCCGCTCCCACAGGGTTTCCCCGGAGTCGTGACCCGGTGGGTGCTCCATCAAGAATCCGGGCACCGGCCGCACCCCCATCCCACAGGTGCGGCCGGCGCCCGGACCGGATTCCGACGTCGGCGGGCATCTCCCCATGCCCGTTCGACGGACCCCGGTATTGCCACGGCGCGATGGCGGCCGGTGGCGGGCGCAATTGTGAGGGTTTTGTGAAGCAAATGGGATGACCGAGATCAAAACCCGTGCAATCCCCGCGTTCAGCCACCGTGGACCGGGCGGTGCACGCGTGCGGCCATCACCAGCCCGAACCCGGCCAGCAGCGACACCGCTGCGGTGCCGCCATAGCTGATCAACGGCATCGGCACGCCCACCACCGGCAGCAGGCCGGAGATCATGCCGCCGTTGACCAGCGCGTAGACGAAGAACGACAGGCCGGTGGCGCCGGCCACCAGCCGCGAGAAGCCGTCGCGGGACTCGACCGCGATCCACAGGCAGCGGCCGATCACGAACAGGTACAGCGCCAGCACCAGCGCCACGCCGATCCAGCCGAATTCCTCGCTCAGCACCGAGAACGCGAAATCCGTGGTCTGCTCGGGGATGAAGTTCAGGTGCGACTGCGAGCCGTGGCCCCAGCCCTTGCCGGTCAGGCCGCCGGAGCCGATGGCGATCTTGGACTGGATGATGTTCCAGCCCGCGCCCAGCGGGTCGTTGTCCGGATCGCGGAAGGTCATGATGCGGTCCTGCTGGTAGGGCCGCAGGAACGAGAACCACGACATCGGCGCGAACACCACCACCGCCACCGCGCTGCCACCCAGCGCGCCGGCACTGATGAACCACCACCACGGCAACCCGGACAGGTACAGCACGAACACGCCGCTGGCGGCGATCAGCACCGCGGTGCCGAGGTCCGGCTGCAGCATCACCAGCGCGGTCGGCACGCCGAGGATCGCCGCGGCCACCAGCACCGTGGAAAACCGCGGCGGCAATGGCACCCGGTTGAGGTACCAGGCCACCATCATCGGCATGCTGACCTTCAGCAGTTCGGCCGGCTGCAGGTAGAAGAAGCCCAGGTTCAGCCATTGCCGGCCGTATTTGCCGGTGCCCAGCACGAACACCGCCAGCAGCGGCAGCATCGAGATCGCATAGACCAGCGGCGTCCACGCGCGGATGCGCAGGATCGGCACCCGCGCGATCGCCCACATCGCCACCAGCCCGACGCCGAAACGCGCGCCCTGCGCCATCACCAGGCCGCTGCCGCCGGCGCTGTCCAGCACCGCCAGGCCAATGCCCATCAGCGCGCCGAGCGCGATCAGCAACGGCCAGTCCAGCCCGCGGCCGAGCCAGTGCGCGAGGCCCTTCAGCCAGCGCAGGAAATCCTTCATGGCTGCCTCCCTTCGGGCACCGGGGCGGGAGCGGCATCGGCCGCCGGAGGCGACGTCGGGGACCCGGCGGATCCGTCCACGGGCGCGCCGGCCTGCGGCGTGTCCGCCACGGCCGGGGCAGCCGCGACAACGGGCGGCGAGGACGACGCTTGTGCCGGCGCGGGACCGCCGGTTTCCGGCTCCGCTCCCAGCAGCCACGCATCGAACACCTTGCGCGCGATCGGCGCCGCCGCCGAGCCACCGTAGCCACCGCCCTCGACCGCGATGGCGATGGCGATCTCCGGCGCCTCGGCCGGGGCGAAGCCGATGAACAGCGCGCGGTGGCGCAGGTGCATCGGCAGGCTCTTGGGGTTCACCGCGGCGGTGCCCTTGCGGCTGACCACCTGCGCGGTGCCGGTCTTGCCGGCCATCCGGTACGCGGCATCGGCCGCCACCCGCCAGCCGCTGCCGCCGGGCTGCATGGTCGCCATCATGCCTTCCTGCACCGCGCGCAGGTTGGAAGGGTTGGGGCTGATGGGTTTGGCCGCGGGCTGCGGCAACGGCGCCCAGTCGTGGTCGAAGCGGACCCGCTGCTCCACCACCAGGTGCGGCCGCCGCAGCTGCCCGGTGGCCAGCCCGCCGACGCCGCGCACCAGTTGCAGCGGGGTCACCTTCCACAGGCCCTGGCCGATGCTGGCGTTGACCATGTCGCCGGGGTACCAGCGCTCGTTGCGCAGTTTGTGCTTGGCCGCCGGCGACGGCAGGATGCCGTCGATCTCGCCGAGCAGGTCGATGCCGGTGGGCTGGCCGAAGCCGTAGCGCCCGCCCATGTACTCGTCGTAGCGCTCCACGCCCATGTCGATGCCGAGCTGGTAGTAGTAGGTGTTCACCGACTGCGCGATCGACTTGCGCAGGTCGGTCCAGCCGTGGCCGCCGCGGTTGGCGTCGCCCCAGCCGCGGCTGACGCCGGGCAGGTAGAACATGCCGCGCGAAAGGATCTTGTCCTCCGGCCGGCGCAGGCCGCTGTCCAGCCCGGCCAGGCCGAGGAACGGCTTGACCGTCGAGCCCGGGGCGACGCCGCCCAGCACCAGCCGGTTGAACTGCGGCCGCGAGGGGTTCTCGTTCAGCGCGTTGAAATCGGCGTGCGAGATGCCGTTGACGAACAGGTTGGGATCAAAGGACGGCAGGCTGACCATCGCCAGGATCTCGCCGCTGCGCGGGTCGATCGCCACCGCCGAGCCCTCCTGCTCGCCGAAGGCCTCGACCATCGCCCGCTGCAGGTCGATGTCGATGGACAGCCGCAGGTCGGTGCCCGACTGCGCCGGCACCCGGCCGACGGTGCGGATGGCGCGGCCCTGCACGTTGGTCTCCACCTGCTCGTAGCCGACCTTGCCGCGCAGTTCGCGCTCGTAATAGCGCTCCAGCCCGGACTTGCCGATGTGGGTCAACGCGGCGTTGCCCTCGCCCAGCTCCTGCAGGTCCTTGTCGTCGACCCGGCCGACGTAGCCGATCACGTGCGCGAGCAGGTCGCCATAGGGGTAGCGGCGGGTCAGGTAGGGTTCCAGCTCCACCCCGGGATAGCGCCAGCGATCCACCGCGAAACGCGCCATTTCCTCCTCGGACACGCGCAGCTTCAGCGTCACCGGCACGAAGCTGCGGCGCGCCTTGCGCGACTGGTTGAAGCGCTCGATGTCCTCGTCGCCGAGCGAAAAGACTTCGCGCAGGCCGGCCAGCGTGGCGGCCATGTCCTCGACCTTGTTCGGGGTCACGTCGACGCGGAACGCCGGCACGTTCTCGGCCAGCAGCTTGCCGTTGCGGTCGTAGATCAGCCCGCGCCCGGGCACCACCGGCCGCGCCTTGATGCGGTTGGCCTCCGAGCGGGTGACGTAGACGTCGTGGTCCAGCACCTGCAGCTTGAAATACCAGCCGCCCAGCACCCCCAGCCCCAGCAGCACGCCGAAAAAACCCAGCGCCGCGCGGCGCCGGAACTGCTCGACCTCGGCATGCGGGTTCTTCTGCTGGCGCCGCGCGTGCACGTCAGCGCCCGCGCTTGCCCAGCCGCAGCGCGTCCAGCAGCACGTACAGCGGCAGCCACAGTGCCATGCCCAGCAACGGCGCCCACCAGTAGCTCCACGGCAGCACCGGTTCGGCCGCAAACAGGTGGATGGCGGCGTCGATGATGCGGTCGTTGACCAGCAGGCCGCCGATCGCCAGCGCCTGCTGCGACAGCGGGAAGAAGCGGATGCGCGCGCGGAAGCGCTGCAGGATGAAGGCCATCACCACCAGCCGCAGCGCCTGCTCGCCGAGGATGCCGCCGTACAGCAGGTCGGCCAGCAGGCCGATGCAGAAGGCGAAGCCCAGCCCGGCCCGGTCCGGCGTCTCGATCACCCAGTAGGCCAGCACCAGCGCCAGCCAATAGGGCCGCAGCGGCTGCAGCAGCCCCGGCAGCGGCACCAGCCCCAGCAGCAGCGCCAGCGCCACGCTGACCGGCAGCACCCAGGTGCGGTTGCGCAGGCGGTTCATGGGGTGGCCTCCTTCGGAGGCGGGGAATGGGAGGTAGCCGGCACTGCATCCTGCTGCGCTGCCGGCGTGGAAGGGGGGGAAGCGACGGAATCTGCGGTACTCGTGGCACCGTCATTCCCCGTTCCCCGTTCCCCGTTCCCCGCTCTCCGCAACAACAGCACGTCCTTGCCGCGGTCCAGCTTCGCCGCCGGTTCCAGTTCGCCCAGCAGGAAGGCGTGCGAGTCGTCCGGCTGCAGCTCGACCACCCTGCCCACCGGGAAGCCGGCCGGGAAGCGCCCGCCCAGGCCCGAGGTGACGATCTCGTCGCCCACCTCGACCCCGGCGCTGAGCGGGATGTCGCGCAGTACCAGGCGGTCGCCGCGGCCGTAGGCGACCAGGCGCACGCCGCTGCGTGCCACCGTCACCGGCACCGCATGGTCCGGGTCGGTCAGCAGCAGCACGGTCGAATGCAGCGGGGTCACCGCGATCACCTGCCCCATCAGCCCGCCGGCGTCGATTACCGCCTGGCCGACGTGCACGCCGGCACGGCTGCCGGCGTCCAGCACCAGCCGCTGCCGCACCGGGTCCAGGTCGATGTCGAGGATCGGCGCCAGTTGCACGTCCAGCCCGCCGCGCTCGGCCACGTTCAGCAGTTCGCGCAGCTGGGCGTTGTCCAGCGCCGCGGTCTGCAGCCGGGTCAGCCGTGCGTTGGCCAGCAACAGTTCGTTGCGCAGCGCGCGGTTCTCGGCGACCAGCTGGTTGTGGCTGGCGGCGTTGTCGCGCACCGAGGCGCCCACCCGCCCCGGCAGCCCGGCCAGCGCCCACGCCGGCTGCACCACCAGTTCGGCCTGCGCGCGCAGCCGCGCCAGCCAGTTGCCCTGGTCGTCGAACACGATCAGCGTGATCGCCAGCGCCAGGTACGCCAACAACCGCAGCGTGCTGGCGGCGTCACCCTGTCGGGAAGCTACGGGAGGGCCGGCGTAGGGGGGCACGGTGTGGCTGCTGGGAACGGGGGATGGGAAACGGGGAATGGACGTGCGCGACGCCTTCCGTGGTCATGGCACGGCACGGGAATCCCGGATGGAAACAACGGCAGGCACGGGGAAAACGGGGAATACCGGGAAAACCAATGATCTTTCATTCCCCGTTCCCCGTCCCCTGTTCCCCGCCTCATTCCGGCGCAAAGAACTCGTTGCCGTGCATGTCCACCAGCTCCAGCGCACGGCCGCCGCCGCGCGCCACGCAGGTCAGCGGGTCGTCGGCCACCTGCACGTGCAGGCCGGTTTCCTCGGACAGCAGCTTGTCCAGGTCGCGCAGCAGCGCGCCGCCGCCGGTCAGCACGATGCCGCGCTCGGCCACGTCGGCGCCCAGTTCCGGCGGGGTCTGCTCCAGCGCCAGCTTGACCGCCGAGACGATGCCGGACAGCGGCTCGTGCAGCGCTTCGAGCACTTCGTTGGAGTTGATCTTGATCATCTTCGGCACGCCCTCGGCGAGGTTGCGGCCGGTGATCTCCAGTTCCTGCACTTCGGCCTGCGGGTAGGCGCAGCCCAGTTCCATCTTGATCCGCTCGGCGGTCACCTCGCCGATCAGCATGCCGTGGTTGCGGCGCACGTAGTTGGTGATGGATTCGTCGAAGCGGTCGCCGCCGATGCGCACCGAGGCCGAGTAGACGATGCCGTTGAGCGAGATCACCGCCACCTCGGTGGTGCCGCCGCCGATGTCGATGACCATCGAGCCGCGCGCCTCGGTGACCGGCATGCCGGCGCCGATCGCCGCGGCCATCGGCTCCTCGATCAGGTAGACGTCGCGCGCGCCGGCCTCCTCGGCCGATTCCTTGATCGCGCGGCGCTCGACCTGGGTGGAGCCGGCCGGCACGCACACCAGCACGCGCGGGCTCGGGCGCAGCACGCGGCTCTTGTGCACCTTCTTGATGAAGTGCTTGAGCATCGCCTCGGTGTAGGTGAAGTCGGCGATCACGCCGTCCTTCATCGGGCGGATGGTGGTGATGTGGCCGGGGGTGCGGCCGAGCATCTGCTTGGCCTCGGCGCCGACCGCGGCGACCGAGCGGGTGCCGCCGATGGCGCGGTCCTGGCGCACCGCCACGACCGATGGCTCGTTCAGCACGATCCCCTGCCCGCGCACGTAGATCAGGGTATTGGCCGTGCCCAGGTCGATGGACAGGTCGTTGGAGAACATGCCGCGCAGCTTCTTGAACATCTGGGGAGTGGTCCTGGAAAGGGTGTCGCGCCCGCGCCGGATGGCGAAAAAATGGGCAGAAAACGAGGGCGGTTAGCCTATCAATCCCCCCCGGCAGCGGCAAGGAGAATCCGTTGCGACATCAGGCTTTGGACCGGTTTCCGCCCCCCTCGGTGGCGGCGGGGTTCTGGCCGTGCGCCGGTTCAGCCGCTAACCTTCGCACCTTGGCGCGCCGCCCGCGCCACCCCGCCCGCGCCCGAAGGGAGGCGGTTTTCCTTTTCACTTGCCAGGCCTTCCCGCGATGTCCGCACTGATCTGTGGTTCCCTTGCCTTCGACACCATCATGGTGTTCCCGGACCAGTTCAAGAACCACATCCTGCCGGACAAGGTGCACATCCTGAACGTGTCGTTCCTGGTGCCGCGCATGCGCCGCGAGTTTGGCGGCTGCGCCGGCAACATCGCCTACAACCTGCACCTGCTGGGTGGCGACCCGATCCCGATGGGCACGGTGGGCTCGGACTTCGGCCCGTACCGCGAGCACTTCGACGCGCTGGGCATCGACCTGTCGCGGGTGCGGGTGATCGACGAGCTGTTCACCCCGCAGGCGTTCATCACCACCGACCACGACAACAACCAGATCACCGCCTTCCACCCCGGCGCGATGATGCGGTCCTACGAGAACCACGTGAAGGACGTGCCGGGCGTGACCCTGGGCCTGGTCGGCCCGGACGGGCGCGAGGGCATGATCCAGAACGCGGTCGAGTTCAAGCAGATGGGCGTGCCGTTCATCTTCGACCCCGGCCAGGCCATGCCGCTGTTCAACGGCCCGGAGCTGCGCGAGTTCATCGAGCAGGCCGACTACGTGGTGGTCAACGACTACGAGTCCAACCTGCTGCAGGAACGCACCGGCTGGGGCGAGAAGGACATCGTGCAGCGGGTCAAGGCCTACATCACCACCCAGGGCCCGAAGGGCGCGGTGATCCACACCCCGGAAAAGACCTATGACATCCCGCCGGCACACGAACGCCGCGTGGTCGACCCCACCGGCTGCGGCGACGCCTTCCGCGCCGGCCTGATCCACGGCATCCAGACCGGGCGCGACTGGCTGACCATCGGCCGCATGGGCAACCTGATGGGCGCGCTGAAGGTGGAGCACCCCGGCACCCAGAACCAGCGCTTCGACTTCGACGAGTTCAACGAGCAGTTCAAGCAGCAGTTCGGCTACGCGCTCTGAGGCTCTGAGCCGGGGCGCCCGAACGCATGCGGAAACGGCGCCTGAAGGCGCCGTTTCCATTCGGGAAGTGGCTGCCAACTGTTGAGCCACATGCAATGAATGCAGGAGCCCAGCAGCTACGGCACATAGTGGGCAGCTTCGCGCTCCAGCCACGCCGGCAAGTCGCGATGGCGCACGCCTTCCTGCCTTGCCCGCTGCAAACACTCGCGCATGTACCCGCGTTTGCCCGCGTCGTCGCCGGCGAAGGACAGCGCGAGGTCACGGTCCATCCAGCGGCGGAACAGCAGGTACAGCACCACGTGCAAGGCGATGGCCAGTGCGCTGGCTACTACTGCAATCACGATACCCACTTCGAATCCTCCAGCTCCCGCCATCCGTAGGAGCGCACCTTGGTGCGCGACCGGGCTTTACCGGGACCTGATTAGCACGAACTCT
>NZ_LDJP01000057.1 GCF_001431505.1 Stenotrophomonas daejeonensis
CCCTCACCCCAACCCCCGCTCCGCGCCCCGGCCCACGCCAGCGGCGTGGGCACTCGAAGGCACGCGCGCCAGTGGCGCGCAAACCGTGCCATCTCGCCCCAAAGGGAGAGGGGCTCAAGCTCGCGTCCTCGTCCCGCAGGGAGAGGGGCTACATCAATCCTGCTGGCCCGCGATCCAGGTGGCCTGCACCTGCAACGCCTCGTCCAGCAGCACGAAATCCGCCTGATAGCCCTCCTCGATGCGCCCGTAGCGATCATCCAGCCGCAGGAACTGCGCCGGATACGTCGACGCCATCCGCGCCGCCTCCGCCAGCGGCAGGCCCAACAGGTTGACCGTGTTGCGCACCGCCGTGGCCATGTCCAGCGCCGAACCGGCCAGCGAGCCGGCCGCATTGCGCACCACGCCATCGACCGCGGTGATGACCTCGCCATACAGCTCGAACGAAGGATCGTCCGCGCCCACCATCGGCATCGCGTCGGTCACCAGCAGCACCTTGCCGCGCGGCTTGGCCGCCAGCGCCACGCGCAGGCTGGCCGGGTGCACGTGCACGCCATCGACGATGACCCCAACCCAGCTGTCCGCATCCTCCAGCGCCGCGCCGACCACGCCGGGCTCGCGCCCCTGCAGCGGCGTCATCGCGTTGTAGAGGTGGGTGAAGCCGGTGATGCCGGCGTCCAGCCCGGCGCGGGTTTCCTCGTAGGTGCCGGCGGTGTGGCCGGCGCAGACGATGGCGCCGTTTCCGACCATCGCGGCAATGGTCGCCACCGGCACCCGCTCCGGCGCCAGCGTGATCAGGGTGACGCCGTTGTCGAGCGAAGTGGCCATCACCACCTCCTCCGCCCCCGGCACGCGGAACTTGCCGGCGTCGTGGGTGCCCTTGCGCGCCGGCGCGATGTACGGCCCTTCCAGGTGGATGCCGAGGATGCCCGGCACGCCTTCGGCGATGGCCTGCCGCACCGCGGCAATGGCCTCCGCCATCACCGCCGCGTCATCGCTGATCAGCGTCGGCAGCATGCCGGTGGTGCCGAAGCGGCGGTGGCCGCGCATCATCGCGCGCAGTGCATCCACGTCCGGGGTGTTGTTGAGCAGCGCGCCGCCGCCGCCGTTGACCTGCACGTCGATGAAGCCGGGCAGCAACCAGCCGCCGCCGAGGTCATGGCGCGGCAGGCCCGCCGGCAGCGCCGCTTCCGGCAACAGCCTGGCGACCTTGCCGTCCTGCACGCACACGGCGATGCCGGACTGGAAATCGTCGTCGCTCAGGACGCGGGCGTTGGTCAATGCGTAACTGGTCATCTTTCCGGTTTCCTGCTGCTGGAGTTTGGTCGTAGGTCGGGGTTACACCCCCGACACCGGCACTCCCCGAACGCCGGGGGTGTAACCCCGGCCTACCTGCTGTAGATACGGGGCTTGCCCCGTATGCATTTCCGTGAAGTCCCCGTGCCGGGCAAGCCCGGCACCTACGGGAAACTCCGCCCCTTCCCGCCGGGAGAAGGGAAAAGCATCACACCGTCTCGGTCACCTTGTTCAAATGCGGCGGCAAATCCGGGTTGAAGCCACGGCGCAACGCCAGTGCGTTGATCGCGCGGTAGAAGCTCTGCACCGTCAGCAGCGGCGCGCACAGCGGGTGCGGTGCGGTGGCGACCGGCAGGTTGCCGCCCTCGCCGGCCAGCCATACACGGGCACCGCGAGCGGCAAATTCATCGGCCAGCGCGCGGGTGCCGGCGCCGGTTTCGTCGGGCTGGGCGAAGGCCAGCACCGGGAAATCCTTGCCCACCAGCGCCATCGGGCCGTGCTTCACTTCCGCCGAGCTGTAGCCCTCGGCGTGCAGGCCGCAGGTTTCCTTGAACTTCAGCGCCGCTTCCTGCGCGGCGGCCAGGCCGGGGCCGCGGCCGACCACGAACAGGTTGTGGGCCTCGACCAGGCCATCGGTCACCGCGCTCCAGTCGCACTCCCATGCCTGTGACAGCGCCGCCGGCAGCGCGTCGAGCGCGGCGACCAGCGCCGGGTCGTTGCGCCAGTACGCGCCCAGTTGCAGGATGGCCGCCAGCGAGGCGAGGTAGCTCTTGGTCGCGGCCACGCTGCGCTCGGCGCCGGCGGCCATCGGGATCACCGTGTCGGCCAGCTGCGCCAGCGGCGAATCCTCGACGTTGACCAGCGCCACCACGCGCGCGCCGGCGGCCTTGGCGGCCTCGGCGTTGCGCAGCAGGTCCGGGCTCTTGCCCGACTGCGAGATCACCAGGTACAGCGCGCCCCGCAACTGCTGCGAGGCCTCGTAGACCGAACCGACCGACGGTGACGCCGACGCGGTGACCAGCCCGAGCTGGGTCTCGAACAGGTACTTGGCGTAGGTGGCGGCATGGTCCGAGCTGCCGCGCGCGCAGGTCACCACGAACGGCGGCGGGTTCTGCCGCAGGTCGGCGGCCAGCGCCTGCACCACCTCGCGGTTGCGCGCGTACTGGGCGGCGATGACGGCGGCGCTGGAAGCCGCCTCGTTGAACATCAGGGTTTCGGTCTCGCTGGGCAACATGGGTCTACTCGGAAAGATCGGGGGAGGAAGTCGCTGGCCGCAGCGGCTGCTGGCGCAGCGGCGCGGTGGAGCCGCGCACCACCAGCTGCGGCACGAAACCCTGGTTCTGCAACTGCATCGGGTTGTCGTCGTAGGCGTCGGTGCGCAGTTGGTTGATCAGCAGGCGCGCGGCATGCCGGGCGATGTCGCCGGTGGCCTGCTTGGCGGTGGTCAGCGGCGGCCACGACTGGCGCGAGAACGGGCTGTCCTCGAAGCCGGCGATGGACAGGTCGTAGGGCACGTTCAGGCCGACCGAATTGGCCGCGGCCAGCACGCCGGCGGCGATTTCGTCGTTGGAGCCGAAGATCGCGGTGGGCGGTTCGCGCAGCGCCAGCAGGCGCCGCGCGCCGCGGAAACCGTCGTCGAAGGTGTAGTCGCCCGGCACCACCAGGTGCTTGTCCAGCGGGATGCCGTAGTCCTTCAGCGCCGCCTCGTAGCCGGCATGGCGCTCGCCGCTGGAGCGGTGCTCCGGCCCGCCCCACAGGAAGCCGATGCGCTGGTGGCCGAGCTGGATCAGGTGCTCGGTGATCTCGTAGGCCGCATCGCGGTCGTCGACGAACACGCAGGGGCCGTCGTCCGGGTCCTCGGTGGCGGCGATGATGCGCACGGTCTTGATGCCGCGCGCGGTGAGCGCGGCCACCAGTTCCGGGCGCTCGGACATCGGCGCGGTCAGCACCAGCCCGGCCAGCCGCGAGCGCTGCACCCAGTCGGCCAGCTCCTCGGCCAGCATCGGCGAGGTCGCGTCGCACGGATGGATCTGCAGGCCGAAGCCGGTTTCGCGGCAGGCCGACAGCACGCCGTTCTGCACGCCGATGATGTGGTACGGGTTGGGGTTGTCGTACACCAGCCCGATCACGAACGAGGTATTGCTGCGCAGGTTGCGCGCCGACGGGTCCGGCTCGTAGTCCAGCTCGGCCACCGCGCGCAGCACGCGCGCACGGGTGGCCTGCATCACCGAAGGCTCGTTGTTGATGACCCGCGATACCGTCTTGAGCGACACCTTGGCGCGCTCGGCGACGTCCTTGATGGTGGGTCTGCGCATACCTGTTTCCTGCCTGGCTGGGATGGCCGCCATGATGCTCGATTCAGCCACCGTGCGCGCGCCCCGCACGCTGCCCGGCCACGGCGAAGAACAGGATGTACAGGTAGCACGGCACCATCAGCGCGGCGAACACCAGCTGGAACTGCTCCGGGTACTGGTGCTTGAGCAGCGCGAACAGCTGCGGAATGATCGCGCCGCCGGCGATGCCCATCACCAGCAGCGCCGAGCCGGTCTGGGTGAAACGGCCCAGGCCGCGGATCGCCAGCGGGAAGATCGCCGGCCACATCATCGCGTTGGCGAAGCCCAGCGCGGCGACGAAGCCTACCGATACGTAATCGCGGGTGACGTAGGCGCCCACGCAGAACAGCACGCCCAGCGCCGCCGACACGGCCAGCCAGCGTTCCTGCGAAACGAAGCGCGGGATCAGCACCAGCCCGACCAGGTAACCGACCAGCATCGCCGTCAGCGTGTAGGAGGTGAACAGCTTGGTGCTGTCCAGCGGCAGGCCGAAGCCGTTGCCGTAGGTGCCGATGGCGTCGCCGGCCATCACTTCCGCGCCGACGTACAGGAACAGGCACAGCACGCCCAGCCACAGGTGCGGGAACTGGAAGATGCTGCGCTTGTCGGCGCTGCCGCCGGCGCCGCCGGCATTGGCCTCGGCCGCGCGCACTTCCGGCAGCGGCGAGAACAGCACGCCGACGGCCACCACCAGCAGCACGCCGGCGATGACCATGTACGGGGCATGGATCTTGGCGGCGAAGTCGTTGAGCAACTGCGTCCGGGTCGCCGCATCGGCGGCCTGCACCTGCGCGTCGAGGTCGCCGATGCCGTGCAGCACCAGCGAGCCGATCACGATCGGCGCGAGGATGCCGGCGACCTTGTTGCAGATGCCCATCAGCGCGATGCGCTGGGCCGCGCCCTCGATCGGGCCGAGGATGGAGATGTACGGGTTCACCGCGGTCTGCAGCAGCGCCATGCCGCCGCCGATCACGAACAGGCCGCCGAGCGCGCCGGCGAACCAGCGCTGGGTGGCGAACTGGCCGAACAGCATCGCGCCCACCGCCATCACCGCCAGGCTCAGCGCCAGGCCCTTCTTCATGCCGGTGCGCTCGAGGATCCACGAGGCCGGCAGCGCGAGGAAGAAATACGACAGGTAGAACACCATCAGCACGAGGAAGGCCGACACCTCGCTGACTTCGAAGGCCAGTTTGACGAAGGCGATCAGCGGCCCGTTGATCCAGGTACAGAAGCCGAGGATGAAGAACAACCCACCGACGATGGCGATGGACGAAGCCATGCCGGCGCGCGGCGTGGAAGCGGGAACAGCGGACATGGAAAAGCTCCTGCAGCGTGTGAGGGGCGGCTCGCGCCGGTCATGCAACTGGGAACAACGTTGTCACATTTATCCGTTGGCCTTGACAACTTTGTCAACCGGGCATCCCACCCGCGAGGCGCCGCGCGACGATGCGGAAAAGCGCAGGACGCCGCGCATCAATGCTCTTGCCGCGCAGGCACTTGATACATCAATTACATGGTGTCGAATGCAACGATCCCGGCACCGCCACAGCCTGCGCAAAATGTGACGCATTGCAGCATCGAAAGTTGCAAAAATCCGTTGACATCGTTGTCAGAACGATTACAGACTCGGCCCCCGTAAGGCGCCTGACCGGCGCCCCATGCCACAGGGAAACCGAGTGATCGCTGCTGCCCCCACACTGCAGACCTCTTCACCCGAGCGCGCGCCACAGCCGTTCTATGCCGCCGACGTCGGCGGCACACACGTCCGCGTCGGCCTGGTCCGCGCCGGCAGCGGCTCCGCCATCGAGGTGCTGTCCTACCGCAAGTACCGCAATGCCGACCATCCGGGCCTCGGCGCGATCCTGGCCGACTTCGCCAGCCACAACCCGCCGGTGTCCGACTGCGTCATCGCCACCGCCGGCTACGCGCTGGCCGACGGCACCGTCATTTCCGCCAACCTGCCGTGGCCGCTGTCGTCGGGCCGCATCCGCGATGAGCTCGGCTTCCGCAACGTGCACCTGGTCAACGACTTCGAGGCCGTCGCCCACGCCGCGGCCCACATCGGCGACAGCCAGGTGCTGCAGCTCACCGGCCCGGCCGACGCGCCGCGCGGCCCGACGCTGGTCGTCGGCCCCGGCACCGGCCTCGGCGCGGCGGTGTGGATCCCGGTCGGCGAGCGCTCGGTCGTGCTCGCCACCGAGGCCGGGCAGGCTTCGCTGGCCGCCACCACCGAACTGGAGCTGGCGGTGCTGCGGCAGATGCTGCATGACCGCCCGCACGTGTCGATCGAGCAGGCCCTGTCCGGTCCCGGCCTGCTCAACCTCTACAACGCCCTGTGCGCCGTGCGCGGCGCCACGCCGGTGCATGCCACGCCCGATGCGGTCAGCGCCGCCGCCTGCGACGGCAGCGACCCGCTCGCGGTCGAAACCCTGCAGCTGTTCTGCGGCATCCTGGGTTCGACCATCGGCGACATGGCCCTGCTCTACGGCGTGCAGGGCGGCGTCTACCTGGCCGGCGGCATCCTGCCGAAGATCGGCCAATTCCTTCTGAACAGCAGCTTCGTCGAACGCTTCCTCAACAAGGGGCCGATGACGAAGGCGCTGCAGCGCATCCCCGTGAAGCTGGTCGAGCACGGGCAACTGGGCGTCATCGGCGCGGCCAGTTGGTATCTGGAAAAGTCGGCCACCCAAGCCTTCGCAGCATAAGCAGCAGAACCACCAGCAAGACGCAGTAACGCGGCACCCCGGTGCCATTCACCCCGATGTTGAGGAGAGACAACATGCATCGCAAGACCCTGCTTTCGGCAGCCATCGTCAGCTGCCTTGCCTTCGGCGCCCACGCGCAGGAAGCGCAGCCCCAGGCCACCGACCTGGACACCATCACCGTCACCGGCATCCGCGGTTCGATGGAAAAATCGCTGGACACCAAGCGCGAGGCCAACAGCCGCGTTGAAGTGGTGACCGCCGAAGACGTCGGCAAGCTGCCGGCGCACAACGTCGCCGACACCCTGCAGCGCCTGCCGGGCGTGAACATCAGCTCGTCCTCGGCCGATGAAGGCGGCTTCGACGAAGCCGACCGCGTCAGCCTGCGCGGCACCAGTCCGAGCCTGACCCAGACCCTGATCAACGGCCACAGCGTCGGCTCGGCCGACTGGTTCGTACTCAGCCAGGGCAATAACGTCGGCCGCAGCGTCAGCTACACCCTGCTGCCGTCCGAGCTGGTCAGCTCGGTGGAAGTGAACAAGTCCTCGCAGGCCAAGCTGCAGGACGGCGGCACCACCGGTACCGTCAACATCATCACCCGCAAGCCGCTGGAGTTCGCCAACCAGATCACCGCCGAGGCATCGGTCGGCCTGGTGCGCTCGGATCAGGCCGAGTCCAACGATCCGCAGCTGTCGGGCCTGTTCAACTACAAGAACGACGATGGCACCTTCGGCGTGATGGTGCAGGCGTTCAGCCAGAAGCGCGAGCTGCGCCGCGAAGCCCAGGAAATCCCGGGCGGTTTCTTCCAGATCGGCGCCACCGATCCGGTGGCCGCCACCAATCCCGACCTGGTCGGCGTATGGGCACCGGGCCTGCTCGGCTCGACCCTGTTCGAACAGACCCGTGAGCGCAAGGGCGGCCTGCTGTCCCTGCAGTTCAAGCCGTCCGACACCCTCACGCTGGGCGTCGAAGGCTTCACCTCGAAGATGGACGCCAACAACTACAACCGCAACTTCATGATGTGGGGCGGCCATTTCGCCAACAGCCAGGCGCCGGATGCCGGCTACGTGGTCAAGGACGGCGTGCTCACCGATGCCAAGTACACCGGTGTTGCGGGTACCGACTACGCGGTCTACGACATGATCTACCGCGAGGCCACCGCCAAGAGCAGCTACGTCACCCTCGACGCCGACTGGCAGGTCACCGACAACCTGAGCGCCAAGTTCCAGGCCGGCTCCACCAAGGGCGAAGGCTCGACCCCGCGCCAGTTCATCGCCGAGGTGACCCTGGCCAACGGCGGCGGCGCCAGCTGGAGCACCCACGGCAACGGTTCTCCGATCGACTGGAACGTCGGCGGCGACCTCACCCCGGCCGGCGTGACCAGCTTCGGTACCTGGGGCAACCAGCAGGTAACCGCGGAAGACAAGGAAAAGTGGTTCACCGCCGACTTCAGCCAGTACTTCAACGACGGCACCCTGAGCTCGATCGACTTCGGCGCCCGCTACGCCGACCACAAGCGCGAAGCCCTGTCCCCGGAAGGCGCCAGCCCCGGCGATATCTGGAGCGCGCTGCAGAACGGTGCCACCTCACCGTATCCGGGTGGTTTCGCCAGCAACATCGGCGGCGATTTCCCGCGCAACCTGTGGTACTTCACCCCGGGCGCACTGAAGGACGCGGTGGTCAACAACTCCACCTGGCTGTCCGACGATGACGGCCCGAATGGCCGCCACAACTATGGTGCCGAGTGGAAGGTGCAGGAGAAGAACTTCTCCGCCTACGTGCAGGCCAACTTCATTGGTGACAGCTGGAGCGGCAACGTCGGCCTGCGCTACGTCAACATCGACCAGGACATCATGTCCTACCAGTCGGTCAGCGACGTCGCCAACGCCGATGTCACCAGCCTGTTCGCCCAGGGCCCGGGCCCCGATCCCTGCGGCTGGGGCTGCCCGGTGTGGGGTGGCTGGAAGATCGTGAACACCAGCAACAAGCACAGCCGCATCCTGCCGAGCGCGAACATCAAGTTCGACATGGCCGACAACCTGGTGTTCCGCTTCGCTGCGTCGCAGACCCAGACGCTGCCGGACTTCTCGGCACTGGGTGCTTCGTCCTGGGGTTCGGACCTGAACAAGACCGGCGGCGGCGGCAACCCGCACCTGAAGCCGATCCTGTCCACCAACTTCGATGCCAACCTCGAGTGGTACTTCATGCCGCGCGGCCTGCTGTCGATCGGCGCCTACTCGATGAACCTGAAGGACTACGTGGCCTTCGGCACCGAGACCCAGATGCTGTTCAGCGAACTGACCCACCAGCTGGAGCCGTACAACGTCTCGGTGCCGGTCAATTCCGACGGCAAGGTCACCGGCGTGGAGTTCGTGTACGAGCAGCCGCTCGGCGACAACTTCGGCATCACCACCAACTATACCTATGCCGATGGCAGCACCTCGCACACTTGGGCGGACGGCAGCAACAACCTGACCGGCACCTCGAAGAACACCTACAACGTGGGTGCCTACTTCGAGAACGACACCTTCGGTGCACGCGTGGGCTATACCTACCGCTCGAAGTTCCTGATCGGCCTGTCCGGTGCCAACCCGTACTACCAGGACGAATTCGGCACGCTGTCGGTGGCACTGAGCTACAAGGTCAATGACCACCTGAGCTTCAGCCTGGATGCGCTGAACCTCAACGACCCGACCTACAAGTACTACCAGAGCGCCAGCATCCCGACCGCGTTCTACAGCAACGGTCGCCAGTACTACTTCAACGCTCGCGTGAAGTTCTGATCCACCCCGGCACGCAACATCGCCGGATAGCATGAGCGCCGGGCCTGGATCATTCCGGGCCCGGCGCTTTTTTGCGATATGCAAAACGGAGCTTGTCCCTCGCCTGTGGGCACTTTGCATTCCCTTTCCTTCTCCGGTCGGGAGAAGGTGCTCCACCGGAACCCGCCGCGCATCCCGGCCCACGTCGGTAGCGAAGGCGCTCCAAGGTCCGCGCGCCAACAACGCACTGGCCATGCCCGGGGACCCGTTCCACCATCGCTTCACTTCCATCCAAGGAGCCACGCCCATGACCACGCCCCGCCTCGCCGCTTTGCGAACCCGTTGGCTCGCGGCCGGCCTGCTGCTCGGCGCCTGCATGCCGCAGGCACAGGCCGCGGACACGCTGCCCCTGATCCCGCTGCCGGCCCACTACCAGGCAGCCGATGGCAAGGACTTCACGCTGAAGCCTTCCACCCGCGTCGCCGGCAGCGATGAAGCCGCGCGCCGCGTCGCCAACCAGTTCGTGCAGTTGCTGGCGCAGAACGGCGGGCCGACGCTGGCCGTTGCCGATGCCGGCGGCAGGGCGCAGGTCCGCTTCCACCTCGATGCCGCGGCCGCCACCGGCGCCGAAGGCTATGCGTTGAAGGTGTCCAACACCGGCATCGACGTCAGCGCGCGCGACGAGGCCGGGCTGTTCTACGGCGCGGTGACCGCCGCGCAGCTGCTCACCGGCAACGACGCCGGCCGCGTCGCCGCTGCCAGCATCGCCGATGCGCCGCGCTTCGCCTGGCGCGGGTTGATGCTGGATTCGGCGCGTCATTTCCAGAGCATGGACGAGATCAGGAAGCTGCTCGACGCGATGGCGCAGCACAAGCTCAACACCTTCCACTGGCATCTCACCGACGACCAGGGCTGGCGCATGGAGATCAAGCGCTACCCGAAGCTCACCGAAGTGGGCAGCTGCCGCGTACCGCTGGGCGATGCCGGCCGCGACCCGGCCACCGGGCAGCCGCGTACTTACTGCGGCTACTACACGCAGGAGCAGATCCGCGAGATCGTCGCCTATGCCGCGCAGCGGCACATCCAGGTGATCCCGGAAATCGACGTGCCCGGCCATGCCACCGCCGCCATCGTCGCCTACCCGGAGCTGGGCAGCATCGACCAGCCGCTCATCATCGACAACCAGTGGGGCGTGTTCCCCAACCTGTTCAACACCGAGGAAAGCACGCTGCAGTTCCTGGAGAACGTGCTGCTCGAAGTGATCGACATGTTCCCTGCCCGCTACGTGCACATCGGCGGCGACGAGGCGGTCAAGGACCAGTGGATCGCCTCCAGCCGCGTGCAGGAACACATGCGCGCGATCGGCGCCAGCGACGAGATGGCGATGCAGAGCCACATCGTCAGCCGGCTCGAACGATTCTTGGCGCAGCACGACCGCCGCCTGATCGGCTGGGACGAAATCCTCGAAGGCCCGCTGCCGGAAGAAGCCACGGTGATGTCCTGGCGCGGCACCGAGGGCGGGCTGAAGGCCGCCAGCGAGGGCCACGACGTGGTGATGGCCCCGGTCACCCACATGTACATGGACTACCTGCAGACCGGCTCGCCGAACGAACCGCCGGGCCGGCCGACGACGACCGAACTGCGCAAGGTCTACGACTTCGAACCAGTGCCGACGGAGCTGGCCGCGGACAAGCGCGCGCACATCCTCGGCCTGCAGGCCACACTGTTCACCGAGCACACCCGCAACGACGCATGGCTGGAACACCACCTGTTCCCGCGCCTGGCCGCGGTGGCCGAAACCGGCTGGAGCCCGCCGGAACAGCGCGGCTTCGACGGCTTCCTGCAACGCCTGCCGCGCCAGCTGCAGCGCTACCGGGCAATGGGCATCGGCTATGCGCAGACGCCGTTCCAGGTGGACATGCAGGACCAGGGCAACCGCGCCGCCGGCACCGCCGAGATCACGCTGGCCACCCCGCTCGGCTACGCCATCCACTACACGCTGGACGGCAGCGAGGTGAGCGCGGCATCGCCCGGTTACAGCCAGCCGCTGCAGGTGGCACTGCCGGCGCGGGTGAACGCCGCGGCGTTCTTCGACGGCCAGCCGCTGGCCGCCGCCAGCCGCTTCGAGGTCACCGCCGATTCGCTGCTGGTGCGCGAGGACACCCAGCTCGGCCTGTGCCCCGGGGACGGCAAGCTGCTGCTGCGGCTGGAAGACGACGGCCCGGCCGAGGGCCAGCGCGCCATCTTCAACGTCAACATCTTCAACCCGTGCTGGTTGTGGCAGGACGCCGACCTGGGCGGCGTGACCGGGGTGAAGCTGCGCGCCGGCCGCATTCCCTACAACTTCCAGCTGGCCCACGACGAGCCGAACCGCAAGTTCGCGCCGGCGCACAGCGCGCATGGCGAACTGGAAATCCTCGGCGACCAGTGCCAGGGCGAGCCGCTGGTATCGCTGCCGCTGCCGGCCGCGCCGGATGCCGATGGTTTCATCGAACTGGAAGCGCCCCTCGCGCCGGCCAAGGCCCGTGGCGACCTGTGCATCCGCTTCACTGGCGACACCCGCCCGGACATGTGGACGCTGGATTGGGTGCGGCTGCAAACCGGGAACTGAAAAGACGAGGAATCCCCCTCGCTACCGCGACAAGGATCCCCCAAGGCCACCGGAAACGGTGGCCTTGGCGTGTCCGGAGCCGACATTCCGCCCTGAAAATCATGCGAAAAAATTTCACAACAAGCCGAAAATTCTGATGCAGGACAGGCGTTCCGTTCTGATGGATTTCCACAGGAACGAATTTCCGCCCTTCTAATGCGGAAAACCCGCAATATTTCGCCTTGAAACCATTCTGAAAATTTTTTGCATAACAGCTTGACATCGTTGTCACGCACCCCCGACACTCCAGCCATCACGGCACTACGCAGCGCCGCGCATCCATCGGGGAAACCAGTGACCGCCAGCCTCATGCCAGCCCATGCCCCCTCCACCTCGGCCGCGCAGCTGATCGCCGCCGACGTGGGCGGCACGCATGTGCGCGTGGGCCTGATCCGGACAAGCAGCGACGGAAGCGACGCCATCGAGGTACTCGCCTACCGCAAGTACCGCTGCGCCGACCATTCCAGCCTCAGCGCCATCCTGGCCGACTTCGCCGGCCACCAGCCGCCCGTGGCCGAATGCGTCATCGCCACTGCCGGTTACGCCCGCGACGATGGCTCGGTCATCTCCATCAACCTGCCGTGGCCGCTGTCCACCCATCGCATCCGCGACGACCTCGGCTTCCGCGCCGTCCACGTCGTCAACGATTTCGAGGCCGTCGCCCATGCCGCCGCACACATGGACGCAAGCCAGGTGCTGCAGCTGGCCGGGCCGGCGCAGGCGGCCCACGGACCGGTCCTGATCGTTGGCCCCGGCACCGGCCTCGGCGCCGCCGTCTGGATCCCTGCCGGCAAGCGTACCGTCGTGCTCGCCACCGAGGCCGGCCAGGCATCGCTCGCCCCGACCACCGAGCTGGAGATCGCCGTACTGCGGCACCTGCTGCGCGAACGCTCCCACGTCTCCATAGAGCAGGTCCTGTCGGGCCCCGGCCTGCTCAGGCTCCATCACGCACTGTGCGCAGTACGCGGTGCCACGCCCACGCACACCACGCCCGATGCTGTCAGCGCCGCCGCCTGCGACGGCAGCGATGCGCTGGCCACCGAAACCCTGGAGCTGTTCTGCGCCTTCCTCGGCTCGGCCGTCGGCGACATGGCGCTGTTCTACGGCATCCAGGGCGGCATCTACCTGGCCGGCGGCATCCTGCCGCGCTTCGGTCCCTTCATCCAGAACAGCCGCTTCGTCGAGCGCTTCCTCAACAAGGGGCCGATGGGCGAGGCGCTGCAACGCATTCCCGTGAAGCTGGTCGAGCACGGGCAACTGGGCGTCATCGGCGCCACCCGCTGGTACCAGGCACGGAGGAACCATTGAGCCGGCACTCCGGCAAGCACCGCCGTGCAGGCAACTCCGATGCTCCGCACGGTCCCACCCCCGCAGCAGGCAAGGCAATCCCGGTTCACCCCGGACATTCCATCCAATGATGAGGAGAGACATCATGAGGTATCGCAAGTCCGTACTATCCGCCGCCATCGTCACCTGTCTGAGCTTCTCGGCGCACGCCCAGGAAGCCCCGCAGCAGGACGCGACCGAGCTTGACCGCGTCGTCGTCACCGGCATCCGCGCCAGCCTGCAGCAGGCGCTGGAATCCAAGCGCAACGCCGACGCCATCGTCGACGTCATCACCGCCGAGGACGTGGGCAAGTTCCCGGCCAGCAACGTCGCCGAGGCGATGACCATCATTCCCGGCGTGACCATCGACCGCGCCTACGGCCAGGGCGAGAAGGTGTCCATCCTCGGCACCGACCCGGCGTTGAACCGCACGCTGCTCAACGGCCAGTCCATCGCCTCGGGCGACTGGAACATGAGCGACTTCCCGACCCGCACGTTCAACTACTCGCTGCTGGCCCCGCAGCTGGTGGGCAAGGTGGAGGTGTTCAAGTCGCCGGAAGCGCGCCTGGAGGAAGGCTCGATCGGCGGCACCGTCATCATCTCCACCCGCAAGCCGCTGGACATGCCGGAGAAGGTTTCCATCACCGGCCAGGTCAGCTATGCGCGCAATGACCGCGTCAAGAAGACCGACCCGCAGGCGTCGGCCGCGTTCGGCTGGAAGAACGACGCCGAGACCTTCGGCGTGATGCTGTCGGCACAGTCGCAGCACGAGAGCATCCGCCGCGACGGCATCGAGGCCTATGGCCACGTGACCGGCCGCGACTACTACCAGGGCCAGGGCGGCGGCGGTTCCGTCGTCGACCCGCCGATGGACTGGTCGATCGGCGCACCGAAGGATCCCACCTGCGTCGGCAGCTGCGCCGACACGCTGGCCAACAACCTCGACGCCGTCGGCCCCAACTCGATCAGCGCCCACTTCTTCGAGCAGGAGCGCAAGCGCAACACCTACTCGGCCACCCTGCAGTTCAAGCCGGTCGAGAAGCTCAACGTCGAGCTGAACGCACTGAAGATCGACGCCAACTTCGACCACATGTCGCAGGCCATGTTCGTGATGCCGGGCAATGCCTGGAACAGCCTGTTCACGATGACCGACCTGACCGTCAAGGACGGCCTGATCACCAGCGGCACCCACAAGAACGCGCTGGCCATCTTCGACCTGCAGAACCGCCGCGCCAAGGTCGAATCCGAAACCTACGACATCAAGGCAGACTGGAACGACGAGCGCTGGTTCGCTTCCACCCACATCGGCACCACCAAGGCCGAGGGCGGCCCGGAGCAGGTGTTCGGCGAATTCCTGGCGCGTACCGATTACACCTGGTCCATCGCCGGCGCGCCGAAGAACCCCGGCAGCGTGACCTTCAACGGCGCCAACCCGTTCACCAACCCGGACATGTTCCAGATGGACGGCGGCTGGGGTGCGGATCCCAACGACCCGTCGTGGAACACCGGTTGGGGCGGCAACCTGGTCGAGAAGCCGACCGTGGACAAGGAAACGTACGGCCAGGTGGACTTCGGCATCAAGCTGGATTCGCCGGTCTACCTGCTGCGCTTCGGCTACAAGCAACGCAGCCATGAAACCAGCCAGGTCCAGAAGGGCGTGGCGCTTGCTTCGGTTGCCGGGTATGGCGACGGCAATGCCGCCGACTTCGATCCGCGCCAACTGCCGGGCAACTACCTGAGCGGCTTCGGCGGTTATGGCGACCTCGGCAAGCGCTTCACCATCGACGGCTGGAAGCTGGCCGACTTCATCAGCAGCGGCGACTGGCTGGCACCGTGGCAGACCATGCCGGAAGTCTCGCCGTTCAACGCCGCCGAGTTCGTCCGCAACACCTGGACCATCGAGGAAGACACCAAGGCCGCCTACCTGCAGGCTGATTTCAGCATCGATCGCCTGCGCGGCAATATCGGCGTGCGCTACGTGCAGACCGACGTCGGCTCCGGCGCCTGGGCCTGCACCGTCAACACCAGCGACTGCCCGGCGGGCAGCTATGAATGGCGCGTGCAGAAGAGCAAGTACAACAACACCCTGCCGAACCTGAACCTGGTCTACGACGCCACCGATTCGTTGGTGCTGCGCTTCTCGGCGGCCAAGACGATGGCCCGCCCGGGTTATGCCGACGTCTCCAGCTACCTGTGGCTGGCCGACCAGACCCTGACCGGCGGTGGCGGCAACCCGGACCTGAAGCCGTACCGCTCGACCAACCTGGATTTCTCGGCCGAATGGTATTTCTCGCAGGATGCCATCCTGGCGGCTTCGATGTTCTATCGTGACGTGGCCGACTACATCCTGATGGCCTCGCGTACCGAGACCCACTGGAACCAGAACCAGAACACGGACACCCAGTACCAGGTGGACCGCCCGCAGAACGCCGGCGACGCCAAGATCAAGGGGTATTCGCTGGCTTGGCAGCAGAACTTCGGTGCGGGCTTCGGCATCGTGGCCAACTACACCTACTCCGATGGCGAGGCCACCAATGGCCGTCCACTGCCGTTCAACTCGAAGAACCAGATCAACATCGCCCCGTTCTTCGAGAATGACAAGTTCGCCGCCCGCGTCACCTACAACTGGCGCGACAAGTACTTCACCAACGTCAGCGGTGGCCGCGACCTGTGGACGATGGACTACACCTCGGTGGACGCCTCGGTTTCCTACAAGATCACCGACAACCTGACCGTTGCGCTGGAAGGCATGAACCTGCTCGACGAGAAGTACCACTCCTACTCGGGCGTGGAACAGCTCACCCGCGGTGCCTACCTGAGCGGCCGTCGCTACATGGCCTCGCTGCGCTTCGCGTTCTGATCCAGCGCGGCAAACCGCGACACGTTGCATGAAGTAGTCTTTTCTCCTCCAACGGGCCTGGAATTTCCAGGCCCGCTTTTTTTGAAGATGCTGGCCTCAAAGTCCTTCTCACTCCGGCGACAGCAGGAAGTCCCTTTGGGGAGAGAGGGGTTGGAGTGAGGGGCAGGCTGAGCGGAACTGCAACGAACTCGCGTGTTGTTTCAACGTTGCACTGCTGCACCATCCCCATTACGCCATACCCCCTTCCGCCCTTCGGGCACCTTCCCCCGCAGGGGGAA
>NZ_LDJP01000058.1 GCF_001431505.1 Stenotrophomonas daejeonensis
GCCGTGCGGCCTCGCCCCGCAGGGAGAGGGGCTTGCAAAAACGTGGCACTACACCGTGAAACTGCTGCCGCAGCCGCAGGTGGTGCGCGCGTTGGGGTTGCGGATCACGAACTGGGCGCCGGTCAGGCTCTCGCTGTAATCGACCTCGGCGCCCATCAGGTACTGCAGGCTCAGCGGGTCCACCAGCAGGGTCACGCCCTCGGTGACGACGGCCAGGTCGTCGTCGGCGCGGTTTTCGTCGAACTCGAACCCGTACTGGAAGCCCGAGCAGCCGCCGCCCTGGATGTAGACGCGCAGGGCGAGGGCGTCGTTGCCCTCGTCACGGATCAGTTCGTGCACCTTGGCCGCCGCCGCCACGGTGAAGTTCAGCGGGCGGTCGAGGGACTGGTAGTCGGGCGCGGCCGGGGTGCCGGGCAGGGAGACGAGCGTGCTCATGCGCTCAGCATGGGGACGGGACCGCCGCGATTCAAGCCTCTCCGGACGCCGCTGCCACCGCCTGCGGCGCCGGCAGCGCGGCCATCGTGCCCGCGTGCAGCAGGCGGCCGTTGAGCTGCGCGCCGGCGCTCATTTCCACCACCTGGTAATGGACGTTGCCGTTGACCCGCGCGGTCGGCGCCAGTTCCACCCGTTCGTCGGCGTGCACGTCGCCGTCCAGGCTGCCGCTGACCACCACCACCGACGCGCGCACCTCGCCTTCGATATGGCCCTGCTCGGCCAGGGTCAGCGTTGCCCTGGCGCCGTCCTCGGCCACCACCTTGCCCTCGATGCGACCTTCCACGTACAACCCGCCGCTGAACATCACGTCGCCGCGGATCACCACCTGCGGCCCGATCAGCGCGTCCACCACCATCTGGCTGTCGCGGCTGGACTTGTTTCCGAACATGCTTACTCCCCTCTGCCGTTGCCGGCGAGTTTCCAATCGAATGTCTGGTTGGCGCTCCCCCCCGGGCCAGCCAACGAGATTCGCACACGTTGCGGTGTGAAATCCTTGGGCAGCATCACGCTGCCATCCAGTTGCTGGAAATAGCGGAAGGAATAGTCCTGCCCCGGCACCGCGCTGCGCTGGTGCAGTTCGTCCCAGTTCACCGTGACCAGCTTGCCGTCCCGGACCCCCTCCACGGCGAAGCGCATCTGCCCCTGGCTGATCGCGCCGCGGTTCAGGTTCTGGGTGAGCACCACGCTGTAGTGCCAGCTGCCGGCGGTTTCGGCGGCGAACTCGATCGAATGCGCATTCAGCCCCTTGCGCTGGCTGGTGGCACCCACCAGCCGTTCGTAGAACGCCACGTCCGCGCGCAGCCCGGCGATTTCCTCCTCGCGCTCGGCCAGCGAGGCCTGCACCTCGGTGGTGGCGGCGCGGCTGATCTTGTCGGAAGCCTCCAGCGTGGCCTGCCGCTGCCGCAGTTCCTCGATCTGCCCGAGCTGCAGCTGCGCCTGCTGCTCGCTCTGGCGCAGGCGCTCGCGCAGGTTGCCGGCGTCGGGCGAGGCATGGCGCGAGGCCAGCCAACCCACCAGCAGCAGCGACAACAGCCACGACACGGCGATGGCCCACGACAGCCCACGCGAGTATCGCGGCGCGCCGCGCGGGGTGATCTGGAAACGCGAGGGACGGTTGTTCATGACAGTGGCGGCGGCAGCCCGCGGGCGCCGCCTGCGCTCCGGCTGAAACGGTCGGGCAGTGTAAACGACCCCGGCGCCCGCCACCCCGCCGGCAAGGCTGGCAATCGCCCCGGCCATCGCCGATAGTTGCCAGCCTGTCCCCGGTTTCCACTGGCGCCGTCCATGACCGAAGCCCACGTGTTCGTCATCGGCATCCTGCTGGCCTGGCTGGCCGGCATCCGCGTGTACCTGACCGTGTTCGGCGTCGGCCTGGCCGGCCTGCTGGGCTGGGTCGATCTGCCTCCGGCGCTGCAAGCCACGCAGTCATGGTGGGTGCTGGGTACCTCCGGCGCGCTGGCGCTGGTCGAATTCTTCGCCGACAAGATCCCCGGCGTGGATTCGATCTGGGACCTGCTGCAGACGCTGGCAAGGGTCCCGGCCGGCGCATTCCTGGCCGCGGCCACGCTGTCGCCCGATGGCGAGCTGAGCACCGGCGTGCTGGTCGCCGGCGCCGGCGTGGCGCTGGCCAGCCACGGGTTGAAGGCCGGCACCCGCGCCCTGCTGAACACCTCGCCGGAACCGGCCAGCAACTGGATGGCGTCGGTCGCCGAGGACAGCGTGGTCATCGGCGGGCTGGCACTGGCACTGGCGCACCCGTGGCTGGCGCTGGCGTTCGTGCTCGGCACCAGCCTGTTCGGCGCGCTGGCGGTGTGGCTGGCCTGGCGCATGCTCTGGCGCGGCCTCAAGCGCCTGTTCGCGCCGGCCGATAGCCACGGCGACGCATCGCGGCATTCGCTGCCACCGGCACCTTGACCGCATAATCCACGGCTCACGGGGAGTACCGATGGCACGCAGCGACACACCCAACCTTTCCGCCCGCCCGGTCCGCGCGGAAGTCCCGCCGGTCAACTACTGGCAACGCTGGAGCGTGGCGAGCGCCAAGCCGGCCGAGGTCGTGCGCGCCCAGCTCACCGAGGCGGCCGCCGGCGCGGCCACGCCCACCGTGCAGGCGCCCGGCCTGCAGGCCGCCAACGAGGCGCCGTACCGGGTGCTGATCGTCGAGGACGACCGCTCGCAGGCGCTGTTCGCGCAAAGCGTGCTGCACGGCGCCGGCATGCAGGCGATCATGCAGATGGAGGCCGAGGGCGTGCAGCAGGCCATCGACACCCACCGCCCGGACCTGATCCTGATGGACCTGCACATGCCCGGGCTGGACGGCATGCGCCTGACCACGCTGATCCGCCAGCAACCGGAGCAGCAACTGCTGCCGATCGTGTTCCTGACCGGCGACGTCGACCCCGAGCGCCAGTTCGAAGTGCTCGACAGCGGCGCCGACGACTTCCTGACCAAGCCGATCCGCCCGCGCCACCTGGTCGCGGCCGTGTCCAACCGCATCCGCCGCGCGCGCCAGCAGGGCCAGGGCGGCACCGGCGCCGGCCCGGCGATGAACAATCCCGAGACCGGCCTGCCCACCCGCCACAACCTGATGCTGCAACTGGATGCCGCGCTGGCCGGCAAGGAAAGCGGCGGGCTGATGTTCATCGAGATCGCCAGCGCCCTGGGCCTGCGCGAACGCTACGGCTACGCCGCCTTCGAACGGCTGATGGTGCAGGCCGGCCGGCGCCTGGGCGAGGCCGCGCGGCCGCACCCGCTGGCGCGGCTGAGCGACAACAGCTTCCTGCTGCTGGCGCGCAACATCGACGAGAACACCGTCGAGGCGCTGGCGCGCGCGCTGCGCGAATCGCTGTCGGCGCACCCGTTCCTGGTGCGCGAGGAGGAATCGGTGCACCTGCGCTGCGCCATCGGCCACGCCCACCTGTCGCAGGGCTTCGCCGACGCCGGCACCGCCGTGGAAGCGGTGGAACGCACCGCCCTGCAGGCGCGCCTGCTCCCCGACGGCATTGCCGCGCACCAGAGCGCCGCCGACGCTGCCGCGCAGGAACACCTGGCGCTGCTCGACGGCCACCTCGAACTGGCCTACCAACCCATCGTCGCCGTCTCCGGCAGCGACACCGCGCAGTACCAGGTGCTGCTGCGCATGCGCCGCAGCGACGGCGCCCTGCTCTCGGCCGGGCAGGTGATCCCCGCCGCCGAGGCCGCCGGGCGCATCGCCGACCTCGACCAGCAGGTGCTGGAACACGCGCTGGGCCTGCTGCACCGCTACCAGTTCGCCACCCCGCCGATGCGCCTGTTCGTCTCGCAGTCGCTGCGCACGCTGGCGCGCGAGGCCTTCGCCGACTGGCTGCTCAAGGCCATCGCCGAGCGCGGCATTTCCGGCAGCGCGCTGGTGATCGACGTGCGCCTGGCCGACGCCTTGGTCCACGCGGTGACGCTGCAGCAGTTCTGCGACCGCCTGATGCAGGCCGGCGTGCAGTTCTGCCTGAGCCAGTTCGAACCCGGCGCCGAAGCCAACGCGCTGCTCACCCAGCTGCCGCTGAGCTTCGTGCGCATGGCCGGCCGCTACGCCGGCAGCCATGCCGACCAGAAGCTGCGCGACGAGCTGCGTGGTGTCATCGATGCCGCGCACCGCGCCAACCTGCAGGTCGTCGGCCAGCAGATCGAAGACCCGCAGGCCGCCGCCGCGATGTGGATGGGCGGCGTCGATTTCATCCAGGGCAACGTGGTGCAGTCGGTCGGCAGCGAACTGGACTTCGACTTCCAGAACGCGGTGCTGTGAACACCCCGGCAGGCGGCCGCTGGGCGCTGGGCGCCACGCTGCTTGCAGTCGCGGCCGCGGCCCTGCCGTGGTTGCCGGGCCCGGCGCAGCCGCCACTGGCGGCGGCCGCCGCCATCGGTGCCGCCCTGTGCGCCCTGCTGTCGCTGCGGGCCGCCCGCGGCCAGGCCCGCGCGGCCGACGAGCAGGCACGCCGCGCGCGCGACGCCGAACGCGAACTGCAGCGCCTGCGCCAGGAGCAGCAACGCCACAACCAGCTCGAACAGCAGCTGTTGCAGGCCAAGCAGGACGCCGAGGCGGCGATGCTGGCCAAGGGCGAGTTCCTGGCCACGATGAGCCACGAAATCCGCACCCCGCTCAACGGCATCATCCCGATGCTGGAGATGGTCGCGCAGGGGCCGCTGGCCACCGAACAGCGGCAGATGCTCGACACCGCCAGCGAGAGCGCGCACGCCCTGTTCCGCATCGTCGACGACATCCTCGACTACTCCAAGCTCGAAGCGCAGCGGCTGGAGCTGGAAATCACCACCTTCAACCTGCGCGAGCTGCTCGACTCGATGCTGCAGCTGATGCGGCGCTCGGCCGAGCACAAGGGGCTGGGCATCACCCTGCAGTTGGACCCGGCGGTGCGGCTGGCGGTACGCGGCGACCCGGTGCGGTTGCGGCAGGTATTGAGCAACCTGCTGGTCAACGCCATCAAGTTCACCGAGCACGGCGGCGTCCAGGTCCACGTCCGCCGCCTCGGCGAGACACCGGTGCAGCACCGGCTGCGCTTCGAGGTGCGCGACACCGGCATCGGCATCGACAGCGCGCGGCAGGAGCGCCTGTTCAACGCCTTCACCCAGGCCGACGCCTCCACCACCCGCCTGTACGGCGGCACCGGCCTCGGGCTGGCCATCTGCAAGCGCATCATCGACCTGATGAACGGCAGCATCGGCCTGTCCTCCGTGCCCGGCCAGGGCTCGACGTTCTGGTTCGAGATCCCGCTACTGAAGGTGGTCGGCGACCTGCGCCAGCCCGGCCAGGCCCACGGCCAGCGGCCGCTGCTGCTGGTCACCCGCGAACCGCGGCTGCGCCAGCGCCTGCAGTTGCTGTTGCCGAACTGGGGCTTCCAGCCACGGGCGGTGGAGACGGTGCAGGAGGCGCTGGACCTGCTGCGCGACGGCGCGACGCGCTGGCACGGCGTCATCGGCGACCTGGAATCCCTGCCCCACGGCGCCACCGCACTGCAACGCGCGATCCAGCGCGACAACAACCGCGACGGCGTGCAACTGGTCTGGCTGCATGGCGAGGGCCCCGTACCGGTCGAACTGTACGCAGGCGCCACCGTCCTGCCCCGGCAATGCCCCGACGACGAACTGCGCGCGGCGTTGGCGAGCACCGCGTCCAGCGCGCCCGCCGTCGCAGAGCCACCCACCGAACCGGCAACCAACTGGTCGCCCACCGGCATCCGCGTGCTGCTGGTCGAGGACAACCCGGTCAACCTGCTGGTCGCGCAGAAGCTGCTGGCCGCAATCGGTTGCCAGTCCGACGCCGCCGCCAACGGCGAGCTGGCGCTGGAAAAAATGCGCGGCAACGCCTACGCGGCAGTGCTGATGGACTGCCAGATGCCGGTACTGGACGGCTACGGCGCCACCCGCCGCTGGCGCGAACACGAGGCCGCCACCGGCGCCCCGCGCCTGCCCATCATCGCCATGACCGCCAACGCGATGGCCGGCGACCGCCAGCGCTGCCTGGACGCCGGCATGGACGACTACCTGTCCAAGCCCATCGTCCGCGACAACCTGCAGGCTTGCCTGCAACGCTGGTGCCAGGGCAGTGCCACGCCGCCACCGGCCAGCGTCGTGCCGGCCCCCGCGCCGATACCGGTACAGGCAGCAGCGCCAGCCCCGACCGAGGAGAACGCGAACGCGCAGGCCGCGGCTCCACCGATCCTGGACCGCGAAATACTCGACGAACTGCGCGAGATCGCCGGCAACGAAACGGCCACCATCATCGACGTGTTCCTGGACGACAGCACGCCGTTGGTGCGCAGGCTCCAGGAGGCTGCCGTCGCGCCGGACCTGGAGCAGTTGCGCGAACTGGCGCACAGCCTCAAGTCGGCCAGCGCCAACGTCGGCGCGCTGGCCCTGTCGGCCGCGGCGCGGCGCGTGGAACTGGCCGCGCGCACCGGCGTGCTCGACCGCCCGGCGGTGATGGTGGCGCTGATCATCGCCGAGTTCGCCCGCGCCCGGCTGGCGCTGGTCGGCTACCAGGCCCAGATGCGCGCCGGGGCCGGCGCGCGCGGCTGAATCAGTCTTCCAGCTTGGTCAGCAGGTAATTCGGCTCGCCGATGCGCTCGATCAGGTCCAGCTGCGTCTCCAGCCAGTCGATGTGTTCCTCTTCCGAATCGAGGATCTTTACGAACAGCTCGCGGCTGACGTAGTCACCGATGCTCTCGGCGTAGGCCACCGCGTCGCGCAGCAGCTTCACCCCGTCGCTTTCCAGTGCCAGGTCGCAGCGCAGGATCTCGGTCGGGTTCTCGCCGATGCGCAGCTTGCCCAGCGCCTGGAAATTCGGCAGCCCTTCGAGGAAAAGGATGCGGTCGGACAGCATGTCCGCATGCTTCATCTCGTCGATCGACTCCTTGTACTCGTGCTCGGCCAGTTCCTTCAGCCCCCAGTTCTTCAGCATCTTGGCGTGCAGGAAGTACTGGTTGATCGAGGTCAGCTCGTTGTAGAGCGCCTTGTTGAGGAATTCGATGACCTTGGCGTCGCCTTTCATGGGTTGCTCCCGCACACGTTGAACGCGCGCACTGTAGCGCCATGCAGCGGACGATGAAGTAACGCGAATCGTGCTCATTGACCTTGCCGCATGCGGCAGTGACGCACGCGCGGCACCGACTACGACGGGACGGAGAACGGGTGCGGGAAACGCCGGGATGGCCCGGCCGCTCAGGCGGCCTTGCCCAGCTCCAGCATCGGCAGCGGCAAGCCGTGCGTGGCGCGCGCCTTGGCCAGCAGCTCAGCCGCCATGTCCAGGCAGGAACCACAGGTCGAGCCGCAACCGGTACGCATGGTCAACTCGGCCACCGTGCTGCAGCCGTTGTCGGCGGCTTCGCGGATCTGGTGGTCGGTCACTCCGTTGCAGATGCAGACGTACACGGCGGGCGTCGGGGGCAGGCAGGCCAAGAGCGGCCTGCCGGCATTTCATCGAAAACGAGAATGGTTGTCAATAATCTTCCTGAATCATTCTCGTCAAACCCCGGCTCAGCTACCGGCGGGGCCTTCCCCCTGCACCTTCTTCGGCCAGTACCCACGCGCACGCGAACGCTTGCGTGGCCGCTCGTGGCCGGCGGCATGGCCGGGCATCCAGGCCTCCTGCGCGCTCTGCGGCATCGCCGTGACCTCGCTGCCCGCCACCCCGCGCGCCAATGGCGCCAGGTGCCGCAACGCCCGCGCGTAGACACCGCGCTTGAACATCACCACGTGCTCGACCGGGTACCAGAAATCCACCCAGCGCCAGTGGTCGAATTCGGGTGAATCGGTATGGTCCAGGCTCACGTGCGTCTCGTCGCCGGTCAGGCGCAGCAGGAACCAGACCTGCTTCTGGCCGATGCACACCTGCCGCTCGTTGCGGCGGATGGCGCGGCTGGGCAGGCGGTAACGCAGCCAGCCGGGCGTTGCCCCCAGCACTTCCACATGCTCGGGCAACAGGCCGGTTTCTTCCTGCAATTCGCGATACATGGCCTCGACCGGGGTCTCGTCGGAATTCATCCCGCCCTGCGGAAACTGCCAGCCGTCCCTGCGCACTCGCCGTGCCCAGAACACCTGCCCGTCTTCCCGCATCAGCACGATGCCGACGTTCGGTCGATAGCCGTCCGGATCGATCACGATGCGGACTCCTGAAGTTCTACTGTCCGGACTCTGCCATGGCCATCGCCGCGCCACAAGCTCGGAAGAAAACTGTTGACAGGCATCCCCGCCATGCGCAAAATTGCGGGCTCCCTCAGGGCTATGTAGCTCAGCCGGTTAGAGCACAGCACTCATAATGCTGGGGTCGGTGGTTCGAGTCCACCCATAGCCACCACGGATGCCGGCATTGGCATCCCCTCGCAGGGAATGCGATAATCATCGCTCACATTGCCCCGTCGCCAAGCGGTAAGGCACCTGACTCTGACTCAGGCATTCGGTGGTTCGAATCCATCCGGGGCAGCCAAACACGAAAGGCCCGATCGAAAGATCGGGCCTTTTTCTTTGCCTTCCGTCGCCCTACCCAACCCTCTCGGAAAAGCCACATCGCGACTGGCGCCGCCCCTACGGCTTGCTTCCGTGAGCCACGGCCCGAACGACAAAAGCCCGGCCGAAGCCGGGCTTTTGCTTTTCCAACCAGCGGGACCCCGAAGGATCCCGGCCAAACGCGATGGATCAGCGCTTGGAGAACTGGGTGGCGCGGCGGGCCTTGTGCAGGCCGACCTTCTTGCGCTCGACTTCGCGGGCGTCGCGGGTCATGAAGCCGGCCTTGCGCAGCTCGGACTTCAGGCCTTCGTCGTACTCGACCAGCGCGCGGGCGATGCCCAGGCGGATCGCACCGGCCTGGCCGGTGGTGCCACCGCCGGCGGCGGTGACGACGACGTCGAAGCTTTCGGTGTTCTTGGTCAGCTCCAGCGGCTGGCGCACGATCATGCGCGCGGTCTCACGGCCGAAGAACTCGTCCAGCGGACGGCCATTGACGGTGATGTTGCCGGTGCCCTTGCGCAGGAACACGCGGGCGGTGGAGGACTTGCGGCGGCCAGTGCCGTAGTTTTGCGTGATAGCCATGATCAGATATCCAGGACTTGCGGCTGCTGGGCGGCGTGCGGATGTTCGGCGCCGGCGTAAACCTTGAGCTTGCGGTACATCTGGCGACCCAGCGGACCCTTCGGCAGCATGCCCTTCACGGCGATCTCGATCACGCGCTCCGGGTGGCGCTCCAGCGCCTGGGCCAGGGTTTCGGTCTTCAGGTTGCCGATGTAGCCGGTGAAGCGGTGGTACTGCTTGTCCTGCAGCTTCTTGCCGGTGACGGCAATCTTTTCTGCATTGATGACAACCAGGTAGTCGCCGGTATCGACGTGCGGGGTGTAGACGGGCTTGTGCTTGCCACGCAGGCGGCGGGCCAGCTCGGTGGCCAGACGGCCCAGGGTCTTGCCCGAGGCGTCGACGAGATACCAGTCGCGTTGGACGGTCTCGTTCTTTGCGGTGAAAGTGCTCATGAAAGAACTCAGGTTAGGTCGGGCTCATTGCGGCGCTGCACTGCCGGAACTCTGCCACGCGTTGTGAAGGTGGAACGCAAGAGGCGGGATTGTACCGGCCGCGCCACCTCCGCGCAACCGAAGGCCCCGCCGGCCTTGGCAGCCCCCATGCCAGCGGCGAGAATCCCGGGGACGCCCTTCCCGCCGGATGCCATGACCATCACCCGCGCCCACACGCCACTGGACCACCTGCTGACCGAAGCGCAACGCGCCCTGGACACCGTGTTCGGCAATCCCCCGGCCATGCGCCCGAACCCGGCCGGCAACACCCCGGAAATCACGCTGGAAACGCACGAGCGGCGGCACGCGGCCGGGCTGATGCGCATCAACCACGTCGGCGAGGTCTGCGCGCAGGGGCTGTATTTCGGCCAGGCCGCGGTCGCGCGCGACCCCGCCACCCGCGCGCACCTGCTGGAAGCGGCGCAGGAGGAAACCGACCACCTGAGCTGGTGCGCCGACCGCCTGCGCGAACTGGACAGCCGCCCCAGCCTGTTCAACCCGCTGTGGTACGCGGGCAGCTACGCCATCGGCACGCTGGCCGGGCTGCGCGGCGATGGCTGGAACCTGGGCTTCGTGGTCGAGACCGAGCGCCAGGTCGAGGCACACCTGGACGAGCATCTGGAAACCCTGCCGCCGGCCGACCAGCGCAGCCGCGCGATCCTGCGGGTCATGAAGGCCGACGAGGCGCGCCACGCCGAGCATGCCGAACATGCCGGCGCCCGCGTGCTGCCGCAGCCGATCCCGACGGTGATGGCGCTGGCCTCCAAGGCGATGAAGACCGTCGCCTACCGGCTCTGATGCGGCCCACTCGAAACCGCATCCTCGACCGTAGCTGCGGGGCTTGCCCCGCAGGGGGCCTTGCCGCGAGAACCCGTGCCGGGCAAGCCCGGCACCTACGAGGCACGTCGCAACCGACTCACCGCTCCACTTCAGCCTGACGCCAGCTTCAAGCCGATCACGCCGGCCACGATCAGCGCCACGCAGGCCAGCCGCGCCGGCGAGGCGCTGTCGTTGAACAGGACGATGCCCAGCACCGCCACGCCCATCGCGCCGATGCCGGTCCAGATGGCGTAGGCGGTGCCGATCGGGATCTGCTTCATCGCCTGCGTCAGCAGCCACAGGCTGATGCCGGCGGCCACCACGGTGCCGACGCTCGGCCACAAACGGGTGAAGCCTTCGCTGTATTTCAGGCCCAGCGCGAAGCCGATCTCGAACAGGCCGGCCAGCAGCAGGTAAACCCAGGGCATCCGATACCTCCTTTCCTCAACCCCGCGCCGGATGCACGGCCGGTCGCGGGCAATCGCAAAAAGAAACGGCCCGATGCTTTCGCACCGGGCCGCCGTCGGCTGTGGTCCATGCCTTGCGGCATGGGGCGGGCCGTCCCGCCGTGTTTCAGTGGTGCAAGCCTAAGCGCCCGCACACGAACCGCATGTAACCGTCACTCGGCCAGGTTGCGGCCGTGGAACAGCTCCTCGATCTCGCGGCGCAGCAGCGCCTCGATCTTCATGCGCTCCTTGAACGAGAGGTTCTTGGCCTTCTCCTCGAACAGGTACTGGTCCAGGTCGAAGTCCTTCAGGTGCATCTTGGTGTGGAAGATGTTTTCCTGGTAGACGTTGACGTCGAACATCTCGTAGCGCGACTTGATGTTCTTGGCCAGGAAGTTCTGGATCGAGTTGATCTTGTGGTCGATGAAGTGCTTCTTGCCCTTCACGTCGCGGGTGAAGCCGCGCACGCGGTAGTCCATGACCACGATGTCCGACTCCAGGCTCTCGATCAGGTAGTTCAGCGCCTTCAGCGGCGAAATGACGCCGCAGGTGGCCACGTCGATGTCGGCGCGGAACGTGGCGATGCCTTCCTGCGGGTGCGTCTCCGGATAGGTATGGACGGTGATGTGGCTCTTGTCCATGTGCGCGACCACCGCATCGGAGATCAGCTCCTTGCCGGCGGCCTTCTTGTCGATCACCGGTTCCTCGGAGATCAGGATGGTCACCGACGCGCCCTGCGGGTCGTAGTCCTGGCGGGCGACGTTGAGGATGTTGGCGCCGATGATCTCGGCCACATCGGTGAGGATCTGCGTGAGACGATCGGCGTTGTATTCCTCGTCGATGTACTCGATGTAACGCTGGCGCTCCTCTTCGGTTCGCGCATAGCAGACGTCATAGATGTTGAAGCTCAGCGCCTTGGTGAGGTTGTTGAAACCCTGCAACCTCAGGCGAGGCAACGGCTTGACCACGGCGGTCGATCCTGTAAATGGCGGGAAAGGGTCAATTATGGGGCAAACCGCCCCCCGGCGAAACGGCGGCCCCGCCCAGCCGGATTGCCCGGTGCGGACGGCCCCGTTAAGCTTGCTCGTTCGAGCTGAGTTCAGCCTTTTGTGAACAACTTCATGAATCCGGGAATCGCCAACACCGCTTCAGGCATGCGTCTTGCCTCCAGCCCGCTGACGCTGGACATCGCCACCATCGACCGGTTCCTCGCCCACAGCCACCGCCGGCGCTACCCGACGCGCACCGATGTGTTCCGTCCCGGCGACGCGGCCGGCACCATGTATTACGTGATCAGCGGCTCGGTGAGCATCATCGCCGAGGAAGAGGAAGACCGCGAGCTGGTGCTGGGCTATTTCGGCACGGGCGAGTTCGTCGGCGAAATGGGCCTGTTCATCGAGTCGGACAAGCGCGAGGTCATCCTGCGCACCCGCACCCCGTGCGAACTGGCAGAGATCAGCTACGAGCGCCTGCACCAGCTGTTCCTCGGGCCGTTGTCCGGCGATGCGCCGCGGCTGCTGTACGCGATCGGCTCGCAGATTTCCCGGCGCCTGCTGCATACCAGCCGCAAGGCCAGCCGGCTGGCGTTCCTGGACGTGACCGACCGCATCGTGCGCACCCTGCACGATCTGGCCAAGGAGCCGGAATCGATGAGCCATCCGCAGGGCACCCAGTTGCGCGTGTCGCGGCAGGAAATCGCCCGCCTGGTCGGCTGCTCGCGCGAAATGGCCGGGCGCGTGCTGAAGAAACTGCAGGCCGATGGCCTGCTGCACGCGCGCGGCAAGACCATCGTCCTGTACGGGACGCGCTGAAAGCGCGCATACGCGCTTTCAGCGCCAAAGTTTGCGCAGCAAACTTCGGGCCCCGGCTTCTCAACCTCCAATTCCCCTGCGCCTGTCGACGCCCCCCCTTTACCAAAGGGGGGCTGCTTCAACCGATACATGGCTTCGCAAGCCTCAAGGCAACGCCATCGCCTTGCCAGCTTCCTTGACGCACCCGCCCCCACCCAGCAGGCTCCGTGAATGGAATTTGGAAGCGAGTTCTACTGGTTCATCCTGATCGGCATCGGCGCGCAGCTGGTCGATGGCGCGCTGGGCATGGCGTTCGGGCTGGTGTCGTCCTCGGTGCTGCTCAGCATGGGCCTGCCGCCGGCGGCGGTGAGCGCCAGCATCCACACCGCCGAGGTGTTCACCACCGGCGCTTCCGGGGTATCGCACCTGGTGGCCGGCAATGTCGACAAGCGGCTGTTCCTGCGGCTGGCGCTGCCCGGCGCGGTCGGCGGCGCGCTCGGCGCCTACGTGCTGACGCAACTGCCCGGCGACATCATCCGTCCCTTCATCTACCTCTACCTGCTGGCGCTGGCGATCTTCATCCTCGCCCGCGCATGGGGGCGCTTCACGCCCAAGCGCGAGGTGCAGCGGGTGCCGGTGCTGGGCTTCTTCGCCGGGCTGCTGGACGCCAGCGGCGGCGGCGGCTGGGGGCCGGTGGCGACCTCGACGCTGCTGGCGCGCGGCGGGCAGGCACGCACCACCATCGGCACCGTCAACGCGGCCGAGTTCATCGTCACCATCGCCATTTCCGCCACCTTCCTGCTGTCGATGGGCGTGCAGCACGCCAGCATCGTCGCCGGCCTGCTGGTCGGCGGCATGATGGCCGCGCCGGTCGCGGCCTTGCTGGTCAAGCGCCTGAAGGAGCGCTGGGTACTGATTGGCGTGGGCGTGATGGTGCTGTCGATCAGCCTGTTCCAGATCGGGCACGCGGTCGGCGGCTGGCTGGGCCGTACTCCGTAGGGGCGCACCCTGGTGCGCGACGGGGCCTTGCCGGAAAAGTTTCATCGCGCACCAAGGTGCGCTCCTATGCAGGTTCGCCGCCGCGGTCCACGCAGCCCCAGTTGAGGATCGGCGTGCCGGCCGGCAGTACCTTGCGGAAGAATTCCACCCGTGCATGCTTGGGGTTGACCACCACCGGCGCCTTCGCGGCCTTCAGCAGCGGCAGGTCGGCGGTGCTGTCCGAATAGGCGATGGCGATGTCGCCGTAGCCGCGCTCTCGCAGCATGCGCATCTTCTCTTCGTTATGGCAGTGGCGGGTGGCGCCCATCGCGCCGAAGCGCGGGCCCACCGCGCTGCCGATCACGCTCACGTCCTGGTGCGCGACGAAGGCGAGGATCGCGCGCGCCAGTTCCGGCGGCGCGCCGGTGGCCACCACCACCTTGTCGCCGGCGCGACGGTGCGCGGCGAACACGTCCAGCGCCCGCGGCAGCAGGCGGGTGCGGATTTCCGCCTCGTGGGTGCGTACGTAGCGGTCGATGACGGTGTTGAACTGGCGCGCGCCGTGCAGGCCGAAGGTGGCGATCCAGACATAGCCGGAAATGCCGTGGCGGCGGGTCGGCAGCAGCGCCACCAGCGGCCCCAGCAGCGGCGTGGCCAGCAAGGCGGCCAGCAGCCGCAAGGGGTTGCGCTTGAGCAGCCAGGCGAACAGGTGGCTGCCGGAGTCGCCGTCGTAGAGGGTGTGGTCGAAATCGAAGACGACCAGTTGCGCGTCGTCACCGGGAACGGGGTAAGGATCGGTCATGCGCCGAAGAATAGCTGACGCAGGCCCTCGCCCGGCTCTTCCGCGCGCATGAAGGCTTCGCCGACCAGGAAGGCGTTGACGCCGGCGTCGCGCATCAGCTGCACGTCGGCCGGGCCGAGGATGCCGCTCTCGGTGACCAGCAGGCGGTCGCGCGGCACCGCGTCCTTCATCGACAGCGTGGTGTCCAGCGACACCTCGAAGCTGCGCAGGTTGCGGTTGTTGATGCCCACCAGCGGCACCGGCACCTGGATGGCGCGCTCCAGCTCGTCGATGTCGTGCACTTCCACCAGCACGTCCATCTTCAAGCGCATCGCCAGGTCGGACAGCTCGGCCAGCTGGCGGTCGTCCAACGCCGAGACGATCAGCAGGATGCAGTCCGCGCCCAGCACGCGCGCCTCGTATACCTGGTACGGGTCGATCACGAAATCCTTGCGCAGCACCGGCAGCGTGCAGGCCTCGCGCGCCTGCTGCAGGTAGGCATCGGCGCCCTGGAAAAAATCCACGTCGGTCAGCACCGACAGGCAGCTGGCGCCGCCGAACTCGTAGCTCACCGCGATCTCGGCCGGGCGGAAATCCGGGCGGATCACGCCCTTGGACGGGCTGGCCTTCTTGACCTCGGCGATCACCGCCGGGTCGCCGTTGGCGATGGCCGCGTGCAGCGCGCTGGCGAAGCCGCGCACCGGCGAGGCGTCTGCCACGCGCGCCTTCAGCTCGGCCAGCGGCACGCGGGCGCTGCGCTCGGCCACCTCCTGCGTCTTGCGGGCGAGGATGGTGTTGAGGATGTCGCTCATCGAATCTGCTTCCTGGGGTTCCGCTGCCGCGAAGAGGGCTCAGAGTGTATGGGTGGCGGCCACGTATTGCTGCATGCGCGCGCGCGCGCTGCCGTCGGCCAGCACCGCGCGCGCGCGCGCCAGGCCATCGGCGATGCTGTCGGCCACGCCGGCCACGTACAGCGCGGCGCCGGCGTTGAGCGCGACGATGTCGTGGGCCGGCCCCGGCTGGTCGTCGAGCACGCCGCGCAGCATGGCGATGGACTCGGCCGGGTCGGCGACCTTGAGGTTGCGGCTGGCGGACATGGCGATGCCGAAGTCCTCCGGGTGGATCTCGTACTCGCGCACCTTGCCGTCGCGCAGCTCGCCGACCAGCGTGCCGGCGCCCAGCGAGATTTCGTCCATGTTGTCGCGGCCCCACACCACCAGCGCGCGCTGCGCGCCCAGTTCGCGCAGCACGCGCGCCTGGATGCCGACCAGGTCCGGGTGGAACACGCCCATCAGGATGTTGGTGGCGCCGACCGGGTTGGTCAGCGGGCCGAGGATGTTGAAGATGGTGCGCACGCCCATCTCGCGCCGCACCGGCGCCACCACCTTCATCGCCGGGTGGTGCATCGGCGCGAACATGAAGCCGATGCCGGTCCGTTCGATGGCGCGCGCCACCTGTTCGGGGCGCAGCTCGATCACCGCGCCCAGCGCTTCCACCGCGTCGGCGCTGCCGGACTTGGACGACACGCTGCGGTTGCCGTGCTTGGCCACCTTGGCCCCGGCCGCGGCGACCACGAACATCGCGCAGGTGGAGATGTTGAAGGTGTGCGAGCCGTCGCCGCCGGTGCCGACGATGTCGACCAGATTTGTCCTGTCGTCCACCTGCACCGGCAGCGCGAACTCGCGCATCACCGTAGCCGCGCCGGCGATCTCGCCGACGGTTTCCTTCTTCACCCGCAGGCCGGTGAGGATGGCCGCGGTCATCGTCGGCGAGACTTCGCCGCGCATGATCTGGCGCATCAGGTCGACCATTTCGTCGAAGAAGATCTCGCGGTGCTCGATGGTGCGTTGCAGGGCTTCCTGCGCGGTGAAGGTCATGGTGGCTCCGGTCAGATTACGATGTAGTCGCTGGCGCAGGCGATGCCGTCGTGCGCGCCTTCGCGCAAATGCACGTGCAGGCCGCCGATGGGGCCGAGCGGGAGGCAGGCATCCACCTCAAGCAAGGCGTCGCGATGCGGCTTGAGCCAGTGCGCCCCGGCCTGCGCCAGCGCCTCGCGCTTGGCCTCGGCGGCATCGTCGGCGACGACAAGCAGGTTGTGATGCGCCTCGCCGAACTCGCCGGCGACATAGCCGCCAAGGTTGACGAAGTAGAGCTTCGGCGAAGCTTCCGCTGGCGGTTCGGCGGAAAAACGCACCTGCCATTGTTCGACGCCATCAACCGTCATCCACGAATCGATGTGCAGCCCGGCCGGTTCGCCGAACCACTGCCGGCGCAGCTGCTCGTGGGTCTGTTCGATGCCCGGCGCGACCGCGAACACCACGTCGTGCACCTCGGTGTTGGCGCGCGCGTGGCGACCGCCGAGCATCACCACGAACAGGCGCAGTTCCTGCACGCTCACGGCTGGCCTCCCTGCGCGGCGGAACGGCATTTCATCGCGCACGTTCCAGGAAATTCTTCAGCAGCGCATGGCCGTGCTGGGTGAGGATGGATTCGGGATGGAACTGCACGCCCTCCACCGGATGCTTGCGGTGGCGCAGGCCCATGATCTCCTCCATCGAACCATCGGCGTTCTCGGTCCACGCAGTGATTTCCAGTTCCGCCGGCAGCGTGGCCTTGTCCACCACCAGCGAGTGGTAGCGGGTGGCCTCGTAGCCGTCCGGCAGGCCGGCGAACACGCCCTTGCCCTCGTGGCGGATCTTTGATGTCTTGCCGTGCATGATGTTGCCGGCACGGATCACGTCGCCGCCATAGACCTGGCCAATGCTCTGGTGACCCAGGCACACGCCGAGGATCGGCGTGCTCGCGCCGAGCCGGCGGATCACTTCCAACGACACGCCCGCCTCGTTCGGCGTGCACGGACCGGGCGAAACGACGATGTGCGATGGCTGCAGCGCGGCGATTTCATCGACGCTCAGCGCGTCGTTGCGCACCACCTTGACCTCGGTGCCCAGCGTCTGCAGGTACTGCACGAGGTTGAAGGTGAAGCTGTCGTAGTTGTCGATCATCAACAGCATGGGGATTCCTGCCTGTATTCGGTGACGGCGCGGGCTTACAGCCCCTGGGCGGCCTGGGCGACGGCGCGGAACAGCGCGCGGCCTTTGTTCATGGTTTCATCCCATTCCTTCTCCGGGTCGGAATCGAACACGATGCCGGCGCCGGCCTGCACGTGCAGGCGGCCGTCCTGGATGACCGCGGTGCGGATGGCGATGGCGGTGTCGGCGTCGCCATGCCAGCCGAGGTAGCCGATGGCGCCGGCATAGACGTTGCGCTTGACCGGCTCCAGTTCGCGGATGATCTCCAGCGCGCGGATCTTCGGCGCGCCGCTGACGGTGCCGGCCGGAAAGGTGGCGCGCAGCACGTCGGCGTAGCTGAGGTTGTCGTGCAGGCGGCCGGTCACTTCGCTGACGATGTGCATGACGTGGCTGTAGCGCTCGATCACGAAGCGTTCGCCGACCTCGACGCTACCCACCTGCGAGACGTGGCCGACGTCGTTGCGGCCGAGGTCGATCAGCATCAGGTGCTCGGCGCGTTCCTTCGGGTCGGCCAGCAATTCGGCTTCCAGCGCCTGGTCCTCGGCCTGCGTCCTGCCGCGCGGGCGGGTGCCGGCGATGGGGCGCACGGTTACCTTCCCGTCCTGCAAACGCACGAGGATTTCCGGCGAAGAGCCGACCACCTGGGTGCCGCCGACGTCGAGGAAATACATGTACGGCGACGGGTTCAGTGCACGCAGCGCGCGATAGACGTCGATCGGGCGGGCATGGAACGGCACGCTCATGCGCTGGCTCAACACCACCTGGAAGGCGTCGCCGGCACGCACGTAGTCCTGCACCCGCTGCACCGCGTCGATGAAGCCCTCGCGGGTGAAGCCACTGACGAAATCGGCCTCGTCCAGTGCCGCCGGCTGCAGGGTTTCCGGGTAGCCAGCGCCGCCGTGGCGCAGCCGGTGCGCCAGTTCGTCGAGGCGGCGGTTGGCGCGTGCCCAAGCCTGCGGCTGCGACGGGTCGGCGTGCACGATCAGGTACAGCCGGCCCTTGAGGTTGTCGAACACCGCCAGTTCTTCGGACAGCATCAGGTAGATGTCCGGGGTGCCGAGTTCATCGGGCTTGTCACCGGCGGCCAGACGCGGCTCGATGTACTGGATGCACTCGAAGCCGAACCAGCCGACCAGCCCACCGGTGAAACCGGGCAGGCCCTCGAAGCGCGGCACCGAGTGCCGGGCGCGCAGGATTTCGACTTCGGCCAGCGGGTCGGCGACGTCGCGGCGCTCGACCACTTCGCCCAGTTCGCACACTTCCAGCGCGTGGCCGCGGAAGCTGTAGGTGCGCCGCGCCGGCAGGCCGATGATGGAGTAGCGGCCGAAGCGCTCGCCGCCTTCGACCGATTCGAACAGGTAGGTATGCGGGCCGTCGGCGAGCTTCAGGTAGACCGAAAGCGGCGTGTCCAGGTCGGACAGCACTTCGCGGACGACGGGGATGCGGTTATGGCCTTCAGCGGCCTGCTGCTGGAACTGCGCTTGCGTGATCAAGACGGTCTTCCTTCCGGGAATCGGCGGTGGCGGTACGGACGACGGCAACGGGCCACCATCGCCACCAGCGGCGAGCGGAAGAAAGGGAACGCTTGGTCGTCAGAGTGGGCACCGGCGCACTTTACCGCACTTCCGGCGGGCGTTGTGCATTGCCGCAGGCGGTGGATCGCTTGCAGGAGCAACGATCTGCGGCTGATGGCGCTTTCCCGCAGAGCGCGCCTTGGTGCGCGATGAAGCTTTCCCGGCAATGTCCCTCGCGCACCAAGGTGCGCTCCTACCGGGCAATGCGTGTCATGTTGCCGTCATCGGGCGCCCGGAGAATGGGAGGCCATGGCAGGGACGATGGATGGAGGCGGGATCAGCCTCCGACTGATTCCCCCGGCCGCAGCGGCGACGCTGCGGCTTTTCTTTTGGACTCGTCTCGCCGCGGCACGCGAAGGGGTTTTCCCGCACCCATCGAGAACACCCTCGTGGATGCGGGGCTTGCCCCGCATTGGGGCTTTCCCGGTGAAGCCTCATGCGGGGCAAGCCCCGCATCTACAAGGGCGTCTTGCCTCACTCCCCTGCAAAACGCCGCAGCGCCTCGCCTTCCAGCCGGTACACCGTCCATTCGTCCTGCGGTTTCGCGCCTGCCGCTTTGTAGAAATCGATGGCCGGCGTGTTCCAGTCCAGCACCGACCACTCGAAGCGGCCGCAGCCCTGCGCCACCGCCAGCCGCGCGATGTGCTGCAGCAGCGCCTTGCCCGCGCCGCAGCCGCGATGCCCGGGGCTGACGTACAGGTCTTCCAGATAGATGCCGTTGCGGCCCAACCAGGTGGAGTAGTTGTGGAAATAGACGGCATAGCCCACCGGCACGCCGTCAAGCTCGCAGACCAGCGCCTGTGCCTTGGCGTCCGTGCCGAACAGGCTGGCGCGGATGCCGGCCTCGTCGGTCCGCACCGACGATTCGGCTTTCTCGTAGATCGCCAGCTCGCGGATGAAGCGCAGGATCAGGCCGGCGTCGGCGGCGACCGCTGGGCGGATGCGCAGGCCGGCGGCCACCGCTCAACCCCGCGCCGCGGCGACATTGGCGCGCATCTGCGCGATCACCTGCGCATAGTCCGGCGCGTTGAAAATGGCCGAGCCGGCGACGAAGGCGTCCGCACCGGCAGCGGCGATCTCGCCGATGTTGTCGGCCTTCACCCCGCCATCGACTTCCAGCAGCACCGGCTTGCCGCGCTTGTCGATCATCGCCCGCACCGCGCGCAGCTTGTCCAGCGTGGACGGGATGAAGGCCTGCCCGCCGAAGCCGGGGTTGACCGACATCAGCAGCACCAGGTCCAGGTCGTCCAGCACCCAGTCCAGCACTTCCACCGGCGTGGCCGGGTTCAGCACCAGCCCGGCCTTGCAGCCGTGCGACCTGATCAGCTGGATGGTGCGGTGCACGTGCCTCGACGCTTCCGGGTGGAAGCTGATCAGGCTGGCACCGGCCTCGGCGAAGTCGGGGATGATGCGGTCCACCGGCTCGACCATCAGGTGCACGTCGATCGGCGCGGTCACGCCATGCTTGCGCAGCGCCTGGCAGACCATCGGGCCAATGGTCAGGTTGGGCACGTAGTGGTTGTCCATCACGTCAAAGTGGACCCAGTCGGCACCGGCGGCGAGCACGTTGTCGACCTCCTCGCCCAGCTTGGCGAAATTGGCCGACAGGATGGACGGGGCGATGATGCAGTTGGACATGGCGGGGCCTTCAGCGCTTGCGCAGGGTTTTGATGCGGTCGTAGGCGGCATTGATCTGCCGGGCTTTCCTTTCGGCCTGGGCGCGCAGCTCGGGCGCGGCGCCGGCCACCTTGTCGGGGTGGTACTGCGAGATCAGGCGGCGGTAGGCCAGCTCGACCTCGGCGTCGCTGGCCTCGCGGGTCAGGCCCAGCTCGCGGTACGGGGCGTCGCGGTTCAGCCGGAACCAGTCGCTGTCGAAGGCATGGCCGAGCAGCACGCCGAGCGCCGCGCCGAACAGCGGGTTGGGCCTGAACAGCAGTGCGCCGGCGATGAATCCGAGCAGTTTTCCGTACCAGCGCATGGGTGGGCGCGCGTCCATCGACAAGGGGAATGGGCATTTTACACAGCGGCCCCGGACGGCCTTACACTAGGCCGCCCGCCGTCCAGCCGCGGGCCCCCCGGGTCCTGAGTGGACGGCTTCATCGCCAAGTTCCAGGAGTGCCCGTGCCAACCACGCTGCTGCAATCCGATCTTCCCGGCCTGCCCTTGCGCCACCGCGGCAAGGTGCGTGACGTGTTCGACATCCCGCGCGAACGCCTGCCTGCCGACACTCCTCCGGGCGACTACCTGCTGATCGTGGCCACCGACCGCCTGTCCGCGTTCGACGTGGTGCTGCCCGACCCGATCCCCGGCAAGGGCGAGATGCTGTGCCAGGTGTCGAACTTCTGGTTCGGCAAGACCGAGCACCTGATGCCCAACCACCTGACCGGCATCGACGTGGCCAGCGTGCTGCCCGAGGGCGTGGACCCGGCGCTGTACGCCAGGCGCGCGGTGGTGACGAAGAAACTGAAGCCGGTGCCGGTGGAAGCCATCGCCCGTGGCTACCTGATCGGCAGCGGCTGGAAGGACTACCAGCGCACCGGCAAGGTCAGCGGCATCGAGTTGCCCGACGGCCTGCGACAGGCGCAGCAGTTGCCCGAGCCGATCTTCACCCCGTCCACCAAGGCGGCGGTGGGCGACCACGACGAGAACATCGACTTCGACGCGATGGTCAAGGCGGTGGGCGCGGAGCTGGCCGAGAAGGTGCGCGACGCCACCCTGCGCATCTACAAGTTCGCCGCCGCCTATGCCGCCGAGCGCGGCATCCTGCTGGCCGACACCAAGTTCGAGTTCGGCACCGACGCCGACGGCCGCCTGTACATCATGGACGAGATGCTGACCCCGGATTCCTCGCGCTACTGGCCGGCCGACGAGTACGAGGTCGGCACCAGCCCGCCGAGCTACGACAAGCAGTTCGTGCGCGACTACCTGGAGACGCTGGACTGGGGCAAGACCGCGCCCGGCCCGGAACTGCCGGCCGAGGTCATCGCCCGCACCCGCGACAAGTATGCCGAGGCGTTGCAGAAGCTGGCCGGCATCCGCATCGACTGAACCCCCGCGCGCCCGGCCGGGCGCGCCCTACCACCCCGCCGGAGCAGAGGATGGACATGAGCACCGCACGCCCCATCGACCGCTGGTTCGCCAGCTACTCCGGCGACCATCGCAACGCCACCAACCAGGCCATCCACGTGTTCGCGGTGCCGGCCATCGCGTGGTCGGTGATCGCGCTGCTGTGGTGCATCCCGCCGCTGCTGCCGTGGTTCCAGTACGGCATCTGGGCGGCGCTGGCGATGTTCGGCACGTGGGCGTACTACAACCGCCTGTCGCGGCCGCTGGGCGTCGGCATGCTGATCCTGTTCTTCGTCGCCGGCTGCATCTGCCGGCTGGTCGAGGAGCGCTATGGGCTGCACGCGCTGCTGTACGCCGGCATCGGCGTGTTCGTGGTGGCGTGGATCGCGCAGTTCATCGGCCACCACATCGAAGGCCGCCGGCCCAGCTTCCTCACCGACCTGACCTACCTGCTGATCGGCCCGATCTGGGTGCTGGCCAAGCTGTACCGGCAGTTCGGCTGGAGGTATTGAGCGGCAGGTCCCGCCTGCGAAACGCGGGATCGTAGATGCGGGGCTTGCCCCGCATGGGGCATTGCCGGGAAGGCTTCGTGTGGGGCAAGCCCCACACCTACGGGATGAGCATTTCCCGGGTCGGGTCGAACCGGCGCGGGGCGTAGCCGAAGTCGCGCCGGGCCGGTTCGAGGTCGAACACCAGCGGTTCGCGCATGCGCGCCAGCGCCGCGGCATTCAGGCCGCGCAGGCGGCCGGCGGCGTGCGCCAGCGCCAGCGCGGCCCGGAACAATGGCGCCGGCACGCGCAGCAGGCGCGGTCGCGGGCGCAGCGCGGCCAGCACCCGCCGCACCATCTCGGCATAGCCCAGCACCTCGCCGCCGCCCAGCGCGTAGGCCCGCCCGGCCGTGGCCGGGTGCCGCGGCACCTGCAACGCCGCGTCGGCCAGGTCCTGCACGTGCACCGGCTGGCGCAGGCCATCGGCGCCGGAAGGCAGCACGAACAAGCCGGTGCGCGAGGCCAGCGCGGCGATCGCGCTCAACGTGGCGTCGCGGCCGGCGCCATAGACCAGCGTCGGGCGCAGCACGGTCGCCGCCGCGCCACGTTCGCGCGCCGCGGCGAACAGCGTGGCCTCGGCCTCGCGCAGGCGGCGGGCGACATCGCGCTCGGCCGCTTCGCTGGAATCGCCCTTGACCTCGACGCTGGTGGAGCCGAAGGCCACCACGCGCGCGGCACCGACGTCGGAGGCGGCATACCAGCGCGCGAAGTGGTCGAGCGGGCCGCAACTGAACACCGCATCGAACGATGCCGGCTCCTGCCACGCGCCGGACAGGTCGCCCAACCGCCAGACCAGCCCGGGCGCCGCTGCACGCGATGCGCGCGATACCGCCGTCACCTGCCAGCCGGCCGCCAGCAGGCCGGCCAGCACGCGCTCGCCGATCTGCCCGCTGCCGCCGAACACCAGCGCATGCCGCGGCCGGTCTTCGCCACTTCGTTCCATTGCCATGCCGCAAGCATAGGTGATGCCGACGCCGTCGCGCCCACCGGGTAGACTCGAAGCAACCGCCATGCCGAGAGCGCCATGACGCACACCGCCCCGCCGCCTGCCGCCATCCTGCTCGCCACCGACCTGAGCGCACGCTGCGACCGCGCGCTGTCCCGTGCACTGCAACTGGCCCGGCAATGGGAGGCGCGGCTGGTGGTGGCGACGGTGCTGCCGCCGGCACCGTCGCCGCAATCGTTCCTCGCCACCGGGCCCGCGCCCGACGTCGCCCGGCTGGAACAACGCCTGCACCGCGACATCGGCGCGGACGCCGAGGGCGTCGCGCTGAGCGTGCGGGTGACCGAGGGCCACGTCGGCCGCGCGCTGCTGCAGCTGGCCGCCGAGGAAGGCTGCGGGCTGGTCGTCACCGGCATCGCCAGCGACCCGGCGTTCGAACTGCCGCTGCTGGGCTCCACCGTGCTGTGGCTGACCCGCCATTCGCCGCTGCCGCTGCTGGTGGTGCACCAGCGCGTGCGCGGGCCCTACCGCAGGTTCGCCGTGGCCACGGACTTCTCCGACAGTTCGGCCAACGCTGCCAACCGTGCGCTGGCGCTGTTCGGGCAGCCGCTGCAACTGGCGCTGGTGCATGCGCTGGAAACGCCCGGCAGTGCGCTGCTCGGTGGCGACCACGACGTCCTGCTGGCGCAGGCGCACGAACAGGCGCGGACACAGGCGCGGGCCTTCCTCGCCGGGCTGCGGCCACTGCCACCGCCGGAACGGATACGGCTGGTGATCGAGCCGGGCGACCCGGCGCCGCTGCTGCAGCGGCAGGCCGCCGAAGCCGAGCTGGTGGTGGTTGCCACGCACGGGCGCGGCGCCCTGTTCGAGCTGCTGATCGGCAGCGTCGCGCGCCGGCTGGTGGCGACGCTGGAAACGGACACCCTGCTGGTCCGCGACCAGCGCTCGCACCCGCCGCTGTAGCGCCCCGAACCCGAACGGCGCGTTCATGCAACGGGTTCCGGCGGGAAAAAGGCGCCTGCTAGACTCCGGTGCCTTGCTCGCGAATCCCGCATTCCCTGCATGACATCCGTTCTCCCCCTGCTGCTCGCGCTGCCGTTCCTGACGGCCGCGCTGATCGCCCTGCACGGCCGCCTGTCGCGTAGCGCCGGCGCATGGCTGGCCGCGCTGGCGCCCCTGCTGGGGCTGGTGCTGCTGGGCAGCATGACCCCGGCCGTGCTCGACGGCGCGGTGCCGCGCGCCGGCTGGCCGTGGCTGCCGCAGCTCGGGCTGGACTTCAGCCTGCGCCTGGACGGGCTGGCGTGGCTGTTCGCCGGGCTGGTGCTGGGCATCGGCGCGCTGGTGGTGCTGTACGCGCACTACTACCTGTCGGCGCAGGACAGCACGCGCCGCTTCTACAGCTGCCTGCTGCTGTTCATGGGCTCGATGCTGGGCATGGTGCTGTCCGGCAACCTGTTGCTGCTGGTGGTGTTCTGGGAGCTGACCAGCATCAGCTCGTTCCTGCTGATCGGCTTCTGGTCGCACCGCCGGGACGCGCGCGAGGGCGCGCGCATGGCGCTGGTCATCACCGCCGCCGGCGGGCTGGCGCTGCTGGCCGGCGTGCTGCTGATCGGGCGCATCGTCGGCAGCTTCGACCTGGACGTGGTGCTGGCCTCGGGCGAGCTGATCCGCGGCCACCGGCTGTACCCGTGGATCCTGCTGCTGGTGCTGGCCGGCATCTTCACCAAGAGCGCGCAGTTCCCGTTCCACTTCTGGCTGCCGCACGCGATGGCCGCGCCGACCCCGGTGTCGGCCTACCTGCACTCGGCGACGATGGTGAAGGCCGGCGTGTTCCTGCTGGCGCGGCTGCACCCGGCGCTGGCCGGCAGCGAGCTGTTCTTCTACGTGGTCAGCGGCATCGGCGCGGTCACCCTGCTGGTCGGCGCGTGGAACGCGATCTTCCAGCACGACCTCAAGGGCCTGCTGGCGTACTCGACGATCTCGCACCTGGGCCTGATCACCCTGCTGTTCGGCCTGTCCACGCCGATGGCGGTGGTCGCCGGCGTGTTCCACATCCTCAACCACGCCACCTTCAAGGCCTCGCTGTTCATGGCCGCCGGCATCATCGACCACGAAACCGGCACCCGCGACATGCGCCGGCTCGGCGGCCTGCGCAAGCTGATGCCGATCACCAGCGCGCTGGCGATCGTCGCCTCGCTGGCGATGGCCGGCATCCCGCTGCTCAACGGCTTTTTGTCCAAGGAGATGCTGTTCGCCGAGGCGTTGGCCACCGGCGGCCCGCAGTGGATGCGCGCGGCGGTCAGCGGCACCGCGCTGCTGGCCGGCATCCTCGGCGTGGCCTACAGCCTGCGCTTCGTGCACGACACCTTCTTCGGCAAGGGCCCGCTGGACATCGACGTGGCGCCGCACGAGCCGCCGCGCTGGATGAAGCTGCCGGTGGAAATCCTGGTGGTGATCTGCCTTGCGGTCGGCATCGTGCCGGCGCTGACCGTGGCGCCGGTGCTGCGGGCCGGCGCACAGGCGATCCTCGGCCCGGCCCTGCCCGACTACAGCCTGTCGATCTGGCACGGCTTCAACCTGCCGCTGGCGATGAGCGCGGTCGGCGTGGCCGGCGGCATCGCGCTGTATTTCGGCCTGCGCCGGCTCACCGACCTGTACGCCGCGCGCAACCGCCCGCTCGGCAAGCAGGCCTTCCAGCGCGGCATGGACGCCCTGTTCGGCTTCGCCCAGCGCTGCACCCACGCGCTGGCCAACGGCAGCCTGCAACGGATGCTGCTGGCGCTGGTGCTGGTGGCGATGGTCGTGGCCGCCGCGCCCCACCTGGCCGCCCCGGCATGGCCGGCGTGGCCGTCGCCGCAACCGATGCCGCTGCTGGGCTGGGCGCTGTGGCTGGTGATGCTGGCCTGCGCGCTGGGCGGCCTGTTCCTGTACCGGCAGCGCCTGCTGGCGGTGATCGTGATGGGCGGCACCGGGCTGATGGTGGCGCTGGCCTTCGTGTTCCTGTCCGCGCCGGACCTGGCGCTGACCCAGTTGATGGTGGAGATGGTGACGCTGGCGCTGATGCTGCTGGGCATGAACTACCTGCCGGCGCAGTCGCCGCCCGAGCACGGCCGCTGGCGCAGGCGCCGCGACGCGCTGATCGCCATCGTCGCCGGCGCCGGCCTGGCGGCGCTGGCCTACACGATGATGACGCTGCCGCCGGACACCGTGGCCGGCGAGATGCTGCGCCGCTCGCTGCCCGAAGCCTACGGCCACAACGTGGTCAACGTGATCCTCGTGGACTTCCGCGGCTTCGACACCTTCGGCGAGATCACCGTGTTCGGCATCGCCGCGCTGGTGGTGCACGCGCTGCTGCGGCGCTCGCGGATGGCGCCGGAGCAGATCATGCCGGGCCCGCCGATCAAACTGCCGGTGCCGGCCGACCTGGCGCAGATCATGTTCCCGCTCACCCTCACCGTGTCGATCTTCCTGTTCCTGCGCGGCCACAACGCGCCCGGCGGCGGCTTCATCGCCGGGCTGGTGCTGGCGGTGCCGCTGCTGATCCAGTACGTGATCCAGGGCACCGCGTCGGTGGAGTCGCGCTTCGGCTTCGACTACATCCGCTGCATCGGCACCGGCCTGCTGGTGGCGCTGCTGTCCGGCGCGGCCTCGCTGCTGTTCGGCGTGCCGTTCCTGACCAGCGGCCACGTCGTGCTGGACCTGCCGCTGGTCGGCGAACTGGAGCTGGCCAGCGCGATGGGCTTCGACACCGGCGTCTACCTGGTGGTGTTCGGCGGGGTGATGCTGATCCTGTCGATGATGGGCACCATCAAGCCCTCGCGCACGCGCAACGCGCGCCACGGCGAGATCGACCTGCAACGCCGCTCGGCCCACACCGGGGAGATGCACTGATGGAACTGGCGCTGGCAAGCGCGATCGGCGTGCTCACCGCCATCGGCATCTACCTGACGCTGCGCGCGCGCAGCTTCGACGTGATCCTCGGCATGACCTTCCTGTCCTACGCCACCAACCTGCTGATCTTCGCCGGCGGGCGGCTGGTCAGCGGCAAGGCGCCGGTGCTGCGCGACGGCATCCCCGCCGACCTCGCGCACCAGACCGACCCGCTGCCGCAGGCGCTGGTATTGACCGCCATCGTGATTGCCTTCGCCATGACCGCGATCAGCATCGTGCTGGCCATGCGCAGCCGCAGCGACAACCACAGCGACCACGTCGACGCGCACGAGCCGGACGAAGGCCGGCGCGGTGATGGAGGCGGCGCATGAACCACCTGGTGATCCTGCCGATCCTGGTGCCGATGCTCGGCGCGGCGCTGTCGCTGTTCGTCGAGCACCGCCGCTACGGGCCCAGGGTGCAGCGCGGCGTGGCCTGGGCCAGTCTGGCGCTGCTGGCGCTGGCCGAATCGCAGCTGCTCGCACGCACGCTGCAGGGCGAGGTGCTGGTCTACCTGCTCGGCGACTGGCCGGCGCGACTGGGCATCGCGCTGGTCGCCGACCGCCTGGCCGGCTGGATGCTGGGCACCACGCTGCTGCTGGCCGCGGCCTGCCTGCTGCACGCCTGCACCGGCTGGGACCGGCGCGCGCCGCACTTCCACGCGCTGTTCCAGTTCCAGCTGGTCGGCTTCAACGGCGCGTTCCTGACCGGTGACATCTTCAACCTGTTCGTGTTCTTCGAGGTGCTGCTGATCGCCTCCTACGGCCTGCTGCTGTCCGGCGGCCGCGGCCTGCGCGTGCGCATCGGCCTGCACTACGTGGTGTTCAACGTCAGCGCCTCGACCGTGTTCCTGATCGCGCTGGGCATGCTCTACGCCACGCTGGGCTCGCTGAACATGGCCGAGATCGGCCAGCGCATCGCCACCCTGCCGCCCACCCACCTGAAGCTGGCCAAGACCGCGCTGGGGCTGCTGATGGTGGTGTTCTGCGCCAAGGCCGCGCTGCTGCCGCTTTACCTGTGGCTGCCGGAGTCCTATGCGCGCGCGCCGGCGGCGGTGGCCGCGCTGTTCGTGATCATGACCAAGGTCGGCCTGTACGCGCTGCTGCGGATCGGCACGCAATGGTTCGGCAACGAGGCCGGCGCGCTGGCCGGCTATGGCGCCGACTGGCTGCTATGGGCCGGGCTGGCGACGCTGCTGCTGGGTGCGCTGGGCGCGCTGGCCGCCACCCGCCTGCGGGTGCAGGTGGCCTACCTGGTGGTGGTGTCGGCGGCCACCCTGTTCATCGCCTTCGCGCTGGGCAACGCCGGCACCATCGCCGCCGGCCTGTACTACCTGCCGCACAGCACCTTCACCGCCGCCGCGCTGTTCCTGGTCGCCGACCTGATCCGCCGCCGCCGCTTCCGCGCCGGCGAGCGCGAGGGCCACGAGCTGGCCGCGGCGTTGCCGGGCAAGACCGTGCCGGGGCTGCTGTTCCTGCTCGGCGCGGTGGCGATGGCCGGGTTGCCGCCGCTGGCCGGCTTCCTCGCCAAGGCGACGTTGCTGGCGGCGGTGCCGGACGCGCACGTCGGCGTGGTGTGGGCGGCGGTGCTGGGCGGCGGCCTGCTGGTGATCATCGCGCTGGTGCGCAGCGGCATCCGCCTGTTCTGGCACGTGCCCGGTGACGATGCGCCCCCCGTGCCCGATCCCGACGTGCCGGCGCGGCCGTTCGAGACCGCCGCCACCACCCTGCTGCTGGCCTGCACGGTGGCGATGAGCCTGTTCGCCGCGCCGCTGATGCGGCAGGCCGACGCCACCGCCGCGCAGCTGCTGTCGCCGCAGCACTACCTGCTCGACGTGCGCGGCACCGTGCCGCAATCGAGGTCGCCATGAACCCGCGCCCCGCCCTGTGGCGACGGCTGCTGCCCGCGCCCGCGCTGTCGCTGATCGTGGTCGCGTTCTGGCTGCTGATGTCCGACAGCTTCACCTTCGGCCAGCTGCTGCTGGGCATGCTGCTGGGCGTGGTGGTGCCGCTGTTCGCGGCGCGGCTGGACCGCGAGTTCGCCCGCATCGGCACGCTGCGGCCGTTGCCGCGGCTGCTGTGCGTGATGCTGTGGGACATCCTGGTGTCCAACCTCCGCGTCGCCATGCAGGTGCTGGGGCCGGAGAAGAGGCTCACCCCCGGCTTCATCTGGGTGCCGCTGGACATCGGCAACATCCACGGCATCGCCGCGCTGACCAGCCTGATCACGCTGACCCCCGGCACGGTGTCCTCGGCGCTGTCCGACGACCGCCGCCACCTGCTGGTGCACGTGCTGCACCTGACCGACGCCGATGCGCTGATCGCCGAGATCAAGACCCGCTACGAGGCGCCGCTGATGGAGATATTCCCGTGAATGGCTCCCTGATTTTCGGAACCACGCTGGTGCTGTGCATGCACGCGGTCGGCGTGGCGATGCTGCTGGCGCTGTGGCGGCTGCTGCGCGGCCCTACCGTGCCCGACCGCATCCTCGCCGCCGACACGCTGTCGGTCACCGCCATCGCCGAGCTGATGCTGTTCGGCATGTACATCGACTCGGCCATCTACTTCGAGGCGGCGCTGGTGATCGCCATGCTCGGCTTCTGCAGCACCGTAGTGCTGAGCAAGTTCGTGCTGCGCCGGGACATCGTCGAATGACCACCTTCCTGCAGATCGCGCTGTCGGCGCTGCTGCTGTTCGGCTGCTTCTTCATCGTCGTCGGCGCGCTGGGGCTGGTGCGCTTCTCCGATTTCTTCAAGCGCCTGCACGCGCCGACCAAGGCCAGCACGCTGGGCGTGGGCTGCGTGCTGGCGTGCTCGGTGGCCTACCACATCTTCCTCGGCGAGGACCCGCAGCCGCGCGAGCTGCTGATCACCGTGTTCCTGTTCATCACCGCGCCGATCAGCGCGCACCTGATGGCCAAGGCGGCGCTGTCGCTGATGATGGAAAGCCGCCCGGAAGTGCCGGGCGACGACAGCGCGCGCAAGGAACAGCTGCCGCCGCCGGAAGGCCGCGCCGAGGACTGAGCGGCACGCGCCATCGCGGCCGGATGGCCGCGGCAGCACCTGTCATCGTGCTTTCATCCGCGGCCGGCACGCTTGCGGCTCCGCGCCGCATTGCCCTTCCCCCATGCAACCGCGCAAGACCGACCTCGCACACGCCGCACTGCAGGCCCACCGGGCACCGCTGGACCTGCGCCAGCGCCGCGCCCTGATCCTGTGCGACGGCCAGCGCAGCCTGGCCGAGCTGGTCGCCCTGCTCGGCGGCGACGCACCGGCATTGATCGCGCAACTGCAGCGCGATGGTTACCTGCATGCGCCGCCGGTCGCCTCCCCGGCAACGATGGCAGCGGTGGCGCCGGAAACCCCGGCACGGCGGCGCTCGCTGGCGGCCGCGCGCCTGTACCTGCTGGACATGCTCGCCCTGCAGCGCGACCCGGTCGCGGCACGGCTGCACCGCCTGCTGCAGGCCACGCGCGAGGAAGCGGACACGCTGCACGCCTTCCGGCTGGCGCTGGCGCAGTTGCCGGCGCTGGCCTCCGATGGCTACGTGCAGCGGGTACGCGAACGCCTGCGCGAAGTACTGCCCGAATCGCACCTGGCCGCCGTGCTCACCGGGGAGTGAGCCCAGCTCACTCCCGGCCCGTCACCCGCGCCTGAAATTGGCGCGCAGCCCGCTCCAGCACGCCAGGTAATCGCGCTGGCGATGGGCGGCAGCGATGGCCTGCTCGGTCGGGCGGATCACCCCGCGGGTCTCGAACATGAAGGCCATCGTGTCGGTGACGATGTCCGGCTTGCTCAGATCGGCATTGGACGCCTTGTCGAAGGTGGCCGCGTCCGGGCCGTGGCCGGTCATGCTGTTGTGGATCGAGCAGCCGCCGGGCACGAAACCCTCGGCCTTGGCGTCGTAGGCGCCGTGGATCAGGCCCATGAACTCGCTGGCGATGTTGCGGTGGAACCACGGCGGGCGGAACGTGTCCTGCGCCACCAGCCAGCGCGGCGGGAAGATCACGAAGTCCATGTTGCTGGTACCGGCGGTGTCGCTGGGCGAATGCAGCACCAGGAAGATCGACGGGTCCGGGTGGTCGTGGCTGATCGAGCCGATGGTGTTGAAGCGGCGCAGGTCGTAGCGGTACGGCGCGTAGTTGCCGTGCCAGCCGACCACGTCCAGCGGCGAGTGGCCGATATCGGCGCGCCACAAGCGGCCCTGGAACTTGGCGATCAGCTCGAACCGGCCTTCCACGTCCTCGAACGCGGCCACCGGGGTTTCGAAATCACGCGGGTTGGCCAGGCCGTTGCTGCCGATCGGGCCGAGGTCCGGCAGCTTCAGCAGCGCGCCGAAGTTCTCGCAGACGTAGCCGCGCGCCTGCCCGTCCGGCAGCTCGACCGCGAAGCGCACGCCGCGCGGGATCACCGCGACCTGCTGCGGCTCGACGTCGAGCACGCCCATTTCGGTGCGCAGCCGCAGCCGGCCCAGCTGCGGCACGATCAGCAGCTCGCCATCGGCGTCGTAGAACCAGCGCCCGCGCATGTCGGCATTGGCCGCGTACAGGTGGATGCCCGCCCCGGTGTGCGCCTCGGGCGAACCGTTGCCGCCCATCGTGAACAGGCCCTCGACGAAATCGGTGGGCGTGGCCGGCAATGGCAGCGGGTTCCAGCGCAGTTGGTTGGGCGACACCGCACCGTGGCTGAAGTCGCCCTGCAGGTGCGGCTGCGCGAACGGCGTGAACTCGCCGTGCATCGCCGCCGGGCGGATGCGGTACAGCCAGCTGCGGCGGTTGGCGCCGCGCGGCGCGGTGAACGCGGTGCCGCTCAGCTGCTCGGCATACAGCCCGTGGGCCACGCGCTGCGGCGAGTTGCGCCCCACCGGCAAGGTACCGGGTACCGCCTCGGTGGCGAACTCGTTGCCGAAGCCGGATTGATAACCGTCACTGACCATCGCTGACCTGCCTTTGCTTGTGCTTTCAAAGCCCGTCTCCCGCCGGGAGAGGGGTTGGGGTGAGGGTGCGGCCACTGGCAATGTTCAATATCGCCACGACCACGGCTTCCATTTGCAACAGCACTTCATCGTTCCAGTAGCGCACTACCCGCCATCCTTGCGCCTGCAGATAGCGCGTGCGTTCGGCATCGGCAGGGCCGCCATGCTGCGAGCCATCCAATTCAATCACCAGCGCCAGCTCCACGCAGCAGAAATCCACGATGTAAGGTGGAACCGGATGCTGGCGCCTGAATTTGAGGCCACCCAGCCGGCCAGCTCGGAGGTGGTACCAGAGCTTGCGCTCCGCGTCGGTCATGGCGCTGCGCAGGTTCCGCGCATTTTCCAGCGTCATGCTGGGGAGCGGGGGCTTGGTCGTCCTTGGCATGCGACTTCCTGCCGGCTTGCATTGCCTGGAAGCCTACCCTCACCCCAACCCCTCTCCCGGGGGGAGAGGGGCTTTCAAGCAGAAGCCTTACAGCACGCCGCGCTTGATCTGGTCGCGCTCGATGCTCTCGAACAGCGCCTGGAAGTTGCCTTCGCCGAAGCCTTCGTTGCCCTTGCGCTGGATGATCTCGAAGAAGATCGGGCCGATGCAGTTCTGGGTGAAGATCTGCAGCAGCTTGCGCTGCTTGGTCTCCGGGTCGGCGTCGATCAGGATCTTGTTCCGGCGCAGGCGCGGCACGTCCTCGCCATTGTCGGGGATGCGCAGGTCGACCACGTCGAAGTAGGTGTCCGGCGTGTCCAGGAACTCGATGCCGCGCGCGCGCATCGCCTCCACGGTGTCGTAGATGTTGTCGGTGAAGCAGGCGATGTGCTGGATGCCCTCGCCGTTGTAGGCGTCCAGGTATTCGTTGATCTGGCTCTTCGGGTCGGAGGACTCGTTGAGCGGGATGCGCACGATGCCGTCCGGCGCGGTCATCGCCTTGGACACCAGCCCGGTCTTGGCACCCTTGATGTCGAAGTAGCGGATCTCGCGGAAGTTGAACAGCCGCTCGTAGTAGTCCGACCACTGCTGCATGTTGCCCAGGTACAGGTTGTGGGTCAGGTGGTCGATGAAGGTCAGGCCGAAGCCGGCCGGGTTCTGCTCGGCGCCCTCGATCGGCGCGTAGTCGGCGTCGTAGATGCTGCCGGCCGCGCCGTAGCGGTCCACCAGGTACAGCATGCAGTCGCCGATGCCCTTGATCACCGGGGCCGGCACCGCGCGGGTGTCGGCCAGTTCGGCATGCTGCTCGGCGCCGTTTTCCAGCGCCGCGGCCAGCACGTCGGCGGCGGGCTTGCGGAAGCGGATGGCGAAGCCGCAGGCGCAGGGACCGTGCTTGGCGGCGAAGGCCGCGGCGAACGAATCCGGCTCCTCGTTGACAAGGAAGTTGACGCCGCCCTGACGGTATACCGTAATAGCACGCTGCCGGTGTCGCAGTACGGCGGTGAATCCCATGTTCCGGAAGTAGTCGTGCAGCCGGTCAGCCTGCCCGGCCGGTGCGGCGAACTCGACGAACTCGAAGCCGTCGATGCCCATCGGGTTCTCGAAGGTGGTGACCTGCATGCCCGGGTCGGGCGTGCCGGATGCGGCGGGGACGTGGATGTTCATGGCTGGCCTCCGGAAACGTGGGCCGCCACCGCCGGGGGGCGGCGACGAGGGGGATCAAAGGGGGTCCGCGGTGCGGATCAGAATCAAGAGTTGTAGTTTCACATGAAACGACCATCAAGGTGCAGTGCAACATGAGCTCTTCCGAATACAGCAAGTCCACCAGCTTCCGCGCTTCGCACGTGCTGCTCGACCTCGAGCAGTTCCTGCCCTATCGCATCAGCGTGTTGTCCAACCGGGTCAGCAGCAACATCGCCCGGCTGTACGGCGAGCGCTACGGCCTGTCGATCCCCGAATGGCGGGTGATCACCATCCTGGCGCTGTACCCGGGCTCGTCGGCCAGCGAGGTGTCCGACCGCACGGCGATGGACAAGGTGGCGGTCAGCCGCGCGGTGGCGCGCCTGCTGGAGCGCGGCTTCATCAAGCGCGAGACCCACGGCGACGACCGCCGCCGCTCGGTGCTGGCGCTGTCGGCGGCCGGGTTCGAGGTGTACGAGACGGTGGCGCCGATGGTGATGGAGATCACCCGCAAGCTGATGTCGGTGCTGACCGACGAGGAAGAGCAGGTGCTGGAAAAGCTGATCACGCGGCTGGCCGACGTCGGCCTGGCGCAGATGACCACGTCGGATTAAGCGCGAAGTTTCAGAATCCCTCTCCCATCGGGGCGGTGACGACCGCTTGCGAACCACCGGTTCGCGGCCGGCACCGCGCCCTCGCGGCAACGCGAGGGCCGTGGCACGGAGCGGGGATGGGGGTGAGGAGCAAACGGAGTCACGATGGGCCAACCATCATGGACTCCGCTCACCCCTCATCCGCCCTTCGGGCACCTTCTCCCGAAGGGAGAAGGGCAAGAATCACTCCACCGGCGCCTTCGCCGCCGCGCGCGCGGCCAGCAGGCGGTCGAGGATCGATTTCAGCGCCAACGGCCGCACCGGCTTGTGCAGCAGGGTCAGGCCCTGCTCCAGCACCTCGCGACGGGTGGCGAGGCTATCGTCGGCGCTGAGGATCAGCGTCGGCCGCGCGCCGAAGCGCCCGGCCAGGCGTGCGTGCAGGGCGGTGCCGGTGTCGCCGTCGTCCAGGTTGTAGTCGAACAGCCACAGTGCCGCCGGGGCGACCTGCATGGTCGCCACCGCGCCGGCATCGCCGCCCGCCTCGGCCACGTCGTAGCCCCAGCCGCGCAGCAGCCCGGCCAGCCCGGCCAGCGCCGCCGGGTCGTTGTCCACCACCAGCACGCGGGTGGCCACCGGCGTCGCCGTCGGTTCCGCCAGCGCCAGTGCTGGCGGCATGGCTTCCGCCGGCACCGGCACGGTGGCCAGCGACACCGAGAACACGGTGCCGCGGCCCGGTTCGCTGTGCAGCCGCAACGGCGCCTGCAGCAGCCCGGCGATGCGGTCGGCGATGGCCAGCCCGAGGCCCAGCCCCTGCCCGCTGCTGTCCTCGCCGCGGCGGAATTCCTCGAAGATGCGCCGCTGCTCGCTGCGGGCGATGCCCGGCCCGGTGTCGTGCACCTCGATGCGCACGCGCCCACCCTCGCGGCGCACGCCCAGCAGCACCCCGCCACGCGCGGTGTAGCGCACCGCGTTGGCGAGGAAGTTCTGCAGCACGCGGCGCAGCAGCTGCGGGTCACTGTCCGTCCACGCGCGGGTCGGCACGTAGTGGAAGGCCAGCCCGCGCGCGGCGGCCAGCGCGCGGAACTCGGACGCCAGCGGATCCAGCACCTCGGCCAGCGGCATCGCGCGCGGCTGCGGCACCAGCCCACCGGCTTCCAGCCGCGACATGTCGAACAGGCCGGTCAGCAGCTGCGTGGTCGAATCCAGCGCGCCGCGTATCTGCACCACCGCCTGCTGCTGCGCGGGCGCGTCCACCTGCTGCGCCAACGTTTCGGTGAACAGGTGCGCGGCATGCAGCGGTTGCAGCAGGTCGTGGCCGATGGCGGTGAGGAAACGGCTCTTGGCGTCGTTGGCGCGCTCGGCCTCGCGCTTGGCCGATTCCAGCAGCGCGGTACGCTCGTCCACGCGCTGCTCCAGCGTCTCGTTGCTGCGCTTGAGCGCCTGCTCGTTGCGGCGGAACTCGGTGACGTCGGTGAAGGTGGCGACGAAGCCGCCGCCAGGCATCGGGTTGCCGCGGATCTCGACGATGCGGCCATCGGGGAACACGCGCTCGGTCAGGTGCGCGGTGCCGGCGCGCATGAACGCCAGGCGCCGGTCCACCGCGCGCTCGTCGCCGCCGCGCTCGGGCATCGCCTGCAGCGCCCAGCGGGTCAGGTCGATGATCGGCCGGCCGACCTGCAACAGTTCGTCGGGGAAGCCGAACAGCTGCGCGTAGGGTCGGTTCCACGCCACCAGCCGCTGCTCGCGATCGATCACGCTGATGCCCTGGCTCATGTTCTGCAACGCTGCCTGCAACACCTGCTGGTTGAAGCGCAGGTCCTGCGAGGCCTCGCTGACGATCGCCGCCACCGTCGCCAGTTCACCCTCCTCGCGGCGTGCGGCGTCCAGCAGCAGCCGCGCCGAGGCCGCGCCCAGCACCGCCGACAACTCGCGCTCGACACTGGCCTCGATCCGCGCCGGCACCGGGCCGTGGCGCGGCGCGTCGGCCAGCAACCGCTGCACTTTTTCCCAAGGCAGGAAACGGCGGCCGGCATCGCGCAATGCATCGGCATCGAGGTTGCGGCGCGTGCGGTCGGGCGTGTCGCGGCGCCACGCCATCGCCAGCAGCGTCACCGCCGTGCCGACGAACAGGCTGGCGCCCACCGCACGACCCAGCGGGCTCCAGCCGGTCAGGCCGAACAGCGCGTCCGGCGCCAGCCAGCGCCAGCCGAACGGGCCTTCGACCAGCCAGCCGGGCGCCATGCCGTTGCCCTGCAGCAGCGAGGGCAGCAGCAGCACCCACGCCCAGGTGACGAAACCGGCCAGCAGGCCGGCGATGGCCGCGCGCGGCGGCGTCTGCGGCCGCCAGATCGCGAAGCCCAGCACCGGCACCAGCGTGGCCATCGCCGAGAACGAGATGCCGCCGATGTCGGCCAGCACGTTGCCGCCGCCGATCAGGCGGCTGTAGGCCCACGCCAGCAGCATGATCACGCAGATGCCCACGCGCCGCAGCCACACCAGCTCGCGGCGGTGGTCGCCGCCGGCGCGCGCCCAGGTGCTGCGCAGCAGGCCCGGCGCGAACCAGTGGTTGCCGATCATCAGGCTCAGGGTCAACGTGCTGACCACCACCATGCCGGTGGCCGCGCTCAGGCCGCCGAGGAAGGCGAACAGCGCCACCCCGGTATGCCCGGCCGAGAACGGCAGCGCCAGCGTGTACATGTCGCTGGGCACGCTGGCGCCGAGCAGGGCGCTGCCGGCGCGCGCCAGCGGCAGGATCGGCAGCGCGATCAGCAGCAGGTACAGCGGGAACAGCCAGCGCGCGGTGCGGATGTCGGCCGGGTCGCGGCATTCGACCACGCCGACGTGGAACTGGTGCGGCAGCAGGAACATCGCCAGCGCGCCCAGCAGCACCAGCGGCATGAAGCCGCCGGCCGGCGCATCCACCGGCTGCGGCGCGGGCAGGTCGATGCCTTTCAGCCCGAACCAGACGAACACGCCCAGCGCCAGCATCGCGCCGAGCTTGAACAGCGACTCGGCCGCCATCGCCAGCACCAGCCCGCGGTTGTGCTCGGACACGTCGGCACGGCGCGCGCCGAACAGCATCGCGAACAGCGCCATCGCCAGCGCCACGTACAGCGCGCTGTCGCGCCACGGCGCCGCGTCCTGCACCGCGTCGGCCGAGCGCAGGGTGAGCATGCCGAAGCTCATCGCCACTGCCTTGAGCTGCAGGGCGATGTAGGGAATCAGGCCAAGCGCGGCGATCAGGGTCACCGTCGCCGCCAGCCACGCGTCGCGGCCCAGCCGCGCGGCGATCAGGTCGGCCAGCGAGGTGGCGTTGGTTTCGCGCGCCAGCCGCACCAGCCGCATCATCATGCCGATCGCCAGCGCGTAGAACAGGATCGCGCCGACGAAGGTCGGCGGCAGCGGCCAGCCGTAGCGCGCGGCCTGGGTAACCGTGCCGTAGAAGGTCCACGAGGTGCAATGCACCGCCAGCGACAGCGCGTAGACATGGCGCCAGTGGCGGGCCAGCACCGCCGGCCGCCGCTCGCCGTACAGGGCGACGCCGAACATCAGCACCAGCCAGGCCACCCCGGCCAGCGCCACCGTCACCAGGCTCAGCATGCGTGTCGTTTCCCCGTGGGCAGGACCGGCAGGATAAAGCGAAGGGCGCGTGCCGGGGCCGGCAACGAAAAGCCCATCCCGCGCCATGTGCGGGATGGGCTTCGATCAAACCGGGGAACGGGCGGCGCGCCTGCCCTGCCCGTTCCCTGCTTCCCGGTCAGAAGTCGTAGCGGGCGGTCAGCATGTACTGGCGCGGTGCACCGTAGAAGCCGGTCAGCACGCCCAGGCCGGCACTGACCAGGTTGTAGCCGGTGGTGCGGTATTCCTTGTCGGTCAGGTTGGTGCCCTGCAGCGACAGGCTCCACGCGTCGTCGAGCTTCCAGATCACGCCGGCATTGAGCAGGCCGTAGCCGTCCTGGCGGATCTCCGGGCTCAGGTCGGTGGTCGGCCACACCTCGGACTGGTAGACGTAGCCCACGCGCGCGGACAGGTTGCCGCCGTTGGCAAGGTCGGTGCGGTATTCCACGTTCAGCGCACCGGAGAACTCGGGCGCGTTGGTGAAGTACTGCGTGTCGGCGATGTTGACGCCGCCGCTCATGAACTCGTCGTACTTGGCGTCCAGCCAGGCCAGGTTGCCGCTGACCAGCCAGTTGCGGGTCGGCAGCAGCTGGTACTCCACTTCCACGCCCTGCACCGTGCCCTTGCCGGCATTGGTGAAGTCGCCGAAGAAGCCGCCTTCCGGCAGCGCGGTGAACACCGACAGCTGGATGTCCTCGTACTTGTTGTAGAAGTACGCCAGGTTCAGGAACGCGCGCTGGTCGAGGAAGGCCATCTTGCTGCCGACCTCGTAGCTGTCCACCTTCTCGTCGTCGAACGGCTCGCCCGAGCGCGGCACCGCGGTGGTGTTGGCGCGGATGTTGTAGCCGCCGGACTTGAAGCCGCGGCTGGCCGAGACATAGCCCATGATGTCCGGGGTGAACTGGTAGTCCAGCGACACCTTCGGCGAGACGTTCTTGAAGTTGACGGTCTTGTCGAAGTTGGCCGCGACCACCCCGTTGGGCGTGGTGAAGCTGTCGTCGGTGTAGCCGATGTTGTAGGCGACGGCGTGCTTGTCCTCGTCGGTGTAGCGCGCGCCTACGTCCAGCTTCAGCCGCTCGGCCAGATCGAACGTCCAGTCGGCGTACAGCGCGATGCTCTTGGTGTTGACCACGCCCTGGGTGTCGCCAAGGCTCAGGTTGAAGAAGTTGTTCAGCACCTGGCCGCCGGCGTCGCCGTTGAACCAGTACAGGCCCATCACGCCGCGGGCGCGGCCGCCGCCGTCGAAGTTGGCCTGCAGCTCCTGGCTGACCTGGCTGTCGCTGTAGAACGCCTTCACGTCGGCGATCTTCTGCGGCAGCGTGTCGAAGTCGATGTTGGTCTCGGTGTCGGACTCGCGCTTGGCCAGCACGTACTTGAACGCCCAGTCCTCGCCCGGCCGCCAGTTCACCACCGCCGAGGCGCCCTTCATCGTGGTGTTGTTGACGTTGCGCATGCCGCTGCGGATGTCGTAGCGGTCGTCCAGCGGCGGGACGTCGGCCACCGGGATCAGCGGGTTGTTGTTCGGCGCCAGCATCTTCGCGCCGCGCACGCCGGACTTGTCGTCCATGTAGTCGAACGCGAACTGGACGTCGAAATCGTCCTGCGAATACGCGCCGATCTGCAGGCGCGCGGCATTGATTTCCTTGTCGCTGACGTCCTGCCCGGTGAGCAGGTTCTCGCCGAAGCCGTCGCGGTTCATGCTGGCCATCGCCACCCGCGCGCGCAGCCCGCTGTCCTTGCCGCCGATCTCGCCGCCCAGCGCGGCCTTGACGTCGAGCTGGTTGTAGTTGCCCACGGTGACCGAGGCGAAGCCCGAGGTCTCCTGCGGCAACCCGCGCGAGATGTACTTGATCGCGCCGCCGATGGTGTTCTTGCCGTACAGCGTGCCCTGCGGGCCGCGCAGCACCTCGATGCGGTCCACGTCGAACACGTCCAGCAGCGCGCCCTGCGGGCGGGCGATGTAGACGTCGTCCAGGTAGATGCCCACGCCCGGGTCGACGCCCCACAGCGGGTCGGCCTGGCCGATGCCGCGGATGTAGGCGGTGGCGGTGCTGGTGGAGCCGCGCGCGGCGTAGATGGTCAGGTTCGGCACCTGCGCGCCGAGGTCGCCGATGTCGCGGATATTCAGCTTGTCCAGCGTCTCGGGCGTGAACGCGGTGACCGCCACCGGCACGTCCTGCAGGGTTTCCTCGCGCTTGCGCGCGGTCACCGTGATCGAATCCAACGTGGTGGCCTGGTGGCCCGCCGCCGGCTGCTGCTGTTCCTCGGCCTGCACGAATGCGGCCGGGGCCAGCAACGCAAAGCCCACGGCCATGCTCAGATACTTGCGCTTCATCGGTCTCCCTCCTCCCGGGTATGACACTGGCGGCGGCGTTGTTGGTGTATGGAATGCCGCCATGTCGCGCACGTTAACGGGGTGCCGGCAGCGCGCGTATCGTCCCTTCGTACAGTGGGCCGTCCCGGCCCGGCTCCCGATACTCCGCGGCAATGCAATGGCCGGCGGGGAGCCGCGGATGTCGTTCCTGATCGTGTTGGCAGCCCTGTGCTTCCTGATGTACGTGGCCTACCGCGGCCACAGCGTGATCCTGTTCGCGCCGGTCGCCGCGCTCGGCGCGGTGCTGCTGACCGACCCATCGCTGGTGCAGCCGATGTTCACCGGCCTGTTCATGGACAAGATGGTCGGCTTTTTGAAGCTGTACTTCCCGGTGTTCCTGCTCGGCGCGGTGTTCGGCAAGCTGATCGAGGTCTCCGGCTTCTCCAAGTCGATCGTCAGCGCCACCATCCGCCTGGTCGGCGCGCAGCGGGCGATGCTGTCGATCGTGCTGGTCTGCGCGCTGCTCACCTATGGCGGGGTGTCGCTGTTCGTGGTGGTGTTCGCGGTGTATCCGTTCGCCGCCGAGCTGTTCCGCCAGAGCGACATCCCCAAGCGGCTGATCCCCGGCACCATCGCGCTGGGCGCGTTTACCTTCACCATGGACGCGCTGCCGGGCACGCCGCAGATCCAGAACATCATCCCGGCCTCGTTCTTCGGCACCACCAGTTGGGCCGCGCCGACGCTGGGCGTGATCGGCGCGGTGGTGATCCTGGCGCTGGGCATGAGTTATCTGGAGTGGCGCCGCCGCGTCGCCGCCGCCAAGGGCGAGGGCTACGCCGGCAGCGGCGAGGAACTGCGCAACGAGCCGGAGCCCTTCCACGGCAGCAAGCTCGCCCATCCGTTGCTGGCGGTGTTGCCGCTGCTGCTGGTGGGCGTGGCCAACTTCCTGTTCACCCGCTGGATCCCGGGGTTCTATGGCGAAAGCCAATCGTTCGTGCCGGCGGTGATCGGCAACCCGGCCCCGGTGGTGCAGGAGGTTTCCAGGGTCGCGGCGATCTGGGCGGTGCAGGGCGCGTTGCTGCTGGGCATCCTCAGCGTCATTGCGCTGGCATGGAAACCGGTGGTGGCCGCATTCGCCGAAGGCACCCGGTCGGCGATCGGCGGCGCCATGCTGGCGTCGATGAACACCGCGTCGGAGTATGGCTTCGGCGCGGTGATCGCCGCCCTGCCCGGCTTCCTGGTCGTGGCCAACGCGCTGGGCTCGATCCCCAACCCGCTGGTCAACGAGGCCATCTCCGTGACCGCGATGGCCGGCATCACCGGCTCGGCCTCCGGCGGCATGAGCATCGCGCTGGCGGCGATGGCCGACAGCTTCATCGCCAACGCGCAGGCCGCGGGCATCCCGATGGAGGTGCTGCACCGGGTGGCGGCGATGGCCTCCGGCGGCATGGACACCCTGCCGCACAACGGCGCGGTGATCACCGTGCTGGCCGTCACCGGCCTGACCCACCGCCAGTCCTACAAGGACATCTTCGCCATCACCTGCATCAAGACCCTGGCGGTGTTCGCGATCATCGGCGTGTACTACGCGACCGGGCTGGTCTGAGCCCGTTCACGGGGCACCGGATCGTCGGGGCGCCCCATACCTGCTTCCACCGATGGAAGTCCTGCTAAGCGTGGGGGCTTCCCCGATGAAGCGTCATGCGGGCCCCGCCCGCATCCACGTCCCCAAAAGAAAATCGCCCGGCTGCACGTCACTGTGCAACACCGGGCGACCCACGTCCTTGTTGGCATCCTGCCTTCCCCCCTGCCTCCTGGCATGCCGGGATTCCTGGTGCGCGTCATCCCGACGCCGCACGCGTTGCGGTTTGCACTCCCTGTCAGCGCCTTTCAACCGGTTTGACCGCCGCCGTCGTGGCGGGCTTCCTGGCGGTGGGGGCGGCTCCGGCCCTCACTTCGATCAGGTCTCGATTCCGTTCGACCGTCTTCAAGCCGATGCCCTTGACCAGCGCCAGTTCCTCGACGCTGCCGAAGGGCCCGTTTGCCTGCCGGTGATCGACGATGGCCTGCGCCTTGGCGGGGCCGACGTTCACCAGCACCTGGTCCAGTTCCGCCGCGCTGGCGGTGTTGATGTCGACCTTTTCCGTGGCTTGCGCCGATACGGCCAACAACAACGTCAGGACCAGTGACTTCAGCATCACGGTGAAAAGCTTCATGGCTCACTCCCTGTGGTTTGGACGGGTATGCCGGCAATCCCCGCCGGCCAGACCAGTGTTCCGCGCCACATGAACGCAGCCTATCCGCCGCGCCCCCTGCCCCGCAGCCGGCAAACCGCCCGACGCCCTGTAGGAAAATCCCTACAACACGGAGCGCGTAGAATGGTTGCATCTGAACCTTGCATCCAGGAGTTCCCGAATGGACAGCGCCAAGCTCGGCCAATTTCTCAGCGACAAATGGGACGACGACATCGTCCCGCAGCTGGTCGATTACATCCGCATCCCCAACAAATCGCCGATGTTCGACGCCAACTGGGTCGCCAATGGCTACATGGACCAGGCCGTGGCGCTGATGGAGAACTGGGCGAAGGCGCAGAAGATCCCCGGCCTGCAGGTCGAGGTGGTGCGGTTGGAAGGGCGCACGCCGTTGATCTTCCTTGAAATCCCGGCCAGCGGCACGGAAACCGGCGACGACACCGTGCTGCTCTACGGCCACCTGGACAAGCAGCCGGAAATGACCGGCTGGGACGACGACCTCGGCCCGTGGAAGCCGGTGCTGCGCGGCGACAAGCTGTACGGCCGCGGCGGCGCCGACGACGGCTATGCGATCTTCGGCTCGCTGGCCGCGGTGCTGGCGCTGCAGGAACAGGGCCTGCCGCATGCGCGCTGCGTGATCCTGATCGAGGCCTGCGAGGAATCCGGTTCCTACGACCTGCCGGCCTACGTCGACCACCTGGCCGGGCGCATCGGCCAGCCGTCGCTGGTGGTGTGCCTGGATTCGGGCTGCGCCAACTACGAGCAGCTGTGGTGCACCACTTCGCTGCGCGGCCTGGCCGGCGGCAACTTCACCGTGAAGGTGCTCAACGAGGGCGTGCATTCCGGCGACGCCTCCGGCGTGGTGCCGTCGTCGTTCCGCCTGCTGCGCCAGCTGCTGTCGCGCATCGAGGACGAGAAGACCGGGCGCATCCTGCTCGACGGCCTGCACGTGGAGATCCCGGCCGAGCGCCTGGGCCAGGCCAGGCGTGCCGCCGAGGTGGTCGATACCGCCATCTTCGACAAGTTCCCGCTGGTCGATGGGCTGAAGCCGATGAACGACGACCTGTCCGAGCTGGTGCTCAACCGCACCTGGCGCCCGGCGCTGTCGGTGACCGGCATCGGCGGCATGCCGCCGCTGGATTCGGCCGGCAACGTGCTGCGCCCGGAAACCGCGGTGAAGCTGTCGCTGCGCCTGCCGCCGACCGCCGACGGCAAGAAGAGCGGCGAACTGCTGAAGGAAGCGCTGCTGCGCGACCCGCCGAACGGCGCCAAGGTCACCCTGGAACTGGAAAAGGCCTCCACCGGCTGGAACGCGCCGGCGATGGCGCCGTGGCTGGAGAAGGCCATCGACGACGCCAGCCGGGCGTTTTTCGGCAAGCCGGCGATGTACATGGGCGAAGGCGGCTCGATCCCGTTCATGGGCATGCTCGGCGAGAAGTTCCCCGGCGCGCAGTTCATGATCACCGGCGTGCTCGGCCCGCATTCCAACGCGCATGGCCCCAACGAGTTCCTGCACATCCCGATGGGCAAGCGCGTCACCGCCTGCGTGTCCAAGGTGCTGCTCGACCACCACGCGGCCAGCCTGCGCGGCGAGACCAGCGGCTCCAAGGTGCATGCCGACAGCGGCACCCGCCACGGCGACCACGGCTGCTGCTGAGCCACCGGCGGGCCTGATGACGGACGCAGCCCGGCCTTGCTAGGCTGCGTCTTTCCTTTTGGCGGACAGGCAGCGCATGAGCGGACTGTTTGGCAGCGGCAGCTGGCTTTACATCATCCTGATCGGCTTCATCGTCGGCCTGCTCGGGCGCTTCTTCATGCCCGGCAACAACCGCATGGGCTGCCTGCTGACCATCGTGCTGGGCATCGCCGGCGCGGTGTTCGCCGGCTGGTTCGGGCGCGAGATGGGCTGGTACGCCGCCGGGCAGCCGGCCGGTTTCCTCGGCTCCATCGTCGGCGCGGTGGCCATCCTCGCGCTGCTGCGGCTGGTCAGCGGCGGCAACAAGCGCTGACGCCCGCCGGCGCCATGCGCCGGCCATACCCCGCAGATGACTCCCGATCCTTCTTCCGATCCGCAGCGCGCGCAACAGCGCCTGCACTGGGCGCGCACCGCGCTGGGCGATGCCGCCGTCACGCTCGAACGCGCCTCGGTCGATGCCGGCTTCCGCAGCTACTGGCGCACGCGGGGCGCGGGCGCCAACCGCATCGTGATGGATTCGCCGCCGGACCGGGAGGACGTGCGACCGTGGCTGCGCATCCACGACCTGTTCGAGCGCCACGGCGTGCGCGTGCCGCACATCGAGCAGCGCGACGTCGACAATGGCTTCCTGCTGCTGGAAGACCTCGGCGGGCCGACGCTGGCGATGGTGCTGGACGAGGCCAACGCCGACGCGCACTTCGATGCCGCCATCGACCAGTTGCTGGCGATGCAGCGGATTCCCGCGCCGGACGGCATCGGCGAGTTCGGCGAGGCGCTGCTGCTGCGCGATGCCGGGCTGTTCGAGGAATGGTTCCTCGGCCACCACCTCGGCATCACCCTGGATTGCAGTGAATCGGACCAGTTGGAACTGGCGCAGCGGCGGCTGATGGACAACGCCCATGCGCAGGCCAGAGTGCTGGTGCACCGCGATTTCATGCCGCGCAACCTGATGCCGGTGGATGGTGGCACGGCGGTGCTGGATTTCCAGGACACGGTGCTCGGCCCGGTCGCCTACGACGCGGTGAGCCTGTTCAAGGACGCCTTCCTGAGCTGGCCGCTGGCGCGCGTGGACGGCTGGCTGGCCCGTTACCACCAGCGCGCGCAGGCCGCCGGCATCCCGGTGCCGTCGTTGCCCGTGTTCCTGCGCGACGCCGACTGGCTGGGCGTGCAGCGACACCTGAAGATCCTCGGCATCTTCGCGCGCCTGCACTACCGCGACGGCAAGTCGAAATACATCGCCGACGTGCCGCGCTTCATCGCCTACCTGGACGAAGTGCTGCCGCGCCATCCCCAGTTGGCCTCGCTGGCCGAGCTGCTGGAAACCCGCATCAAGCCCGCGCTCGCGGCCAAGGCCGCCGCCGCATGAAGGCGCTGATCTTCGCCGCCGGGCTGGGCGAGCGCATGCGCCCGCTCACCGAGCACACGCCCAAGCCGCTGCTGGCGGCCGGCGGCAAGCCGCTGATCGCGTGGCATCTGGAAAAGCTGGCCGCGCTCGGCGTGCGCGAGGTCGTGGTCAACACCTCGTGGCTGGCCAGGCAGTTCCCCGCCACGCTGGGTGACGGCAGCCGCTGGAGCCTGCGGCTGCATTTCGTGCACGAAGGCGACACGCCGCTGGAAACCGGCGGCGGCATGCTCAACGCATTGCCGGTGCTGGGCGACGCACCGTTTCTGGCGGTCAACGGCGATATCTGGTGCGACTTCGATTTCGCGCGCCTGCCCGCCGAACCGGAGGGCGAGGCGCACCTGCTGCTGGCCGATAACCCCGAACACCACCCCGAAGGCGACTTCATCCTCGATGCCGATGGCCGCGTGCACGACGCAGGCGCCGCGCCGCGGCTGACCTTTGCCGGCATCGGCGTGTATCGCCCGTCGTTGCTGGCCGGCTGGCGGCAAGTGGTCGGCGATGCCGGAGGCGCCGATGCCACGCCCCCCCGCTTCAAGCTCGCCCCGCTGCTGCGCGCGGCGATGGCCCGCGGTGCGGTGCACGGCCAGCATCATCGCGGGCGCTGGACCGACGTGGGCACGCCGCAGCGGTTGCAGGCGCTGGACGCCGCCCTGTCCGGATGACGGGAGGTGCCGGAGGCTCCCGGCATAGGGTTTCACCTGGAATGCCCCATGCGGGGCAAGCCCCGCATCCACGGGAACCAACACGCAGGTGCCGGGCTTGCCCGGCACGGGCCTTCCCGTGGATATCCAGGCGGAACAGGCTCAGCTCAGGTACTTGCGGCGGATATAGACCCACGGCGCGGCCAGCGCGGCGATGGCGCCGCCGGCGAAGCCCAACGCCGCCGCTACCGCGGCGGCCTCGACGCGGCCCGGCAGGGCCAGCGCGGCGATCATCAGCAGGGCCACCGGCAGGCCGATGAACGAGGCCAGGAAGAAGCGCCAGCGCGGCACCCACGTGTGCAGCTGCATCAGACTGGCGCTGGTCCAGGCTTCGCCGGCCTGGCTGCGGCGGACCTTGTCCACCAGCCGCACCAGGTCCACCTGCACCACGGTCCGGCCCGGCGCGGCCCCGGCCAGCTCGGCCTCCACCTCCACCGGCGCCGGCCACGAGGCCGGCCATGCCTGCGGCGCGGCGACGCCGTAGGCGGTGAGCAGCGGCACCGTCAGCGACGGCGCCGACAGCGCGCGCAGCTTGCGGTTGTCCAGCACGCACCACACCTGCGTCCGCCCCGCCACCTGCACCTGGTACAGCGCCAGCTGCTCCGGCGCCGGGTAGGGCAGCGCGGTGACCCGCGCGGCCAGCGAATCGACGCCCATCGCGCGCAGGAAGCCGACCCGGGCGCGCCCCACCTGGGTCCAACCCAGTCCCAGCGGCCCCAGCAGCATCACCTCGGCCGCATCGGTGGCGCCGGCGCTGGCACGCTCGTCGCTGGCCAGGTAGGCCGCAAGCGAATTCGGTTCGGCGACGTCGCCCTTGCCCCAGCGCTGCGACTGCCCCAGCAGGTACTTCAGCGGCACCCGCGCGGCGACGGTCTCGCCGCGCACGCTGTCGGAGGCGAACGGCACCACCGCCGCGACGAACGCGCGCAGTTCGTTGCCGGGCGCGCCGTTCCAGTCGGCCGGCAGCAGGCCGTCCAGCAGGCCTTCGCGTACCAGTTGGTCGATCCGCTCCTTCTGCGCGACCAGCCGCGCCACGGCGGCCTGCAGCTTGATGTCCGGCGGCACCGCCGCCGGCGGCAGCCGGTAGCGGGGCGGCGGCGTATCCGCCTCGCCCGGGGTCTCGTCCATCAACGCTTCCACCGTCGGCATGGCGACGCCGGGCGCCTCGGTGCCGGCATCGGCAACGGGGGGGACGGCGGCAGCGGCGGTGGTGGGCTGCGACATGCGGCACCGGGACACGGGAATGCTCCCGTTAGCGGCCGGCCGGCGCGGAAATTGAGGCCGCGATGCCGGACTTCGCCCCAGCCGCGTCCCCGCAAACGACGACGGCGCCCTGCGGCGCCGTCGTCGTTGCATCATCCGCCCGGGGTCAGGGCGTCTGCGCGGGCGCCCATTCCTTCAGGAACGCGAAGAACTTCGCCCGGTCGTAGCCCTTGCCCTTCTCCAGCTCGCCGGTGAACTGCGAATGCAGCAGCTCGCCATCGGCATCGAGCACGAACAGGTGCGGATAGCCGGTGATGGCCGGGAAACGCGACAGGAAGGCGGCGTTCTCGTTGTCTTCGCTGTAGTTGACCTTCATCCACACGTAATGGGCGTCGCGGAAGCGGCGCATCTCCGAGTCACCCTCCATGAAGGCATCCAGCAGGTGGCACCACGAGCACCACTCGCCGCCGACGTCGAGCATGATCCGCTTGCCGCCGCGCTGGGCTTCGACCTTGGCCGTCTCCAGGTCGGCGACCGGGTCGCGCGCCGGGTCGAACTGCGCGTTGAGCGCGGCCACCGCGGCCACGTCGGCCGCGGCCGGGGTGTTGCCCGAGGCGACCGGCTGGCTGACGTCGGCCACCGGCATCTTCTGCTCGCTGGTATCCAGCGGCTGCGCCTTTTCCGGCGCCGGCGCCGGTGGCGGCGAGCAGCCGGCCAGCGCCGCGCCCAGCAGCAGGGCCAGCGCCCCGGAACGCAATTTCATCGCCACGTCCTCACTTCACGCCATGCATCAGCTTCTGCACCAGCGGGGCGATCAGGAACAGCAGCACGCCCGCGCCCAGCAGCGACCAGAAGCCGAAGGTATAGCCCTTCAGCGCGGATTCCACCGTCATGCCGCTTTCACCGCTGACCACCGCGGCGAAGATGCCCGACAGGTTGTTGCCGATGGCGGTGGACAGGAACCAGCCGCCCATCGCCAGGCCGACGACCTTCACCGGCGCCAGCTTGGTGGTCATCGACAGGCCGATCGGCGACAGGCACAGCTCGCCGACGGTCTGGATCACGTAGACCATGAACAGGGTCCAGAACGGCACCTTCAGCGTCTCCGGGTCGACCAGCGAGGACAGCGCGTACATCAGCAGCGCGAACGCCAGGCCGTTGAAGATCAGGCCGAGGCCGAACTTGCGCGGGATCGACGGATTGTTCTTGCCCAGCGCCACCCACAGCCACACGAACACCGGGCCGAGGGTGAGGATGGCGATGGAGTTCACCGACTGGAACCAGCCCACCGGGAACGTCCAGCCGCCGAAGTCGCGCTCGACGATGTTCTGCGCCAGGAAGTTGAACGAGCTGCCGGCCTGCTCGAAGAACATGAAGAACAGCACGTTGAACACGAAGATCACCAGCATGGCGAGGGCGCGGTCGCGCGCCACCTTGCCCTCGCGGATGCCCTCGACCAGGATCGACACGCACAGCGCCACGAACAGCGCGCCGAGGATCCAGCCGAGGATGCCGGCGTCGATGGTCAGCAGCCCGTAGGCCACCGGCACCGCCACCAGCGTGCCGACCAGCACCGCCAGGGTGCGGCCGAGCCCGGCGCCGGCCGGGGCCACGCCGACGCTGCCGAGCTGGCGGCGACCGATCCAGAACCACACCAGGCTGACCAGCATGCCGACGCCGGAGGCGATGAACACGTACTTGTAGGCCGGCATCGCCTCGCTGCCGAACACCTTGTCGGCGAGGATGCCGGTCAGGATCGGGGCGATGAAGGCGCCGGCGTTGATGCCCATGTAGAAGATGGTGAAACCCGAGTCGCGGCGGCTGTCGTTGAGCCCGTACAGTTGCCCCACCATCGTGGAGATGTTGGGCTTGAACAGGCCGTTGCCGGCGATGACCGTGGCCAGGCCGATGCGGAACACCTGCTCGTTGGGGATGGCGATCAGGAACAGGCCCAGCGACATCACCGCCGCGCCGATCAGGATCGAGCGCTGGTAGCCGATCAGGCGGTCGGCGACGAAGCCGCCGAACAGCGCCGAGGCGTACACCAGCGCCAGGTAGGCGCCGTAGAGCCGGTTGGCCGGCGCCTCGCCGGCGCCTTCGCCGCCAAAGAACTGCGAGACGATGTACAGCGTCAGCGCCCAGCGGATGCCGTAGAACGCGAAGCGCTCCCAGAACTCGGTCATGAACAGCATCCACAGCGGACGCGGGTGGCCGAGCAGGTCGTTGAACGCCGGCACGGGCGCCGGTGTGGATGCGGAATTCGGCGCGGCAGCGCTCATGCGGGGTTCCCCCAGTAATGCCGGTACGGTGAAAAAGGCGGGACCCCGGCGCGGGCCGGGGCGCGGGGAGGATCACCGACCGCCCGGCCCGGCGTCAAATTTCGTTCATCTGCAACCAATGCCGCGGACAGCCGCCGGCAACCGGGCCGGCGCAGGCCACACTACGCCACGCCGATGCTGGTGCGCACCTCGAACAGCTCGGGGAAGAAGGTCAACTCCAGCGCCTGCTTCAGGAAACCCACGCCGCTGGAACCACCGGTGCCGCGCTTGAAGCCGATGATCCGCATCACCGTGCGCATGTGGCGGAAGCGCCACAGCTGGAACTGGCTCTCCAGGTCCACGAAGTCCTCGCACAGCGAGTACTCGCGCCAGTAGCGGTCGGTGTCGCGGTAGATGTTCTCGAAGACCGGGCGCAGCGCCGGGTCGCTGACGTGCGGCAGGGTCCAGTCATGGCCTTCATAAGTGGCCGGGACGGCATGGCCGAAGCGCGCCAGGTAGCGCAGGAATTCCTCGTACAGGCTCGGTGCCTCCAGCGCCTGCCGCAGCTTCGCCTGCCCGTCCGGGTCGTGCCCGAACACCAGCAGCATGTCCGCGTTCTTGTTGCCCAGCAGGAACTCGATGCAGCGGTACTGCAGCGACTGGAAGCCCGAGGACGGGCCGAGCACGTCGCGGAAGCCCATGTATTCGGACGGGGTCAGGGTTTCCAGCACCGACCACTGCTCGGTCAGCTGGCGCAGCACCTGCTTGCCGCGCGCCAGCACCTTGCGGCACTGCCAGACCTCGTCGCGCTGCAGGTGGCCCATCGCCGCGCGCAGTTCATGGTCGAGCAGCTTCAGCCACAGCTCCGAGGTCTGGTGCTGGATGATGAACAGCATCTCGTCGTGGTGCGCCGGGTTCGACAATGGCTGCTGCGCCGACAGCAGGCGGTCCAGGCACAGGTAGCCGCCATAGGTGAGCCGGCCCTGCAGGTCGGTGTGGATGCCGGCTTCGAGCTCACGCTGGTTCTGTTCTACGGTCATGGCCTTGCCATCTGCGCGGGGCGCAAAGGGTAACGCAGGCGGCGGGCGCGCAAACGGAAAGCGAACACTTGCAGGCGCAACCGGCGCGACAATGCCGCGCCTGCCCGCGATGAAGCTGAATGCGATGATTCGACCCACCTCGCGCGGCAGGCGGGCGCCGCAGCGCGCAATTCCGTGCTGCGGCGCAGGACGGCTTTTCCGGGCCGAGTCCTTACCATGTGCAATTCCTATCAATTGAAACCATCTGTTCGAAGGTGTTGCTGCAATGACGGTTTCCGCCCAGTTCCAAATCGAATACCTGCAGTACCTGGATGCCGACGGCAACCTGGTACGCGACGACCTGCCGGCCTCGCTGCGCGACCCACGCGCACTGTTGCCGCTGTTCCGGCAGATGCTGGCCACCCGCGTGTTCGACACCAAGGCCGTGGCCCTGCAACGCACCGGCAAGCTCGGCACCTTTGCCTCTTGCCTGGGCCACGAAGCGGCCCACGTCGGCATCGGCGCGGCAATGAAGCCCGGTGACGTGCTCGCCCCCAGCTACCGCGAGTACGGCGCCATGTTCATGCGCGGCGTGCGCCCGCGCGACGTGCTGATGTACTGGGGCGGCGACGAGCGCGGCAGCGACTACGACCGCGGCAGCGACGCCGCGCGCGACTTCCCGATCTGCGTGCCGATCTCCACCCAGTGCCTGCATGCGGCCGGCACCGCGCTGTCGTTCAAGCTGCAGGGCAAGCCGCAGGTGGCGGTGGCCGTGTGCGGCGACGGCGGCAGCTCCAAGACCGACTTCTACGCCGCGGTGAACTCGGCCGGCGCCTACACCCTGCCGCTGATCCTGTGCGTGGTGAACAACGGCTGGGCGATCTCGGTGCCGCGCTCGGCGCAGACCGGCGCCGAAACCCTGGCCCAGAAGGGCCTGGCCGGCGGCCTGTTCTGCCTGCAAGTCGATGGCAACGACCTGCTGGCGGTGCTGGCGGCGATGCAGCAGGCGCGCGAACGCGCGCTGGCCGGACAGGGCGGCACCGTGCTGGAACTGCTCACTTACCGCCTGTCCGACCACACCACCGCCGACGACGCGCGCCGCTACCGCGACGACGCCGAGGTCAAGGCGGCGTGGCAGAACGAACCGCTGATCCGCCTGCGCAAGTACCTGACCGCGCAGGGCGTGTGGAGCGAGGAGGAAGAGAAGACCTGGATCGCCGAATGCGGCGCGCGCGTGGACGAGGAGGTCAACGCCTACCTCAACTGCCCGGTGCAGCCGGTCGAGGCGATGTTCGACTACCTGTACGCCGACCCGCCGCCGGACCTGCTGGCCCAGCGCGCCGCCGCCATCGCCCTGGAGCAGCGTCATGGATGACATCAAGCACAGCGCCGCCGGCTTGCACGCCGCCCACGACCCCGGCACCGACCACGGCGCGGCAGGCGCCAGCGGAGAACCCACCATGACCGCCACCCCCATCACCCTGATCGAAGCCGTGACCCAGGCGCTTGCGTGGGAAATGGAACACGACCCGTCGGTGCTGGTGCTGGGCGAGGACGTCGGCGTCAACGGCGGCGTGTTCCGCGCCACCGCCGGCCTGCAGCAGCAGTTCGGCCCGCAGCGCGTGCTCGACACCCCGCTGGACGAAACCACCATTGCCGGCCTCACCGTCGGCCTGGCCGTGCAGGGCATGAAGCCGGTGGCCGAGGCGCAGTTCGACGGCTTCGTCTACCCGATGGTCGACCACGTGATCTGCCACGCCGCGCGCATCCGCAACCGCACCCGCGGCCGCCTGCACTGCCCGATGGTGCTGCGCGTGCCGTGGGGCGGCGGCATCCGCGCGCCGGAGCACCACAGCGAGGCCAACGAGGCCATCTTCACCAACGTGCCGGGCCTGCGCGTGGTGCTGCCGTCCAGCCCGCAGCGCGCCTACGGCCTGCTGCTGGCCGCGATCCGCGAGCCGGACCCGGTGATCTACATGGAGCCCAAGCGCATCTACCGCCAGTACAAGGAAGTGGTCGCCAACGACGGCGAGGCGCTGCCGCTGGACGTGTGCTTCGTGCTGCGCGACGGCACCGACGTGACCCTCGTCGCCTGGGGCGCGCAGGTCAAGGAAGCGCTGGAAGCGGCCGACAAGCTGGCCGGCGAAGGCATCAGCGCCGAAGTCATCGACGTGGCCACGCTGCGCCCGCTGGACTTCGCCACCATCGCCGAGTCGGTGGCCAAGACCGGCCGCTGCGTGATCGTGCAGGAAGCGCCGAAGACCGCCGGTTTCGGTGCCGAGATCGCCGCGCGGCTGGCCGAGGAGTCGATGTACGACCTGCTGGCCCCGGTCGAGCGCGTCACCGGCTACGACACCCACATCCCGCTGTTCCGGCTGGAAATGAAGTACCTGCCGAGCGTGGAGCGCATCGTCACCGCCGCCAGGCGCGCGGTCGCGGCGGGTTGAGCATGCGCGCGCGCCTGCTCAGCGCCTACCGCAGCCAGTACCCCGATCCGCTCCGCTTCCACGCGGGGCAGGTCGTCGAACTGGGCGTGCGCGACGAGGAATGGCCGGACTTCGCCTGGGTGCGCACCGCCGACAACCGCGCCGGCTGGGCGCCGGTGGCGTGGCTGCGCGTGCTCGACGACGGCCACGCCGAGGCCCTGCGCGACTACACCGCGCAGGAGCTGGACGTGGACAATGGCGAGCTGGTGGAACTGCATCACGAACACGGCGGCTGGTGGTGGTCCGAACGCGCCAATGGCGCGCAGGGCTGGCTGCCGGCACGCGACCTTGAACTACTGGAAGAAACCCCCTGATGAGCCAGACCAAGAACTTCAACCTGCCCGACCTGGGCGAAGGCCTGCCGGACGCCACCATCGTCGAGTGGTTCGTCAAGGAAGGCGACGTCATCAAGCTGGACGAACCACTGGTGTCGATGGAAACCGCCAAGGCGGTGGTGGAAGTGCCCTCGCCGGTGTCCGGCAAGGTGCTGAAGCTGGCCGGCGCGGCCGGCGACATCGTGGTGACCGGGCACATGCTGGCGCAGTTCGAGATCGACCCGAACCTGCCGCAGCGCGCCGAAGGCCAGGACACCGGCCACCACCACGGTGCGCCCGCCCCGGCTGCACCGGCACCCGCGGCGGCACCCGCCCCGGCAGCGGCCGCCGCCGAGCGCGCCGACGAAGGCACCGTGGTCGGCGCGATGGTCAGCTCCAACGCCGTGCACACCGAGCAGGCCGTGGCCGTCGGCGGCGTCAAGGCGATGCCGGCGGTGCGCGCGGTGGCGCGCAAGCTCGGCGTCGACCTGGCCCGCGTGCGCGCCACCGGCGCCGATGGCGCGGTGACGATGGACGACGTGAAGCAGGCGGCGGCGAATCCGTCTGCCCTGCTCCCCTCTCCCGCCGGGAGAGGGGTTGGGGGAGAGGGTGCGGCAGCCGCCGTACCCCCATCCGCCCTGCGGGCACTTTCCCCCGATGGGGGAAGGGAGCGTACCCCGCTCTCCGCCGCCGGCAAGCCGATGCGCACCGCGCCCCCGGGCGTGGTCGCCAAGGGCCAGCCGGAGCCGCTCAAGGGCGTGCGCCGCAACATGGCGCGGGTGATGGCCGACGCGCACAGCAAGGTGGTGCCGACCACGCTCAGCGACGATGCCGACATCCACGCCTGGGCGCCGGGCAACGACATGACCTCGCGGCTGGTGCGCGGCATCGTCCGTGCCTGCCAGGCAGTGCCGGCGATGAACGCATGGTTCGACGGCGACAACCTCACCCGCACCCTGCACGCGCAGGTGGACATCGGCATCGCCGTGGACACCGACGACGGCCTGTTCGTGCCGGCGCTGCGCAACGCCGACATGCTCGACGCACGCGGCGTGCGCGAGGGCATCAACCGCCTGCGCCAGCAGGTCGAGGATCGCAGCATCGCCCCGTCGGAGCTGACCGGCTACACCATCAGCCTGTCCAACTTCGGCATGTTCGCCGGCCGCTACGCCACCCCGGTGGTGGTGCCGCCGTGCGTGGCGATCGTCGCCGCCGGCCGCGCCCGCTTCCAGCTGACCCCGGTGATGGGCGGGGTGGAAACGCACAAGGTGATCCCGCTGTCGGTCACCTTCGACCACCGCGCCTGCACCGGCGGCGAGGCGGCGCGCTTCCTGCGCGCATTGATCGACGATCTCGCGTTGGTCAATTAAACGAAAGCCATGTGGGGCAAGCCCCGCATCTACCTTGTAGGTGCCGGGCTTGCCCGGCACGGGGCTTCACCGGTAAAGCCGCATGCGGGGCAAGCCCCGCATCTACGACACCGGGGTTTTGCGATGAACCCGATGGATGCGGTGGGTTCGGTGGGTGCCGACCGTTGGTCGGCACTATCCATCGGCTTGCGGTAAAGCCCCACGGCGCTACGCGCCGCCGCCACGACCAACGGTCGGGCGCTACCGTCTTCGCTAGCCCCAGCCCCACCATTGCTAAACTCGGCGCATGTTCACCACTTCCACGCTCACCGGCAGCAAGCCGGAACAGTACGCCCAGCTGCTGGCCCAGGCCCGCGCGCTGGTCCACGGCGAAAGCGACCGCATCGCCAATGCCGCCAACCTGTCGGCGCTGGTCTACCACGCGCTACCGCAGCTGAACTGGGTCGGCTTCTATTTCTTCGACGGCACCGAGCTGGTGGTCGGCCCGTTCCAGGGCCTGCCGGCCTGCGTGCGCATACCGCTGCACAAGGGCGTGTGCGGCGCGGCGGCCAGCAGTGGCCAGACCCAGCGCGTGGAGGACGTCAACGCCTTTCCCGGCCATATCGCCTGCGACTCAGCCTCGCGCTCGGAGCTGGTGGTGCCGCTATTCCACGACGGCAGGCTGGTCGGCGTGTTCGACATCGACAGCCCGGTCCCCGCGCGCTTCGACGCCGACGACCAGGCCGGGCTGGAGGCCATCGCCGGAGCGTTCGTCGGGGCCTTGAAGTGAGCACGCTGAAGCTGCGCAACATCGGCCCCAAGAGCGCGGCATGGCTGCGCCAGGTGGGCCTGCGCAGCGCCGAGGACCTGGCCGCGGCCGGTGCGGTCGGCGCCTTCGTCAAGGTGCGCCGCGCCGGCTTCAAGCCCAGCCTCAACCTGCTCTATTCGCTGGAAGGGGCATTGCTTGGCTGCCATTGGCAGGAAGTGCCCGAGCCGCGCCGCCAGCAGCTGGTCGCCGAGTACGAAGCCGCCGCCGGCGCACTGTCGGCCGTGCCCAGCGCGCAGCGGCCCGGCCCGGTGCGGGAGCACCACGTGCAGGCCGAAGCCGAAGTGGAAGAAACCGGCGAACTTGGTTTCGACGAAAACCCGTAGATGCGGGGCTTGCCCCGCATGAAGCTTCACCGGGAAAGCGCCATGCGGGGCAAGCCCCGCATCTACGCCGCCAGTACCAATGCCAGCAGCAGCAGGCTTTCGGTGACCTCGACGCTGGCGCCGAGGCAATCGCCGGAAATGCCGCCCAGCCGGCGCCGCCAGTAGAAGGCGACCAGCGGCACCAGCAGCAGGGCCAGCAGCAACGGCCAGGCCACGAACGCGGTGATTGCCGCCAGCAGCAGCGCCCACAGCCACAGCGACCGCAGACTCAGCTGCCACGAAAAGCGCTCGGCCATGCCGGCACCATGCAGCGACGGCAGCAGCCGGCTCCACCACAGCGTGCCCCAGCGCGCCCACGCCGGCACCAGCACGATGCCGTACCACAACGAGCTCGTCGCCAGTTCGCCCAGCAGCACGAACTTGAGCAGCAGCTGCATGACCAGCGTGACCACGCCGAACACGCCCATGTGCGGGTCCTTGAGCACCTCGAGGAAGCGCTGCGGGTCGCGGTGCGCAGCGCCGAAGGCGTCGGCCACGTCGCCCAGCCCGTCCAGGTGCAGCGCGCCGGTCACCCACACCCACAGCAGCAGGGCCAGCGCGCCGGCCAGCCACGGCCGCCCGTCCAGCAGGTACAGCGGCAACATCAGCAGCGCGCCGATGATCGCGCCGACCAGCGGGTAGTACACCGCCGAACGGCTCAGGTCGTCGTTGCGGAAATCCTTCACTTGCGGCGTCGGCAGCCGGGTCAGGAACTGGATGGCCAGGATCAGACGGCGCACGCTCATGGCTGGCACAGCTCCAGCAGTTCGCCCCACAACCGGCCATCGTCGTCGCGCTCCACGCGCAGGCGCAGGCGCGTGCCGTAGTCGATGCGCAGCGCCCACAGCGCCGCCAGCGGCATGCCGCACACGCACGACACCGCCAGCCGCAGCACGCCGGCGTGGCTGACCACCAGCACCGGGTCGCCGCCTTCGTCCTCGTCTTCGCCCTCGTCCAGCAGCCGTTGCAGCTGCGCTTCGATGCGCGAGTGGAACTGCTGCCAGCTCTCGCCGTTGGGCGGCACCTGCGCATGCGGCGGGTCGTATAGCCCGGCCAGCTGCGCGGCGGGGATCTCGTCGTAGCGGCGGCCGTCCCAGTCGCCGAAGTCCAGTTCGGCCCAGTTCGGGTGGATCTCGCAGAACAGCTCGCGGCCGGCCAGCAGCGCGGTGGCGGTATCCAGCGCACGCCGGCGCGGCGAGGCGATCACCCGGCTCCAGCGGCCACCGCCGTGGCGTTGCAGCAGCGCATCCACCGCGCCGTCGAGCAGTGGCGGGTCGGTGCGCCCGTCGAGGTGGCCGTGGCGGCCGGTGGAAGCATGGCGCATCAGGTCGAGGATCACGGCGCGGCGCTCCGCTGCGCCACCGCCGCCTCGGCGAAGGTGGCCATGTCGTTGTGCAGCGCGCAGGCCAGCCGCAGCAGCGGCAACGCCAGCGCGGCGCCGGAGCCTTCGCCCAAGCGCAGGTCCAGTTGCAGCAGCGGCGCGGCCTGCAGGCAATCGAGCACGCGGGCATGGCCGCATTCGGCCGAGCGATGCGAGAACAGCAGCCACGGCCGCAGCGACGGGTTGATCCGCACCGCCGCCAGCGCCGCGGCCGAAACGATGAAGCCGTCCACCAGCACCGGCACGCCGCGCTGCGCGGCGGCGATCATGGCCGCGGCCAGTGCGGCGATCTCCAGCCCGCCGACGCGGCGCAGGGCCTCGTGGCCGGGGATGGCGGCGGCATCGATGGCAGCCCCATGCAGGGCCAGCGCCTGCGCGACGAGTTGCTGCTTGCGGGCGACGCGCGGCGCATCCAGCCCGGTCCCCGCGCCGACCATACCTTCCAGCGGCAATGGCCCGAGCACGGCGGCCAGCGCACTGGCGGCGGTGGTGTTGCCGATGCCCATCTCGCCGAGCAGCAGCAGGTCGGCGCCATCGGCGCAGGCCGCTGCCACCGCACGCTGCGCGGCCGCGAAGGCGGCATCGAGGTCGGCCGGCGCCATCGCCGGGCCCACGCTGAAATCGTCGGTGCCGCGGCGCGGTTTGTCGCAGGCCACGCCCGGCACCGGCGCATCGGCCAGGCTGCCGACGTCCCATACATGCAGCGGCAGCCCGAGCTCGCGCGCCAGCACCGCGATGGCGGCGCCGCCGGCGGCGAAGTTGCGCAGCATCTGCACCGTCACCTCGGCCGGATAGGCCGACACGCCCCGCGCGGCGATGCCGTGGTCGCCGGCGAATACCAGCACCGGCACCCGCGCGGCGCGCGGCCGCTCGCGGCCCTGCAGCGCGGCCAGTTCGATGGCGAGGGTTTCCAGCCGCCCCAGCGCGCCTTCCGGCTTGGTCAGCTGCCGCTGGCGGGAGATGGCCTGCTGCCGGTGCGCCGACGAGGGCGCGGGGCAGGCGCGGGTGAACCAGTCTTGCGTCACGGCTGTTCCGTTGCTGCGTTGCGGTCGCGCATTTTACGGTGGTGCGGGCGGGACGCAGGGCCCGCGCCTGCCTTCGCGGCGCCGATGGCATAGAATGCGCGCACTTTCGGGTGACCGGCTGGGACTTCCTCCCGCCGGTTGAAACGGGAAGCCGGTGCCGCGCATTGCTGGAGTTCCAGCCATCCGCCAGTCCGGCGCTGCCCCCGCAACGGTGAGCAGGACAGCCCAGACACACCGCCACTGTGCATCCATCGCATGGGAAGGCGTCTGGGCGGAAGCGGCCACGGCCGCTTCGCCTGCAAGCCCGGAGACCGGCCCGGAAGCCGACTGGTTGCGATGCGGAGGGCATGGCGGCGGCAGTGGCGCCGTGCGCGCACTCCGTCGTGGCGTCCTCTCCTGGCAACCCCCACCGTCTGTCCGCGCGGGAGCGCGCGGGTTGCAGGAGTTTCCCGATGAAGTTGTCCCACCACGCCCTTTCCCTCGCCCTGGCGCTCGCGCTGCCGGGCATCGCCGCCGCCGAACAGGCGCCCACCGAGTTCGACGACGTCTTCGTCACCGCCACCCGCACGCCGCTGTCCGTCGAGAGCAGCGTGGTGCCGGTGCAGGTGGTCGACCGCGAGCAGATCGAGCGCAGCCAGGCGATCTCGCTGCTGGACCTGCTGCGCGGCCGCGCCGGCCTGGACTTCGCCAACCAGGGCGGCACCGGCAAGATCACCTCGCTGTTCCTGCGCGGCACCAACTCCAACCAGGTGCTGGTGCTGGTGGACGGCGTGCGCGTGGGTTCGGCCACCTCCGGCATGGCGGCGCTGCAGGACCTGCCGGTCGACCAGATCGAACGCATTGAAATCGTGCGCGGCCCGCGTTCGAGCCTGTACGGCTCGGAAGCCATCGGCGGCGTGGTCCAGGTCTTCACCCGCAACGCCGGCAAGGGGCTGCAGCAGAACCTGTCGCTGACCGCCGGCAGCAACCGGCTGCGCCAGGCCAGCGCCGGCTTCAGCAACCGCGGCGAGCGCGGCTGGATCTCGGCCCAGGGCGGCTACCAGAAGACCGACGGCATCAATGCCTGCAACGGTTCGTCGCTGCTGTTCCAGGGCTGCTACGTCGAAGAGCCCGACCGCGACGGCTACCGCAACACCTCGATCAACGTGCGCGCCGGCTATGCGCTGACCGACGCACTGAGCCTGGAAGGCCACGTGCTCGACGCCAGCAGCTTCAACGAATACGACGGCAGCGTCTTCGGCGGCAACGAGGCCGAGAACCGCCAGCAGGTCTACGGCGGCAAGCTGGCGTGGAAGGCCTCGGATACCTTCAGCCTTACTGCGCAGGTCGGCCGCAACCGCGACGAAGCCGACAACTACTTCGCCGACGCCGGCGGCCGCACCTTCGCCAGCGCCTTCGACACCCGGCGCGACACCGCCAGCGTGCAGGGCGACTTCCTGTTCGCCGCGGGCCAGCAGCTGAGCGCCGGCGTCGACTGGCAGAACGACCAGGTCACCAGCTCCACCGCCTATGACGTCGCCGACCGCGACAACACCGGCGTGTTCGTCGAATACCAGGGCCGGTTCGGCGCGCATTCGCTGCAGGCCAGCGTGCGCAACGACGACAACGAGCAGTTCGGCAACCACACCACCGGCAGCCTCGGCTACGGCTTCGCCTTCGGCAACGGCCTGCGCCTGACCGCCAGCGCCGGCACCGGCTTCAAGGCGCCGACCTTCAACGACCTGTACTACCCGGGCTTCAGCAACCCGGACCTGAAGCCGGAAGAGTCCAGGAGCCTGAACCTCGGCATCGCGCAGTACGCCGACGACTGGAACTGGACCTTCGACGCCTACGAGACCCGCGTGGACCAGCTGATCGGCTACGACAGCAACTTCAACATCGTCAACGTCGCCGAAGCCCGCATCCGCGGCGCCGAACTGACCGGCTACCTGTCGCTGGCCGGTTTCGACATCAATGCCCAGGCCAGCTTCACCGACCCGCGCGACCGCACCGCCGGCGCCGCCACCTACGACAAGCTGCTGGCCCGCCGCGCGCGCAGCAGCGGCCGCATCGACGTGGACCGCGGCTTCGGCCCGCTGCGCCTGGGCATCACCGCCGCCGGCTACGGCCACCGTTTCGACAACGCCGCCAACACGGTGCGCCTGGCCGGCTACGGCACCGTCGACCTGCGCGTGGAATACGCCATCAACGACGCCTGGAGCCTGCAGGCGCGCGCGGCCAACGTGTTCGACCGCGCGTACGAAACCATCGCCTGGTACAACCAGCCGGGCCGCGAGTACCAGCTGACCCTGCGTTACCGCTCGGCCAACTGAACCGGCTACCCCACGGGCGCCCGGCCGCCCGTGGGGCCACCCATGTCCGCCCCGGCGAACGGCACCACCATCGGCGTGCCGGTCACCGGGTCGGGCGCCACCAGCGCGCGCAGGCCGAACACCGCCGCGACCAGTTCCGGGGTGATCACCTGCCGCGGCTCCCCGGCGGCGAGGATCGCCCCCGCCTTCATCGCGATGACGTGGTCGGCGTAGCGCGCGGCCTGGTTGAGGTCGTGCAGCACCATGACCACGGTGCGTCCATGCTCGCGGTTGAGCCGGCGGCACAGTTCCAGCAGCTCGTACTGGTGGGCGATGTCGAGGAAGGTGGTGGGTTCGTCCAGCAACAGCAGCGGGGTGTCCTGGGCGATCACCATCGCCAGCCATGCGCGTTGCCGCTGGCCGCCGGAAAGCGACTCCACGGTTTGCTCGGCCAGGTCCTCCACGCCGGTCTGGCGCATGGCCTGGCGCACCATGCGCTCGTCCTGCGGCGACCACTGCCGCAGCAGCGTCTGGTGCGGGAAACGGCCGCGCGCGACCAGGTCGGCCACGCAGATGCCCGGGGGCGCCAGCGGTGACTGCGGCAGCAGGCCGAGGCGACGCGCCACTTCGCGCGGGGAATAGCCGCGGATATCGCGCCCTTCCAGCAGCACCCGCCCCGCCTGCGGCGCCAGCAGCCGCGCCAGCGCGCGCAGCAGGGTCGATTTGCCACAGGCATTGGGGCCGACGATCACCGTCACCTTGCCGGCCGGGATGTGTACGTCCAGCGCCTCCGTCACCTGGCGCGCGCCGTAGCGCAGGGTCAGCTGCTCGCCGTACAGCGGGGAATCGTTCATTGCCGGTCCGTCCTCGTTCGTCCCATCGCTGCCTCAGCCACGCCGCCCGCGGCCCAGCAGCCATATCAGGTAGGCACCGCCGACGATGCCGGTCATGCGCCCGATCGGCAGGTTCAGCCGCCACGGCAGGGCCTGCGCGCCCAGGTCGGCCAACAGCAGCAGGCAGGCGGCCATTGCTGCCGCGGCAAGCAGCGGCAAGCGGCCTCCCCCGCACAGCCGCGCCGCCAACTGCGGCGCGGCAAGCGCGACGAAGGCGATGGGCCCGGCCGCGGCGGTGGCCAACGCGGCCAGCAGCACGCCGCAGGCGACGGCCGCCAGCCGCGTGCGCTCGACGCCGATGCCCAGTTGCATCGCCAGGTCGTCCCCCATTTCCAGCAATTGCAGGCGCCGGCCCAGCAGCAGCACGCAGGGCAGTGCCAGCACCACGCCGGCCACCAACGGCAGCGCATGTCCCCAGGTGCGCGCATCGAGCGAACCGGCGCGCCACAGGTTGGCCATGACCGCGTTGTCCAGGTTGCCCTTGACCTGCATCAGCCCGTTGAGCGCATCCAGGATCGCGCCCACGCCGACCCCCACCAGCACCAGCCGGTAACCGCCGCTGGCGCCGTCCTTCAGCGACAGCAGGTACACCAGCGCCGCGGTCAGCAGGCCACCGCCGACCGCCGCCAGCGACACCGGCACGCCACCGTGGCCGAACAGCACGATCTGCGCGATCGCGCCGGTGGCCGCGCCCAGGGTGAAGCCGATGATGTCCGGCGAGCCCAGCACGTTGCGCGACACCGACTGGAACACCGCCCCGGACACGCCCAGCGCGGCCCCGGCGAACAACGCCACCAGCGCGCGCGGCAGGCGGATATCGAGCACGATCCGCTCGGCCACCCCACCCTCCTGCCCGAGCAGGGCCAGCGCCACCTGCTGCACGCCCAGCGCGCTGCGACCAGCCAGCAGCTCGGCCACCGCCAGCAGCAGCGCCAGCGCCGCCAGCGACGCGGCGACCACCCAGCCGCGCGGGTACAACCGCAGCGAATGGTCACCGAGGCGGAGGGTCCGCCAGCTGCCGATGCGCGCAGGCCGGCCGTTCACAACCGCCCGATCCTGCGCCGCCGCACCAGCGCCACGAAGAACGGCCCACACAGCAGCGCCACCATCACCCCCACGCCGATCTCGCCCGGCCGCGCCACCCAGCGGCCGAGGATGTCGGCCACCAGCACCATCAGCGCGGCCAGCAGCATCGAGTACGGCAACAGCCAGCGGTGCCCGGGGCCGGCCAGCGCCCGTGCCAGATGCGGCGCGGTCAGCCCGACGAAGCTCAACGGCCCGGCCGCGGCGGTGGCGGCGCCGGCCAGGACCACCACCGACAGCATCGCCAGCGCCCACGTCCGCCCCGGGTTGGCGCCCAGCGCCTGCCCCAGTTCGTCGCCCAGCATCACCGCGTCCAGCGGCCGCGCCAGCGCCCACGCCAGCCCGGCCCCGGCCAGCGTGGCCAGCGCCGCCGGCCACAGTACGCCCCAGCCGCGGCCCTGCAGCGAACCCACCGCCCAATGCCGGAACTGGTCGAACACCACGTCCTCGCTGTTGAGCAGGACCACCTGGGTCAGCGCCTGCAGCACCACGGTCAGGGCCACGCCGGCCAGCACCAGTCGCACCGGGTCGATGCCGCGGCGCGCGCCGCCGAGCAGGTAGACCGCGACCGCGGCCAGCGCGGCGCCGGCCAGCGCGAACCACAGGTAGCCGGTGATGTCGACGATGCCGAAGAACGCCACCGCCACCACGATCGCCGCGGCCGCACCGCCGGTCACTCCGAGCAGGCCGGGGTCGGCCAGCGGGTTGCGGGTCAGCGCCTGCATCACCGCGCCGGCGGCGCCCAGCGCGCAGCCGACCACGATGGCCAGCAACGAGCGCGGGACGCGCAGCAGCCGCACCAGCAGGTGGTCGTTGTTGCCGGGGTCGAAGGCGTGCAGCGCCGCCCAGGTATCGGCCAACGCGATGTCGCGGGTGCCCACGCAACTGCCGAGCACCGCCAGCGCCAGCAACAGCGCCACCCCCGACAGCAGGCCGGCGCCGCGATGGCGCAGGCGCCGCACCGCTGGGTCAACCGCCACGGCGTACCCGCCGCGATGCGTCAGCGGCCGAAACGGGCGTCGATGCCATCGACGATTTCCCCTGCGCTGTAATAGTCGACGCGGAACGAATTGCGGCCCAGGCCATGCACCTGCCGCGCGCGCACCGAAGGCAGGTTGGCCAGCAGCGGATCGGCCAGGAAGCGGCCGGTGCCCGCCTCGTCGGTACCGAGCAGGAAGGTGGTGCGCGCCTGCAGCCGCGGCAGGTTCTCGTACGGCGCCCAGATGAAGTCCTTGCGCGTGGCGGTGTTGGTCTGCCACGCCGGGTCCGGCTCCTCGAGGTCGAAGCCCAGCGCCGCCAGCAGGCGGCCGTGGGCGCTTTCGCCGGTGGCGACGGGGTTGCCCATGCCGGCCCCGTTGAAACTGACGATGTTGGTCTTGCCGGCCGGTGGCACGATGCGCGCGCGCACCTGCGCCACCCGCTGGTCGAACTCGGCGATGCGTTCGGCGGCGCGTTGCTCGTGGCCGGTGGCCCGGCCCAGCTCCAGCGCCAGTTCCTGCCAGGTACGGTCGCCGTAGTCGAGCACGATGGTCGGGGCGATCCTGCGCAGTTCGGCCAGTTGCGGCATGGCCGAGTCGTTGCCGTTGAGCGCGACCACGATCAGGTCCGGGCGCACCGCATAGGCCGCCTCCAGGTTGACCGCGCCCACCGGCCAGGCGTTCTCGACACCGCGCGCACGGGCCACCGCGGCCCATTGCGCGAAATACTGGCCGCGGGCATTGGACGCACTGGCGACCAGCGGCGCATCGATCGCCAGCAGCGTGCCGCTGATCGCCACCGAGGTGGACAGGATGCGCTGCGGCGCATGCGGGATGACGGTGACGCTGCCATCGGCATTGGCGAAGCTGCGCCACGCCGGGCCGGCAACGCCGGCCTCGCCGCCAGCGCGGCCGCAGGCGCACAACGCCACCCCGAGCAGGAGCACCGCCATCCGGCGCAAACCACGTTCGATCATCGACATCCCGCACTTCATCCACGTTCTCCGGTGCGGCGGCAACCGCCGCCAGACTGCGGCACGGCCGGGGCGCGCCACCGCGGCCCCGGCCATGCGTCCTTACCTGCGCCTGGCCTGCAGGCGGGTGATGCGGTCGCCCTTCGGGTCGTCCTCGCCGCGCGACTTGTTCACCGCGAACACCGCGCCGCTGCCATCGGCATGGACGTGGTTCGGGTAGGTGCCGCCATCCAGGTTGGCGACCAGCCGGCCATCGCGGTCGACCACCGCGATCGTGCCCGAGGCACGGTTGCTGACGTAGGCCAGCCCGGACGCAGGGTCCACCGCCACGTTCAGCGGGCCGGCGCCGACGGCCACGTCATGCTCGACCTTGCCGCTGGCCGGGTCGACGACCAGCAGGTTGTCGCTGCCCTGCGCCACCACCAGCAGGCGCCTGGCGCCGCCGTCCCAGGCCACGCCGATCGCGCCGACCGCATGGCCCAGCGGCAGCACCTTCTCCACCGTGTCGCTGGCGGTGTCGATGACCACCGCCTCGGGCGCCGCCAGGTTCACCGAGAACAGCTTCCCACCCTCCGCGTCCAGCGCCAGGCTGGCCGGGGTGAACTCCTTGCCGCGCTGGCCGCTGGCCACCTCGATGTCGCCGACATGCTGCAGCGTGCGGGTGTCGAACACCGCGATGTGGTTGCCACCGGTGGCCGAAACGTAAGCCTTGCCGCGCTTCTGGTCGACGATCACGTCGCGCGAGTGCGGCACGCTGTCCTGCGGGAACTGCCTGACCAGCGACAGGTCCGACTGCCGGTACACCGCCACCGTGTTCTGCCGGGTGTTGGTCACCCAGACGTTGCCGTTGGCATCGTCCACGCCCACGCCGTACACCGCATACACGCCCCCCTCGCGCGGCGGCTGGCCGGAGCGCGCGGCCGGTGCCGGTGCTGCCGGCGGGTTGGCGCTGGCGACGACCTTCAGCGTCTTCGGCTCGACCTTGAGCAGTTGCGATTCCTTCACCGGCGGGCGCCCCACCGCGGCGGTGACGAACAACGCGCTGCTGGCGGCACTGTAGGCCGACTGGTACAGGCCGCGCGGCAGCGGCTCGCTGTTGATGGCGAAGCCCTGCTGGCCGGACAGCGCCAGCTTCGGCGACACCTTCAGCTCGAACACCTGCGCCGCATCCGGCCCGTCCACCCGTACCAGCAGCGGGTGGCGGCCGATGGCGGCATCACCCGGCAACTGCAGGGCGGCCTTGAACCGGCCCTCGGCGTCGGCCCGGTAGGGCTGCGGGTTGAGCACCGTGGCGCCGCGTTGCAGGGTAACCGCCTGCCCGGGCTTGAAGCCCTCGCCGGCCAGTTCGACGCGGTCTCCGGGATAGGCCACCGGCGCCTGCAGGTTGATGCGTCCGCCGAAGCTGGTGTCCGGCGGCGTGAACGCCTCCTGCGCCAGCAGCGGGCCGGCCGAACCCAGCGCCAGTGCCAGCAACGCCGGGCGCAGCAGCCTGGAGGGACGGGAGGGGGACGTGCGGTACTTCATTGGCTTTCACCTCTTTCGGAATGGCGCCATCGGCGCCGGTGGGATCTGCCGTGGGTGTGCAAGCTGCCTGGGCAAACGGATGGAATGTCGGCACGGCGCGATCCGCCGCGGCCACGACGCAAGCGGGCGCAGCCACAAGCAGGCCGCGCTGCCGTTCATGGCGGCACCTCGCCACTGCGGTCGGCAATGCCGGCCACGGCATGCAACGCATGCAGCAGCGAAGCGCGCAGCATCGGCCCGTGGCCCAGGCCGGCGAACTCGCGGTAGCCCACGTCCAGCCCCGGCACTTGCCGCAGCCGCCCGGCCAGTTGTTCCAGCGCATCGGCGGGAACCGCCGCGACCCGCCGCAGGTGCGCCACCACCGCGGGGTCGTCCATGTCGCGGCCGCTGAAATCCGGATGGCGCTCGCCCTCGCCCAGCATCAGCAGCACCCTCGCCTGGCGCTCGCCTGCCCGTTCGACGAAAGCGCGTTCCGGCGCGCCCAGCAGCGCGCCGCCCGCCCACCACAGCGACGGGCTCGCCGCGGCGAAAGTGCGGAAACCGGCATCGCCGCAATACAGCGCATGCAACGCGAACATGCCACCCAGCGAATGCCCCCACAGCGCCTGCCGCCACGGGTCCAGCGGCACGCGCCGCGCCAGCTCGGGACGGATGCGGTGCGCAATGACGTCCATGAACGCATCGGCCCCGCCGCCCCGGGTGGCGCCCCCGTCTTCCTCGAAGCGGGCCGGCAGCGGGGTGTAGTCGCGCATCCGCGCCGCCGCATCGATCCGCAGCGGGTTGTCGTGGCCGACGAACACCAGCACCTGCGGCGTGCCGCGCGCCAACCCGGCCAGCAATTGTTCATCGAACGCCTGCAGCGCGGCATTGCCGTCGAGCATCCAGAACGCGGGAAAACCGGCGGCCGGTGGCGGCGGCGCGGGGATGGCGAGGTTGACGCGATAGCGGCCGCCCCCGTCGTCGGCAGCGACGACGAAACGCTCGAAGCGGTAATGCGGCGATGCCTGGTCGGCCACGGTCCGGCCGATGACCTGCAGTGGATCGCGCCGCATCGGGCCCCCGCCGCGCTCGTTGGAGCGCGTCACGGCCATGCCCGCCGTGGCCGGGCCGGCGCCGGGGGCGAAGGCACCCCCGCGGCCCCGATGAAGGACATCGGCACCGGGCTCGGGGAAATTGCGGGGAGGTAGGTCACGCCGGTTTGCCTGCTGGTGGAGAAACGGAATCCGCGGCCCGCGGCGGCACCGGGCCGCCACGGGTCCGCGGGCGGTCAGAAGCCCACGTTGATGCTGGCCCAGTACGCGCGGCCGGGCTCGTTGTAGGTAGCCGCGCCGGCCGCACTGCTGTTGGCCTCGCGGAACAGGCGCTTGTCGCCGAGGTTGTTCACGCCCAGGCCCAGGCTGACCTTGTCGGTGATCCGGTAGCGCGCGCTCAGGCTCCACAGGTCGTAGGCGCCGCGCGGCTGCAGCACCGCGGTGCCATCGCAACCGGCGGTGCACTTGGGGTCGTTGTTCATGTCGCGGGTGGCCGGCTCCTGCCTGCCATAGAACGTACCGGTCAGCAGCAACGACAGGTTCGCGGTGGCCTGCCAGTCCAGCGAGGTGTTGACCGTGTACTCGGGGATGACCGACAGCGGCTGGCCGGTGGTCTTGTTCTCGTTCTCGACCATCCAGGTCAGGTTGGTGTTCCACTTCAGCACTTCGCCGCGCTCGCCCAACAGCGGCACGTTGAGGTTGCCCTCGAAGCCCTGCACCACCGCCTTGGGCGCGTTCTCCCAGCGGAACACGCGGGCCGGCGGGTCACCGGCGGTCTGCCCGACCGGGACGTAGCCGGCCTCGATCTTGTTCTCGTAGTCGTTGTGGAACCAGGTCAGCGACGCGTGCCAGCCGCTGTCCGGCGCCCATTCCACGCCGATCTCCTTGTTGATGCTGGTTTCCGCATCCAGCCCGGCGTTGCCCTGCACGTAGCAGCCGGCGCCCAGGCTCTGGTAGTTGTCCGGGCAGCCGTTGCCGCGGGTGTAGTACAGGTAGTTCGGGTTGGACTGGTACAGGTTGGGCGCCTTGAACGCGCGCGCCACGCCGCCCTTCAGCAGCCAGTTCCGCGCCAGTTCGAACTGCGCGTTGAGGCTGGGGCTGACGTTTTTGCCGAACTGGCTGTGGTGGTCCAGGCGCAGGCCCGGGGTGACGATCCAGCGCTCGCCCAGGTAGATGTTGTCCTCGACGAAGACGGCCGTGGTCTGCGCATCGGCCTTGCCGCCGCCGCGGTCCGGGTCCAGCCCGTCGATGCCGCCGCCGCTGCTGCCACCCTGCGACACCGAGAATGGATCTTCCAGGTTGCTGTCGCGGTACTCGAAGCCCAGCGTCCAGACATGGTCGTGGCCACCCAGCAGGGTCGGCAGGTTCAGTTCGCCATCGATGCTGTAGTTGCGCAGGCGCGAGGTCGACCAGCCCGCGCCGCTGATGCTGCCTTCGGCGCCGCCGGCCAGGCCCTCGTTCATGCGCTTGTTGTTGGTGCCCTCGTAGGCCAGGGTCAACCGCGAGGAATTGTCGCCCCAACTGCCGCGGTGGGTCAGCGCGCCGGAGGTACGGTACATGCGGTTGGTTTCCGCGCCCTGCCCGGCCAGTTCGGTCAGCAGGTCGCTGCCGGTGCCGCTGACCGCGCGGTCGCCGGCGTAGATGTTGCCCTGGCGGCTGAAGCCGGCCTCCAGTTCCAGTACGTGGTCCGGGTTGACGTCCCAGCGCAGCAGGCCATTGACGTCCTTGTTGACCACGCCCTCGCGGCCAGCCGGCGGGGTGACGCCGCTGGCATGGTCGCGGTTAAGGTCCAGCGAGTCGGCGTCGGTCCGGTTGAGGTTGCCGTACAGGCGGAACGACAGGTCCCCGCCCAGCGGGCCACCGAGGTTGAAGCTGGCGCGCTGGCTGCCACCTTCCTCACCATGCTGCGGCACCAACCCGTACAGGCCGAGCGAACCGCCCAGGTCGCCGGTCGGCTTCTTGGTGATGATGTTGACCACGCCACCGGAGGCGCCGGAGCCGTAGCGCGCCGCCGCCGGGCCGCGCAGCACGTCGATCCGCTCGATCATTTCGGCCGGCACCCAGTTGGTGTCGCCACGGGTGTTGCGCTCGCCGCTGCGGCCCATGCGGATCGAATCGCGCGAGCCCACCGGCTTGCTATCCACCAGCACCAGCGTGTTCTCCGGGCCCATGCCGCGCAGGTCGATCTGGCGGTTGTTGCCATACTGGCCCGAGGCGCTGTTGCCGGTCAGGTTGACGCCCGGCATGGTGCGCAGCAGTTCGGAGATGTCATTGGCCGGCGGCCGCTTCTCGATGTCCTCGGCAGTGATGGTCGAGGTGCCCAGCGCCTGCCGGGCGATCTGTTGCGCGGTGACGTGCACGGTATCGATGTCGGTGGCGTCGGGGGCGCCTTCGGCCAGGGCCGGGCCGGCCACCAGGGCGGAGAGCAGCAGGGCGGCAGCCAGGGGGTTGCGACGGAACAGGCGGGCGCGCGCGGACGCCCGCGGGATGCGGGTTGGGGACATGACGATTTCCAGAGGAGGGAGGAAACGCCTCTGGCAGCGGCTTGAGGCAGGTCTTTCACTGAGACGTTGGTCGCGCTCGCGCCAGCGTCCGGATACCGCCGATTTTACAACAAACGAGAATGATTATCGATTAATGAGAGGCACGCCTTGCACGCATGTCTCCGCAACCAGTTGCCGCAGGTCATCCACCACCGCCACGGCTCCGCTCGTTTCCGGGTCCAGTCCGCGCAGGTAGCCATAGCGCACCAGCACGATCGGCATGCCGGCCGCGTTGGCCGCACCGAGATCGGTGGCCGAATCGCCGACCATCAGGCAACGCGGCACCGCCTGCCCCAGCAGGTGCGCGGCATGCAGCAGGGGTTCCGGCGCCGGCTTGCGTTGCGGCAGGCTGTCGCCACCGACGATGTGCGCGAAACAGCCGGCAATGCCCAGATGCTCCAGCAGCGGCGGCACCAGCGCCGACGGCTTGTTGGTACAGATCGCCAGCGGCAGGCCACGCGCCTGCAATTGCGCCAATGCCTCGACCACGCCGTCATACAGGCGCGGGCTGCGCAGCAGGCAGTCGTGGTAGTGGCGCATGAAGCCGGGCATCACTTCGGCCGGCGTGTGCCCGCTGCCGGCATGATGCAACGCGGTATCAACCAGGTTGCGCACGCCCTCGCCGATCCAGCCGCGCACGGTGGCTTCGTCCACCCGCGGCAACGAAAGATCGTCCAGCATGCGATTGACCGCCTCGGCAATGTCGGCGGCGCTGTCCACCAGCGTGCCATCCAGGTCGAATACCAGCGCCGCAATTTCCACGCATTACTCCCGTCTCGAAGGCCGCCGATTACACCACGCCCATCGCCGGCGCACAGGGCTCACTCCACCGGCAACCCACGGAACAGATCGCCCTGCACCGCCGAATCCTCGCGGTCGCGGAACCCCGACACGCCCACGCCCACCAGCCGGTAGCGCGTCTGCGGCGGCAGCTGCACGCGCTGGCACAGCGCCAGCGCGATGTCGCGCAGTTCCTCCACCGAGGCCGGCGGCACGTCCGGGGTGAAGCTGCGGGTGAGGATGCGGAACTGCGCGGTCTTGAGCTTGAGCACCACGGTATGGCCGACACGCTCGGTGCGCCCGCAGGCATGCCAGGTGCGTTCGGCAAGCTGCGCGATCAACTCGTCGAACTCGCCCAGCCGCAGGTCCTCGCTGAAGGTGTCCTCCGAGGAGATCGACTGCACCGGCTGGTCCGGCTCCACCGGCCGCTCGTCGATGCCGCGCGCACGCTGGTGCAGCCGCCGCCCGAACGCACCGAACAGCGCTTCCAGCTGCTCCAGCGGCAGGCCGCGCAGGTCGCCGACGGTGGCGATGCCCAGCGCCGCCAGCTTGCCCTGCATCACCTTGCCCACGCCCGGCACGCGGCTCACCGGCAATGGGGTCAGGAACCGCTCCACCCGCGCCGGCGGCACCACGAACTGGCCATCGGGTTTGCGCCAGTCCGAGGCGATCTTGGCCAGGAACTTGTTCGGCGCGATGCCGGCCGAGGCGGTCAGCGACGTGATTTCGCGGATCTGCGCGCGGATGGTCCGCGCGATGTCGGTGGCGATGCCGCCGCAGGTCGGCGAAGCGGTGACGTCCAGGTAGGCCTCGTCCAGCGACAACGGCTCCACCAGCGGCGTGTGCTGCAGGAAGATTTCGCGGATCTGCCGCGACACCGCCTTGTAGCGGGTGAAATCCGGCGCCACGAACACCGCGTCCGGGCACAGCCGCTCGGCGCGCAACGCCGGCATCGCCGAACGCACACCGAAGGTGCGCGCCTCGTAGGACGCCGCGCACACCACCGAGCGTGCCCCACGCCAGGCCACCACCACCGGGCGGCCGCGCAATGCCGGATCGTCCCGCTGCTCGACCGACGCATAGAACGCGTCCATGTCGATGTGGATGATCTTGCGCATGGGCGAACCGGGGACCCGCAACGGCAGGGACAGGGCCTGCAATGATAGCCCGCCGCGCCATACGCCCCGGTACGATCCGCTGCGAACGTGCTGGCTTTTCCCGCAAACACTACGCATGCGTACTGTTAAAACTGTTGATTGAAAGCATATCCATCAAGCATCCTTGGACGTTACGTTTTCCGTGCTTCGGGATTACCGCTTCGATGAACCGTCTCCATGCGTTCTCGCGCGAACAGCTGCTGGCCAGCGCACGCGGCGAGCTGTTCGGCCCCAACAAGGGCCGCCTGCCCAACGACCCGATGCTGATGTTCGACCGCATCACCGACATCCGGGATGACGGCGGCCCGCACGGCAAGGGCCTGGTGCGCGCCGAACTGGATATCCGCCCGGACCTGTGGTTCTTCGGCTGCCACTTCATCGGCGACCCGGTGATGCCCGGCTGCCTCGGCCTGGACGCGATGTGGCAGCTCACCGGCTTCTTCCTGACCTGGATCGGCGCCGAGGGCCGCGGCCGCGCGCTGGGCTGCGGCGAGGTCAAGTTCACCGGCCAGGTGCTGCCCAGCGCCAAGCTGGTGCAGTACGAAATCGACATCTCGCGCGTCATCAACCGCAAGCTGGTGATGGCGCAGGCCGATGCCCGCATGCTGGTCGATGGCCGCGAGATCTACAGCGCCAAGGACCTGCGCGTGGGCCTGTTCACCTCTACCGAGAGCTTCTGATGCGTCGCGTCGTCATCACCGGCATGGGCATCAACTCCTGCCTCGGCAACGACCTGGATACCGTTTCCAGTGCCCTGCGCGAAAGCCGTCCCGGCATCGTCTTCCTGCCCGACCACGCCGACGCCGGCCTGCGCAGCCAGGTCGGCGGCCGCGTCGAGGTCGACCTCGATGCGCAGATCGACCGCAAGCTCAAGCGCTTCATGAGCGACGCGGCGGCCTACAGCTACATCGCCATGCGCGACGCCATCGCCGACGCCGGCCTGGACGAAGCGCAGGTCAGCAATGGCCGCACCGGCCTGATCGCCGGTTCCGGCGGCGGATCCAGCCAGTGGCAGGTGGAAGGCGCGGACCTGCTGCGCAACCGCGGCGTGCGCAAGATCGGCCCGTACATGGTGCCGCGCACCATGTGTTCGACGGTGTCGGCCAACCTCGCCACCGCCTTCAGCATCAAGGGCGTCAGCTACTCGCTGTCGGCCGCCTGCGCCACCTCGGCGCACTGCATCGGCGCGGCGGCGGACATGATCCGCTACGGCGCGCAGGACATCGTGTTCGCCGGCGGCGGTGAGGACCTACACTGGTCGATGAGCATGATGTTCGACGCGATGGGCGCGCTGTCCACCAGCTTCAACGACACCCCGGCCACCGCCTCGCGTCCCTACGACGCCAACCGCGACGGCTTCGTCATCGCCGGCGGCGCCGGCATGCTGGTGCTGGAGGACTACGACCACGCCGTTGCCCGCGGTGCCCGCATCCATGCCGAACTGGTCGGCTACGGCATCACCTCGGACGGCGCCGACATGGTCGCCCCGTCCGGCGAAGGCGCCGTGCGCTGCATGAACATGGCGCTGGCCGACCTCGACCGCCCGGTCGACTACCTCAACACCCACGGCACCTCGACACCGCTGGGCGACATCACCGAACTGGGCGCGGTACGCGAGGTTTTCGGCGACAAGGTCCCGCCGATCTCCTCGACCAAGGCACTGTCCGGCCACTCGCTGGGCGCGGCCAGCGTGCACGAGGCGATCTACAGCCTGCTGATGCTCCGCGATGGCTTCATGGCCGGCTCGGCCAACATCGAAACGCTGGACGAGCGCGCGGCCAGTTTCCCGATCCTCCGGCAGACGCAGGAGGCGAAACTGGACGTGGTGATGTCCAACAGCTTCGGTTTTGGCGGTACCAACGCGACGTTGGTCTTCGGCCGGGTGTAATTCCCCGCGGCCCTTGCTCCAATAAAGGCCCGGCATTGCCGGGCCTTTTCATATGCCATTGCTCCCGGAACGGCTTCATCGGTAGATGCGGGGCTTGCCCCGCTGGGCATTGTCGAGACAGCCTCAGCGGGGCAAGCCCCGCTCTACGTTCGGTGGCGGTAGTTTCCCCGCGGGAGCTTGGCCTGCGTGTGCTTGGCGCCCAAAAGCAAACCCCCGCTGCTTGAGCAGCGGGGGTTTGGAGGAAAAGCCCCTGGCGATGACCTACTCTCGCACTGACTCTTTAAAAACTCTGACGCTGCCGACGATAACCAA
>NZ_LDJP01000059.1 GCF_001431505.1 Stenotrophomonas daejeonensis
CGCGGAGCGGGGGTTGGGATGAGGGGTAAACGGAGTCCGGATGTTCAATCGCCGGCTTACTCCGGCGCACTCTCCGCATCCTGCAACGCCGCGCTCTCGGCCCCGGTGGCTTCCTCCACCGCCGCCTTCGCCGCCTGTGCCTTCTCCAGCGGCTGCGCGATGGCATCGCGCATCGCGCCGGCCTGCGGCTCGGGCGGGCGCTCGGTATCCGGCGGCTGCGGCCTGCCGCAGGCGGCAAGCAGGACCATCGACAACATCGGCAGGCAGTGACGCGCTTTCATCGGCAAGCTCCGGCGGAAACCTGCCCCATCCTGACACAAGCACTGCAAGCGGATGGCCTACCTTGCCTCCCCGTTTGTCGGCACCGGTTTGAACACCACGTTCAGCAGCGACAGGTAGCCGCCCTTGCCATCGCTGTTGCCGATGTACAGCAGGGTGACGTCCTGCCCCGGCGCCTGCCACCGCGCCTCGCGCTCGGGTGCCTGCGGATCGTCGAGGAAATCCTCGCTGCGCGATGGCGGGCCGTGGTGGGCGACCAGCTCGGCCAGCACCGCGTCGTAGGCGGCCAGCGCCTCGTCCGGCGGCAGGTCGCGGCGCGCCAGGCCCAGCGTCAGCTGCGACAGCGCGCCGTCCCGGTAATAGGCATGCCCGGTGAAGCCGTGGCCGCCCAGTTGCAGGCCCTCGATGCGCACCCGCTCCAGGTCGCCGCGGTACAGGGACTGGGCCGGCTCCGGCACCACCGCACCGGGCACCGATGCCAGCAACTGCTCCACGTTCATGCCGGCATCCACGCCGCCGAACAACGCCTGCGCATGCGGCGCACCGCTTGGGTAAGGCAGCGTGGCGGACAACAGGACCAAGAGCGGGCCGCGGATGCGGGGCATGGCATTGCCGGTGCGGGGGTGGACGCTATGCTACGACGCATGGACACGAACCGCTGGCGGCTGGACGGACAGACCGCATTGATCACCGGCGCCAGTGCCGGCATCGGCCTGGCGATCGCGCGCGAACTGCTCGGCTTCGGTGCCGACCTGCTGCTGGTGGCGCGCGATGCCGACGCGCTGGCACAGGCGCGCGACGAACTGGCCGACGAGTTTCCCGGCCGCGGGATCCACGGCCTATCCGCCGACGTCTCCGGCGACGAGGACCGCCATGAAATCCTCGACTGGGTCGAGGATCACGGCGGCCTGCAACTGCTGGTCAACAACGCCGGCGGCAACGTCACCCGGCCGACCAACGACTACAGCGAGGACGAGTGGCGCGGCCTCTTCGAGACCAACCTGTTCTCCGCGTTCGAGCTGTCGCGGCTGGCCCACCCGCTGCTGACCCGGCACGCGAGCTCGGCCATCGTCAACATCGGCAGCGTCTCCGGCCTTACCCACGTGCGAAGCGGCGTGGTCTACGGCATGACCAAGGCGGCGCTGCACCAGATGACCCGCAACCTGGCCTGCGAATGGGCCGAGGACGGCATCCGCGTCAACGCGGTGGCGCCGTGGTACATCCGCACCCGCCGCACCTCCGGCCCGCTGTCCGACCCGGACTACTACGACGAGGTGATCGCGCGCACGCCGATGCGCCGCATCGGCGAACCGGAGGAAGTGGCCGCCGCGGTCGGCTTCCTGTGCCTGCCGGCGTCGAGCTACGTCACCGGCGAGTGCATCGCGGTGGATGGCGGGTTCCTGCGTTACGGGTTCTGAGGGGCTTGACCGGCACGGGAGGGCACCAGCCGGTCAGCGGCCGGGCATGCGGCTGATCCCGGCCCGGCTGATTTGCGGTGAGCCGCACATGCTTCAAGGCAGCCCAAACCCTTGCCCAGTCAGCGTTTGGGGACTTGGATAGCCTGTGCTCGGAGGAGCCGGCCCAATCTCACGGAAATTCCAATTTTCGTAAAAATTGCATTACTCTCCGTTCATCAGGCGCTCATTATTTGTTCGTTCAGGTTGGGCGCCTGCTTGGTTGATGGCAACACTTTTGAACTTCACGGAGAGAGTCACGAATGGTTACTCATCACGGTTTCAATGTGTTTTCCAAGGGCGTGAGGCGTACCGCGCTCAGCATGGCACTCAGCATGTGCTTCGTCGGCGCGGCCATCGCGGATACCGGCGGCCTGCGCATCACCATCCGCGGTTCGGATGGCCCCGTCGCCGGTGCGACGGTGAAGATCAGTTCCCCCAGCAGCCTCATCAGCAAGACCGCCACGACGGCCGCCGACGGCACCGTGCGCGTCACCGGCCTCGACCCGGCCACCAACTACACGGTGGAGATATCGGCCACCGGCTACAACGACTTCAGCGCCAGCAACGTCGCGGTGGTCAGCGGCAAGGACCTCAGCCTGGGTTACGCGCTGGGCGGCGGCGGTGGTGACAGCGGCAACGGCGCGATCAATCTCGATGCGATCATGGTGACCGGTTCGGGCCTTGCCGCCATCGACACCACCTCGGCCGTGGTCGGTACCACGCTGACCCTGGACATGACCGAGTCGCTGCCGACCGCGCGCAGCTACCAGAGCTATCTGCAGCTGGTGCCAGGCGTGAAGCCCTCCGTGGGCGGCAACCCGGCGTCGAAGTCCGGCGTGAACTACTCCGACATCGGCGGCGCCGTCGGCTCCTCGACCGACAACCTCTACTACATCGACGGCGTCAACGTCACCGACCCCTCGACCGGTACCTTCGGCTCCAACCTGAACTCCGAGATCATCCAGGAAATGCAGGTGCTGACCGGCGGCATCCCCGCCGAATACGCCGGTGGCCAGGGCCTGATTTCCAAGGTCATCACCAAGTCCGGCAGCAACGAGTGGCATGGCTCGGTCAACTACTACCTGCAGAACGACAGGCTGGTTTCCAAGAACAAGCACCTGGACGACTCCAGCTTCTCCACCTACGACACGGCCGTCACCCTGGGCGGCCCGATCATCAAGGACAAGCTGTGGTTCTTCGCCTCCTACCAGCGCGTCAACCGAGAGGAGGACGTGGTCGATCCGGTCACCCAGGACGTCATGCGCACGGTGAAGCAGGACAGCGACCGCAGCTTCGGCAAGCTGACCTGGCAGTTGACGGACCGCGACCGCCTGACCGCCACCTTCTTCAACGATCCGCTGGATCGCAGTGGCTCGCTCGATCCCACCGTGCCGAACAACCGCGACCTTACCCGCAAGCAGGGCGGCAACAACTACAAGTTCGAGTACTCCCACGACTGGGACAACCTGGGCCTGGACGTGTATGTGAACAAGCACGAGTCGGAGCTTTCCCAGTTCGCCGCGAGCAATGATCCGTTCAACAACGTGGCCTTCCACAATGGCCTTGACGGGGCAAGCAATACCGACATCAACCGCGGCGGCACGGGCTCCAACCTGATCACCAACCGCGACTCCAAGGAGTTCGGTGCCAGCCTGGATTACCTGCTGAGCACCAACTGGGGCGACCACACCTTCAAGGCGGGCTTCCTGAAGGGCGAGGGCACGTACGAAGAGCAGACCGTCTATCCCGCCGGTCCCCGCTATACCTCCATCAGTGCGGGGGATTCGGGCACGACGGTGGGCGAGTACATGGGGCAGGGCGGTTACGCGTGGCGAGGGCCCCGCGCCATTTCCTCCACGGACATCAGCCGGCTCATGGCCGCCACCGGCCTGAGCCAGGACGATCTGCTGGCGAAGACCTTCACCGATACCACCGGCAATCCCTACGACCAGGTCAACGTCTACCGCATCCTGCAGTCGGAGAACGAGGGGCTTGCGTACACGGTCAAGTCCAAGCAGACCTCGTTCTACCTGCAGGACAGCTGGACCCTGGACAAGTTCTCGGCCAACGTCGGTGCCCGCGCCGAGCGCACCGAGTTCGTCAATTCGGCCGGGACGTCGATCCACAAGTTCGACTGGAACATCTCGCCGCGCATCTCGCTGGCCTACGACATCAATGGCGACGGCCGCAGCAAGGTCTGGGCCTACTACGGCCGCTACTACGATCCGATCCGTGCGGACATGGCGGACTTCGCCGGCGCGGTCACCGGCCCGACCTACGACGAGCAGATCAACATCGACGGCCAGTGGTACACCTTCCGCCAGCGCGGGCCGGGTGATGCCGCCATCGCGCCCAACATCAAGACGCCGTACACCGATGAACTCATGCTCGGTTACGCCACCAACTTCGGCCAGGACTATGCGTTCTCGGTGACGCTGACCAAGCGCGAAACCAAGGACATCATGGAAGACTACGACTTGGGGCTGTACTCCGACCCCGATGGCGTGGGCGCGGACAGCCAGGCTCCGGAAGGATCGTACTTCTACCTGCCGTATTCCTATTTCGGCTATGCGGACAATCCGGGCACGAACTACGTGCTTGGCACGCTGAAGGGCGGCAAGCGCGAGTACAAGGGCCTGGAAGTCACCCTGCAGAAGGTCAAGAGCAACAACTGGCAGGGCATGATGTCGCTCACCTTGAACGACGCGCACGGCAATACCAACTCGGACGGCAACGCCGACTACCAGGGCGACTGGATCGCGCTGGACCCGCGCGCTCCCAATGCGTGGGGCCCGCAGCCGGGCAACATCAAGCGGCAGTTCAAGGCCTTCGCCACCTACTACTGGGACTTCGGCCTGGAGCTCAGCGGCGTGTTCAACTGGAACAGCGGCACGCTGTTCAGCCGTACCTGGCTGACGTCCAGCCGCCACCTGCCGATGATGGATGACCCCTACGAGTACGAAGGCGTGACCGATACCTGGCTGACGGCCGGTTCGGTGGGCAGCGAGGAAAGCCCGTCCTATTCCACCCTGGACGTGCGGGCCAAGTACACCAAGGAGCTCCCGGTGGGCAAGATGGAAGTGTTCTTGGATATCTTCAACATCCTGAACAGGCAGAGCACGACCCGTGTGCAGGATCTCGTCGCGGGTGATGGCATCTACAACTTTGGCGAAGCCGTTGAATGGGTCGAGCCGCGCCGTGCCTACCTGGGCGTGCGTTACTCGTTCTGATGGTTGGACCCTTGTAGTACAGGCTCCCGCTTCGGAAGAGGCTTGAGCGGTTTCATCGGGGAGCCCCGCGTTGCTGAAACGCGGGGCTCTTCTTCTGGGCTCGGCTCATGGCTCCAACCCGGCCGGTCCTCCAGCCCGGAGTCCAGTTTCCGACGGAGAGGCGATGGGTTGGAAGAACACCTTGGCGAAGGAGCGATCGCCGGTGACCCGCAAGGTCAGGGAGCCGCATCGCAATCCCGTCCCAGTCGCGCCTCGATGCCGCGTTGCTCGCGCTTCAGTTCCTGCCGCTCGCTCTGCAGGGCGCTGTTGTAGCGGCGTATCAGCTCCCAGCGGCGGTCGCGCAGGCGGTCGCAGACTTCCTGCTGCGGCAGCGGGTGGCAACTATCGCGTATCCAGGTACCGCCGGCCACGACGGGGCCGGGCCGTGGATGCGGATGGCCGTGGCCGGGAGGCTGACCACCACGGATGGACAGCTGCCCGGAACCGAGGCTCAGGTTGCCGGAAACGCTGCCGCCGCTGCCGCGCGGCGGCGGGTAATGGCCACCGACCCACAGCGGTACCCAGCGCGGGTTGCCGATGCCGTCGTCGCTGAGGTAGCGCTCGCCGTCCGGGCCGACGCATTCGTACATGGGCTGCGGCGGCTGCACGGTGACGATGCGGACTTCGCGTTCGTTCGTGGCGGCGGCGGGAGCCGGTTGCGGCTGTGGTGGTGCGGCCGGTCGCGGCGGCGGGTCCTGCGGGCGCTGCATGTCCAGCACCTGCTGGCGGTGGGTGTCGTCGCAGGGCGTGGATTGCAGTGCCACCGTGCCATCGCTGGCCACGCAGCGGTAGACGCGCACGTTGCTGGCAGGCGGTGGTTCGGCGGCCAGCGCCACGGAGGGCGGCAGGATCAGGGAGCCGAGCAGGAGCAGGCGCGCATGCATGGGGCCATGGTGCCGCATCTGGCGGGCAACGGGTAGGAGCGCACCTTGGTGCGCGAAGGGCTTCCTCGATAAATCCCCATCGCGCACCAAGGTGCGCTCCTACGGAGGCGTCAATCGCGCAGGGTCTGCCCGGTGGCGGCGATGCGGATGCGGGTGGGCTGGGCCAGGCCACCGGTGGCGCCGTCGAGCAGGCCGTCCAGTTGCGCGAGCAGGGCCGGGTCGAGCTGTTCGCGGCTGCGCGCCGGAGGCTGGCCGGCAAGGTTGGCGCTGGTCGAGACCAGCGGGCCGCCCCAGGCTTCGCACAGGGCATGCACCAGCGGATGCGCGCTGACCCGCACGGCGACGCCGTCATGGGCGCCGGTGATCCAGCGCGGCGTGCGGGGGCCGGCCGGCACGATCCAGGTATTGGCGCCGGGCCAGCTGTCGAGCACGGCCTGGCGGCGGTCGTCGGCCAGTGCGTCCAGCCGCACCCAGCCGTCCAACTGCGCCACGGCGGCGGCGACCAGGATCATGCCTTTCTCGACCGGGCGTTGCTTGAGCGCCAGCAGCTTCATCACCGCCGCCTCGTTGGCAGGGTCGCAGCCAAGCCCCCAGACGGCTTCGGTCGGGTAGGCGATGACGCCGCCAGCGCGGAGGGTGGGTGGGGCGGTTTGTGGGGTCAGTTCGAGCATGGTGGGGCGAAGGGCGAGCAACGAGGGGAGAGTAGTGAGGAACGAGTGGGGTGGCCGTGAGCTGCACATTCCCGGTCAATCTCTCGGTAGCGCCCGACCGTTGGTCGGGCGGCGGCGCGCAGCGCCGTGAGGCTTTCATGAGGCTGGTGGATAGTGCCGACTAACAGTCGGCACTCACGGAGACTAAGGCCCTTCTCCCATCGGGGTGAAATGGACAGTTTGCGAACCACTGGTTCGCTGTTCCTCGAACGCCCTTGCGCTTGCGCAAGGGCCGGGGCGCGGGTTGAGGTGAGGGTGTAGCGGAACCCGTGATGGTTCGGTCAACCTGGCTTCGTTCGCCCCTCATCCGCCCTCCGGGCACCTTCTCCCGAGGGGAGAAGGTAGTAGTTACCGATTTTTCCTGCGCGCGTCATGCCTCAGAACGGCGGCGCGTCGTCAGCCGCTGCTGCTTTCTTCTTCACCACGGTCTTCTTCGCAGCAATTTTCTTGGTTGCGGTCGTCGTGGTCTTGGCAGCCGCCTTCTTCACCGCTTTCTTGGCCGGCGTTTTTTTCGCAGCGGCCTTCTTCGGTGCCGCTTCTTTCTTCACCGCGGCCTTCTTGGCGGCCGCCTTCTTCGCGCCGAAGCCCTTGCGCGCTGGCTTGCCGGTCTCGGCCATCAGCTGCTGCACTTCGGCCAGGGTCAGCGAGGCGGGCTCGCGGTCCTTGGGAATCTTGCCGTTGAGGGTGCCGTCGCTGATGTACGGGCCGAAGCGGCCATTGAGCACCTGGATGTCCGAGCCCTCGAACTCCTTGATGATGCGGTTGCGCGCGATCTCTTCCTTCTCCTCGACCAGGAAGATGGCGCGCGCCAGGTCGATCTTGTACGGGTCGTCCTCCTTCTTCAGCGAGGCATAGGTGCTGCCGCGCTTGGCGAACGGGCCGAAGCGGCCGATGCCCACGCTGACTTCCTCGCCATTGGCGTCGGCGCCGAGCTTGCGCGGCATGTCGAACAGCTTCAGCGCGTCGTCCAGCGAGATCGAATAGATGCTCTGGCCCGGCTGCAGCGAGGCGAACTTGGGTTTCTCCTCGTCCTCGACAGTGCCGATCTGCACCATCGGGCCGAAGCGGCCGATGCGCGCGCTGACTTCCTTGCCGCTCTTCGGGTCGGTGCCGAGCGTGCGGGAGCTGCCGGCGTCGGTGCGGTCCAGCGACTCGCTCTTGTCGCTGACCAGCTCCTTGAACGGGCCCCAGAACCGCTGCATCAACGGCACCCATTCCTCCTCGCCGCGCGACACCGCGTCCAGTTCGTCCTCGAGCTTGGCGGTGAAGTCGTAGTCGACGTAGCGGGTGAAGTGGCTGGACAGGAACTTGCTGACCGCGCGGCCCACGTCGGTGGGCTTGAAGCTGCGGCCCTCCATCTCGGTGTACTTGCGGAACAGCAGGGTCTGGATGATCGAGGCATAGGTGGAGGGGCGGCCGATGCCGTATTCCTCCAGCGCCTTGACCAGCGCCGCTTCGGTGAAGCGCGGCGGCGGCTGGGTGAAGTGCTGCTCGGCGGCGATGCGCTCCAGCGGCACGTTGTCGCCGGGCTTCATCGCCGGCAGCTTGCGGCCCTCGTCCTCGTCTTCCGCATTCTTGTTGTCCTTGCCTTCCTCGTAGACGGCCAGGAAGCCGGGCACCACCACGGTAGTGCCGCTGGCGCGGAACACGTGTTCGCTGCCGGCGGACAGGTCCACGCTGACGGTGTTGAGCGTGGCCGGGATCATCTGGCAGGCCACCGCGCGCTTCCAGATCAGCTCGTACAGCTTGCGCTCGTCGTCGCTGAGGAACTGCGCCACCTGCGCCGGCGTGCGCAGCGCCGAGGTCGGGCGCACCGCTTCGTGCGCTTCCTGGGCGTTCTTGCTCTTGGTGGTGTAGGTGTTGGGCTTGTCCGGCAGCGAGGCGGTGCCGTAGTCGCGGGCAATGACGTCGCGGATCTCGACCAGCGCGTCCTGCGACAGGTTCACCGAGTCGGTACGCATGTACGAGATCAGGCCGACCGTGCCCTCGTCGCCGATGGCCACGCCCTCGTACAGCTTCTGCGCCACCTGCATGGTCTTGCGGGTGGTGAAGCCGAGCTTGCGCGAGGCTTCCTGCTGCAGGGTGGAGGTGGTGAACGGCGGCGCCGGGCGGCGCTTGCGCTCCTTGCTGGCCACGTCGGTGACGTGCAGCCGGCCCTGCGCGGCCTGCTGGATGCGCAGCCGCGCGGCCTCGGCGGTGTCGCCGTCGGTGATGGTGAACTGCTCGAACTTCTGCCCGTCAAGCTTGATCAGCTTGGCCGAGAAATGCTGCGTCGGATGCGCGCATTCGGCGCCGATCGACCAGTATTCGCGCGCCTTGAACGCTTCGATCTCTTCTTCGCGCTCGACGATCATGCGCAGCGCCGGGCTCTGCACGCGGCCGGCGGACAGGCCGCGCTGCACCTTGCGCCACAGCACCGGCGACAGGTTGAAGCCGACCAGATAGTCCAGCGCGCGGCGCGCCTGCTGCGCGTCGACGAGGTCGGCGGCGATGGCACGCGGCTGGTTCATCGCTTCCTTGATCGCGCGCGGGGTGATTTCGGTGAACACCACCCGCTGCATCGGCTTGTCCTTGAGCAGCCCGCGTTCCTTCAGGATCTCGGCGATGTGCCAGCTGATCGCCTCGCCTTCGCGGTCCGGGTCGGTCGCCAGGAAGATGTCGTCGGCACCCTTGGCCGCCTTGGCGATGGCCTCGACGTGCTTCTCGTTCTTCTCGATCAGGTCGTAGCGCATCGCGAAGCCGTGGTCGGGATCGACCGCGCCTTCCTTCGGCACCAGGTCGCGCACATGCCCATACGAGGCCAGGACGGTGAAGTCCTTGCCGAGGTATTTGTTGATCGTCTTGGCCTTGGCCGGCGATTCGACGATGAGCAGGTGCTTGGGCATGTCGTTGCTTTCTTGGGGCGGGGGTGCCCCGGTGGGGCGCTAGGGTGGCGCAAACGCGCCCGTTAGTGAAGCCGATTCGGCCGTGATGGATATGCCGACGCCCGGGCAGGTGCCCGGGCGTTCAGCTTTCTTCCTTTTCTAGAGGAATCATGCCGGGGTGGGCGCTGTCAAGCACCCGCGGCCGGCGCCTCAGCGGCCGTGGCTGGCGAGGATGCCGAACAGGGCCACGATGCCGATGATGCCGACCAGCATCAGCAGGCCGAAGATCGACAGCACCACGATGGTCACCGTGCCCAGCCCGCGCTGCTGCCATTCCGGGCGGTTGGTGAAGGCCCACTTGTCCACCACCAGGGTGTCGCAGATCATGTCGTGCACGCCCTGCTTGCGCTCGGTGAAGGCCACCATCAGGCCGGCGATGAACATGCCCAGGCCGCAGGTGACCAGGGTGAACAGGATCAGGGCGATGTAGCGCAGGAAGCTGCGCCAGAAGCTCAGGCGCTCGCCGTTGCCGCGCACCACCTTGATGCCCACCGCCATCTTGCCGAGGCTGGCCATGCTGCTGGACGACTGCATCCAGCCGAAATACAGCGCCGGCACCAGGATGCTGATGGAGTACTGGGTCACCATGAAGCCGATCGACACGCCGGCGCCGGCCAGCTCGGACTGCGCCAGCGCGCTCATGCTCAGGCCGAACACCAGGAACAGCGGGATCAGCAGCGCATACGAGGCCACGGCGGTGACGATGCTGTCGATGCACGAGGCGGCAAAGCGCCGCCACAGCCCGGCGTGGACGATTTCCCCGCCCTGTACCGCCGAACTCCGTTCCTCCAGCGTGGCCGCCGACGCGGCATAGGGAGTGTAGGTGGCGGTACCGTTCTCGATGGCGGTGTAGTCCGCGCGCAGGTCGATGCCGGTATTGGCCTGCACCAGCAACTGCAGCTCGTCGGCCATCGCCGAAAGCGGCTTCCATTCCATCATGCCCTCGCACCAGACCAGCGTGGACAGGTCCAGTTCCCCGCTTCGGAACTTGTCGCGGATGACGCCCGCGTCCACCGGGCCGTGCCGCTCGCGCCGGGCATCGGCGTAGTACCACTCGCTCATCTCTTGGTTTTCCCCGGAAAGAATTGATTTGTGCCCGGCATCAGCCGCGGCAACCCGTGGGCAGGAACTTGTCTGCCACGTCGGAGCTGCATTGCCACGTGCCGGTGTCGCTATCGTAGTCGAGCCAGATCGCCTTGCCATCGAGCGCGTCGCGGCCGGGGACGTGCAGGCGCGCCTCGATGCCGCAATGCCCGTTCCCGAAACGGCCGACGCGCACCGAGGCCACCTCGCCGGCGGCCAGCGCTTCCGGTTCGCCGAAGCCGTCGTCGCCATTGACCGGGCAGCGGCCGTGGGCCTGCGCGAAGGCCGCCACTTCGGCCTGCAACGGCAACAGCTGGCCGTAGGCGATGGCGGTTTTCGAGCGCTGCACGTACTCGGCATAGGCCGGCACCGCGATGGCCGCGAGGATGCCGGCGATGGCGACCAGCACCACGCCGACCACCGCGACGACGATGCCGACGATGGCGCAGCCGGACAGGCCCGGTTTGGCAGGGGGCGTGGATATGACCGGGGCGGCCGGGGGCAGGTGCTGCACCGGCGGCGGCAATGGCGGCGCGGCGGGGCCGGCGGAAGACGGCGTGGCCTCGTCCAGCCCCAGCTCGGCGGCGAAGTTGCGCAGCGGCTGCCAGTCGCCGGCACCTTCGCGCCAGACCAGGGTATCGCCGACGATGCGGTCGGAACGGAACAGTTCGACGATGTTTTCGGCAGGCAGCGGGCCGCGGCGTTCGCGGTTGTCGTCGGCGTAAAACCACTGGCTCACGGGGATTCCTTTGGTGTCAGTGCCGGGTTTTCCCTTCTCCCTTCGGGAGAAGGTGCCCCGAAGGGGCGGATGAGGGTACGAGCGAAGCCTCAAGGAGTTGGGTGCTGCGAGGCTTCGCCCGCACCCTCACCCCAACCCCTCTCCCGGTGGGAGAGGGGCTTCAGGTTGTTTCAGTGCAGGGGTTCGGGTTCGTCGACGAACATCTGGGTTTCCATCCAGGCGTAGGCGGCTTCCGCGCCAGGCTGGTTGAACAGCACCATCAAGACCACCCACTTCAGGTCGTCCAGGTCCAGCTCGTCCTGGTCCAGCGCCATCGCCCGGTCCAGCACCAGCTCGCGCTGGTCGGCGTCGAGGATGCCCTGCTGCTCGAGGAACAGCAGGAAGCCGCGGCATTCCACGTCCAGCTTGTCCAGCTCGGCGCCGTGGAAGATGCGCACCGGCCCGGCGACGCGTGGCCGGGCCACGGCCGGGCGTTGTTCGGCCAGGGCGTCGAGCCAGTCGAAGGCCTTGTTGATCTCGGTCGGGCTGAAGCCGGCCTGGATCAGCCCGGTCTGCAGGGAATCGCGGTCGCGGACCGGGTCGGCATCCTCGCTGAAATAGTGTTCGAACAGGTACAGCAGGACGTCCAGGATGCTCTCTTTCATTGCCCTCGGCCTGCGCCAACGGCGCTGTGGAGGTGAAGAACCTCAGATACGGGTATAGCGGCCGTGGGCGGCCGATACCTTACCTTCCAGTTCCATGACCAGCAGCATGGAGGACAGGCTGGCGGCCGTCAATCCGGTGCGTTCGATCAATGAATCCATACCGGTTGGGTCGTGACCCAGCGCTTGCCACAAGCGCTGGTAGTCCGGGTCCGGCGGGGGTGGGGCCGGAAGCGGTGCTTCCGGGTCGCTCTGGATGGGGGCGTGCAACCGCTTTTGCAAGGCGCCGGCCAGTTCCCCGGCCAGGTTGGCCACCTCGTCGAGAACGTCCCCGGCGCCTGTCACCAGCGTTGCGCCATCGCGGATCAGGCGGTGGCAGCCGCGTGCCATCGGGTTGTGGATGGAGCCGGGCACGGCGAACACCTCGCGCCCGGCCTCGGCGGCGAGCCGGGCGGTGATCAGCGCGCCGGACCGCTCGGCGGCCTCGATCACCAGCGTGCCCAGCGTCAACGCGGCCAGCAGCCGGTTGCGCGCGGGGAACTGGCCGCCGCGCGGTGGCGTGCCCGGCGGGTATTCGCTGACCACCGCACCGTTGGCGGCCACCTGCTCCTGCAGCGGCCCGTGGTGGCGCGGGTAGGCGATGTCCGGACCGGTGCCGATCACCGCGAAGGTGCCGCCATCGCCGGTCAGGGCGGTCTGGTGGGCGATGGCGTCCACGCCGGCGGCCAGCCCGCTGCCGATGGCGATGCCGGCGGCGGCCAGCGCGGCGGCGAATTCGCGCGCGTTGTCGCGGCCGCCGGCGCTGGGGTTGCGGCTGCCGACCACCGCAATTGCCGGCCGCCACAGGCGGGTCGGGTCACCATCGACGAACAGCGCCGGTGGCGGATTGGAGCTGTCGCGCAACAGGGGTGGATAGTCGGGATCGTGCCAGCCCAGCAGGTGGTGGCGCGGGTGCTGCAGCCAGCATTGCGCCCGTTCCAGCGCGGCGGCGTCGGGCGTGGCGAGGGCGCGGCATTGGCCGGGCGTGCAGCCGGCTTTGCGCCATGCGGTGGCAGTAGCCGAAAGGGCATGGGCGGCGTCGCCGCACTGGTCGAGCAGCGTGCGCAACGGCCGCAGCGGGCCGCCGGACAGGGCCAGCACCAGCAATGCATCGGTGTCGCCGGGGACGAGGGAAGCCATCGGCCGATGCTGGCGTGGATACGACGACGGCGCCCTGGGGCGCCGTCGTGATGCTGCGTGGGGTTTTGCCGCGACGCCTTACTGCGCGTCGGGATGCTTGAGCTTGTAACCAACGCGGGCCGGCTTGGTGCCTTCCATCACCAGCGCGTAGCTGACCTTGTCGAAGGTGCGGAACACCATCGCGTGGGCAGCGTATTCGTCCGGCATCGCCACGCGGCCGGCGCCATGCTTGAGGGCGTCGTCGGCGCGCGAGCTGGCCATGCCGGCGACCTGGTCGTTGACGTGGCGGCCGCTGCGCCAGATGGAGAACACGGTGCCGTTGTCGATGCCGTCGCGGGCGCCGGCGGAGATGGCGATAACGTCGCGCGGGCCGCCGGAGGTGAAGGTGTCGGTCACCGCCAGCACGCGGATGTCGCCGTCGGCAAGCGTGGTGTTCGGCGCGTGCGGGATGAACTGCAGGTCGTAGGGCTGGGCCTGCACCGGCACCAGCCGGTCGCCGGCGCGCACCTCGCGGCCGCTGTCCTCCAGCAGCAGGGTGGCGACCCCGGCCTCGCCCGCGGCCACGTGGGTCACGCTGCCGAGGTTGACCTGGGCCAGTTCGTAGCCGAGCAGTTCGCTGCGGTCGCTGCTGGCGACGTAGCTCTTCCACAGGTTGCCGCTGAACCGGGTGGCGTCGCCGCGGGCGTCGAGGTCGTCGCTGGGCTTGGGCTGGCCGTAGCGCACGGTCGGGCGCACCACCATGTAGCGCTGGCCGGGCTGGGTGTCGGGCAACCCACGCACGTAGGCCTGCTGGCCGGCGCTGGCGCGCAGGCGGCTGTCTTCCAGGCTGACCACGTAGGGCAGCTCCTTGAAGCCGTCGACGATGTTCAGGTTCTTCAGGAACGGTTCAACCGCCGACAGCGGCACCGCGTTGATCGGCGCGTCCTGGCGCGGGCCCGGCTCGACCTGCCCCTGCGGCGTCACCCGATCGAGGTAGGCCAGGCTCAGGACGTCGCCCGGATAGATCAGGTGCGGGTTCTGGACCTGCGGGTTGGCCTGCCATATTTCCGGCCAAAGCCACGGCTTCTTCAGGAAACGGGCGGCGATGTCCCACAGCGTGTCACCCTTCTTGACCACGTAGGTCTCGGGATGGGTGCCATTGGCTTCCACCGCCACGGCATAGGTCGTGACGGTCAGCAACGCGACGGCGGCGACCGTACGGAGTTGTTTCAGCATGATTGCGATCTGCCTGATTCCCCAACAGGTTCGCGCACTATAGTGCAGAACCCGGGGCGCCGGGCAAGCGCAGGCGCTAGAATTGGGACGTCCTGCCGAATTGCACGGCACAACCCCCATATCGGTAGCCCTTCATGGCCCTTTTGCCCATTCTCGAATTCCCCGACCCGCGCCTGCGTACCAAGGCCGCGCCGGTCGATGCCGCCGAGGTGACCACCCCGGCCTTCCAGCAACTGCTCGACGACATGTTCCAGACCATGTACGACGCGCCGGGCATCGGCCTGGCCGCCAGCCAGGTGGACGTGCACAAGCGCTTCATGGTCATCGACGTCAGCGAAGAGCACGACGTGCCGCAGGTGTTCATCAACCCGCGCATCGTCAGCGCCAGCGACGGCGGTCGCGTCTATCAGGAGGGCTGCTTGTCGGTGCCCGGCATCTTCGCCGACGTGACCCGCGCCGATGCCATCGTCGTGCGCTTCCTCGACCGCACGGGCACCGAGCAGGAACTGGCGGCCGACGGCCTGCTGGCCACCTGCATCCAGCACGAGATGGACCACCTGGATGGCAAGCTGTTCATCGACTACCTGTCCCCGCTCAAGCGCGAGATGGTGCGCAAGAAGCTGGCCAAGCAGCGCAAGCACGTGGCCTGACCGCCGGGAACGGGGAATCGGGGAACGGGGAATGATGTTTCCTTGAACCCGGTCGGCCGCTGCGGTTCCCCAGAGCCATTGGTTGCGCGCGACCGGGGGCGTCCGCGCCGTACCGTGGCGGTCCACGTGCACTTTCATTCCCCGTTCCCTGTTCCCCCATTCCCCGATCCATCACCATGAAAATCGTCTTCGCCGGTACGCCGGAATTCGCCGTTGCCTCGTTGGGCGCGGCCGCCCGCCAGCATGAAGTGGTGGCCGTCTACACCCAGCCCGACCGCCCGGCCGGCCGTGGCCGCGGGCTGATGCCCTCGCCGGTCAAGCTCGACGCGATCGCCCGCGGCATCCCGGTATTCCAGCCGGAAACGTTGAAGACGCCCGAGGCGCAGCAGCAACTGCGCGATTTGCAGCCGGACCTGATGGTGGTGGTCGCCTATGGCCTGATCCTGCCGAAGGCGGTGCTCGCCATTCCCACCCACGGCTGCTGGAACGTGCATGCCTCGCTGCTGCCGCGCTGGCGCGGTGCGGCGCCGATCCAGCGCGCGATCGAAGCCGGCGATGCCGAAACCGGCGTCTGCCTGATGCAGATGGAGGCCGGCCTCGATACCGGCCCGGTGCTGCTGAGCCAGCGCACGCCGATTGCCGATACCGATACTGGCGGGCTGCTGCATGACCGCCTCGCGGCGCTGGGCGCGCAGGTACTGTCCGACGGCCTGGGCCTGCTGCGCGCCGGGTTGAAGCCGGTGGCGCACCCGCAGCCGGCCGAAGGGGTCACCTACGCGCACAAGCTGGACAAGGCCGAGGCCAAACTGGACTGGGCGCAGGATGCCACCGTACTGGCGCGCAAGGTGCGCGCCTTCAACCCGTGGCCGGTGGCCGAAGCCATGCTGGCCGGCGAGCGCGTGCGCATCCACGGCGCGGTGGCCCTCGACGACAACCGCGGCAAGGCGCCGGGCACGGTGCTCGGTGCTTCGCGCGACGGCATCGACATCGCCTGCGGGCAGGGCGCGCTACGCCTGCGCGTGGTGCAGCGCGAGGGCGGCAAGGCGATCACCGCCGCCGACTACCTCAACGCACGCCGCGACCTGCAGGCCGGGAGCTGAGCGCATGGCGGGAACAGCAACCGGCCCCCGGGATGGCGGCGCCGCCCGCGTGCCCGGCGTGCAGACGCGGATGCTGGCGGCGAAGGTGCTGGCCGCGGTCGTCGGTCGTGGGCGTTCGCTGAAGGCCGAACTCGCGGCTACCCTGCCGAAACTGGCCGACAGCCGCGACCGTGCGCTGCTCGAAGCCATCTGCTTCGCCGCCCTGCGCCGCCGCAACGTCTACGAGCAGGCGCTGCAGCGCTGGTTGCAGAAGCCGCTGGGGTCGCGCGATGCCGACCTGATGGGCCTGCTGCTGGCCGGCTTCGCCCAGCTCGACGCGCTGGCGCTGCCGGCGCATGCGGCGTTGTCGGCCACGGTCGAGGCAGCGCGCGCGCTGGGCCGCGAGCGGCAGGCCGGGCTGGTCAACGCGGTACTGCGCCGTGCCCAGCGCGAAGGCTTTCCGCCCGCACGCGCCGAGGACGCGTGGCCGCAGTGGCTGCTGCGGCAGGTGCGACAGGACTGGCCGCAGCAGGCCGACGACGTCCTTGCCGCCAGCCTGCAGCCGGCGCCGCTGTGGCTGCGGGTCAACCGCCAGCGGTATTCGCGCGATGCCTATCTGCAGTTGCTGCGCGAAGCGGACATCGCCGCCGAGGCTTCGCCGCTGGCCGCCGACGCCATCCGGCTGCAGGTGCCGGTGGCGGTGAACGGCCTGCCGGGCTTCGCGCAGGGCGCGGTGTCGGTGCAGGACCTGTCCGCGCAGCAGGTGGCCGACGCGCTGGCGCCGGCGGCTGGCGCGCACGTGCTGGATGCCTGCGCGGCGCCCGGCGGCAAGTCGGCGCACCTGCTCGAACGCGACCCGACGCTGCGCCTGCTGGCGCTGGACGTGGATGCGCGGCGCCTGCAGCGCATCGGCGAAACCTTCGCGCGCACCGGCGTGGGCGCCCATGCCCGGGTGCAGGCCGCCGACGCCGCCGATACCGCCGCATGGTGGGATGGCGAACCGTTCGACACGGTGCTGCTGGACGCGCCGTGCTCGGCCACCGGCATCGTCCGCCGCCAGCCCGACGTGCTGCTGCACCGCCGCGCCGCGGACATCGATGCGCTGGTGGCGCTGCAGGCACGCCTGCTGGATGCGCTGTGGCAGGTGCTGCGCCCGGGTGGCGTGCTGCTGTATTCGACCTGCTCGATCCTGCGCCGCGAGAACCAGCAGCAGGTGGCGGCGTTCCTCGCGCGGACGCCGGATGCGCGCATCGACGCCCTGCCGGAAGCCTTCGGCCATGATGACGCGGGAAGCCGGCAGCGGCTCCCCGGCGAGCAGGATGGCGACGGGTTCTTCCAGGCGAGGTTGTTGAAGCGGCACTGAGCCTGCCGCGCTGCAGGTGGTTTTCATGGTGTTCGGCGGTGGGTTGGCGGTCAGGCTCCTGTCCGCATGCCCGCTATCATTTCGGCCTTGATGCCGGGGAACGGACGGCCCGCCGTGAGGGACGGTTCACCGCGCAGGAGTCAATGCGTACCAATGAGTCTGCTCCCGCCACCGCCCATTGTTCCCGACGCCCCCGGCCGGCGTTGGCGGCTGCTGCACCTGATCGCGACATCGGCGCTGTTCCTGTTGCCGGCCCTCGTGCTCAGCCTGCCCGCGAACCTGCTGCCGTTCGGCCTGCTGCTGGTGGTCACCAGCCTGTTCGGGATCGACTACCTGTGGCATGCCCGCCTGCCGGTGAAACCCGTCGTGCGCCTGCTGCTGGGGTTGGCGGTGGTGGTCGTGGCGCTGGGCATGGTGTCGGCCTGGGGCAGTGACCGCTCCGTGCGCGAGGTGGACAAGGTCTCCCGCTTCCTGGTCATGCCGTGGGCGGCGCTGTGGGTATGTGCGTTGCGACCATCCAGGCAGGCCTTGTGGTGGGGAGCGTGGGCAGGGTTGTTCGCCACACTGGCGATAGCGGTGGCCCAGGTGGCCGGTGGCCAGGCGCGTGCCGAGGCGTGGACCAATGCCATCGTGCTGGCCGACGTCTCGCTGGTGCTGATGGTCCTGCTGGTGTTCTGCCGCGCGCCCGGCCGTTGGGGCTGGATCGTGACCGGCATGGCCGCAGGAGGCTGCGTGATCCTGCTCAGCGGCAGCCGTGGCGCATGGCCGGCGATGCTGGCGTTGCTGCTGGCGCTGGTGTTTTCGTTGCGCTGGGGCCGCGGGCACGTCCGCCTGGCGATGCTGTCGGGCCTGGTGCTGGCCGTCGCCGTGCTGTTGCTGGCGGTACCCGGGTTGCGCGAGCAGACCCGGCTGGACGAGTTGCACAGCGATGTCCAGCGGCTGGAACGGGGAGACATGAATTCCTCGGCCGGTGCCCGCCTGGAACTGCTGAACGTGGCCTGGGATACCTTCCGCGAACGGCCGTGGACCGGGATCGGCATTGGCCATTTCGACAAGGCCATGCAGCGCCTGCCCGATTGCATGCGGCGGGTGAGCGGAAGCGAATCACGCTGCCATCTGGGGCATGCCCACAATGATGTCGCCGAGTGGGCGTCCACCCAGGGCATCCCCGGCCTGCTGTTGCTGCTGGCGGTGTATGGCCTGCCGTTGTGGCTGTTCGTCCGCCTGCACCGGCGCAGCGGCGAGGACGGCTTCCGTGGCCCGGCCGCGGCCGGGGTGATGCTGGTGGTCGCCTATGCGCTGTGCGGCCTGACCCAGTCGATGTTCGCCCACCAGATCACCACGGCCACGTACGCCACGCTGGTGGGGGTGTTGTGCGGCCTGTCGCTGGTCGAGGCCGCCGGGCGCAGGCTCAGGACTGAGTGCGCGGCGGGTCGGCCAGGGGCTGCCCGTTCTGCAGCAACCACAGCATGATGGTTTTCTGCCGCACGTAGTTGGCGCTGACGAAGGCTTCGATCAGTCCCGGCCAGCCGTCCAGGAAGCCGCGCTTGAATACGTAGCTGCGGAAGAAGCGCCAGGCGGGCGCCGCGACCAGCTTGCCCAGGCTGGCGCGCTTGCCGCGGCTGAACTCGTGTTCGGCCATCATCCTCGCGTATTTCTGCTTCTTGTCCAGCAATTGCAGGAAGCTGCGGTAGGGATGGTGCAGCAGGTCGCCCGGGAGCAGGGCGACCGGGCCATCCACCGTCACCGCTTCGTGTATCTCGCGGTCGCCGTGCCAGCCGCCGTGGCGGCGGTCGAACAGCCGCAGCACGCGGTCGGGGTAGGCGGTGCCGTGGCGCAGGAAGCGGCCGAAGTATTCCGAGCAGCGTGCGAAGCGGTAGCCGTTGCCGCGCGCGAAACCGGCACGGCGTTCGGCCTCGATGGCCGCGCGGAGCGTGGCGTCGATGCGTTCGTCCGCGTCCAGGCACAGGACCCAGTCGTGGCTGGCCTGCGCCACGCAGAACGCCTTCTGGCTGCGGAAGCCATCGAAGGCGCGCTGCAGCACGCGCGCGCCGGCCGCTTCGGCGATGGCCACCGTGGCATCGCCGGAGAATGAGTCCACCACGATGACCTCGTCGCAGAAACCCAGGGAGTCCAGGCAGGCACCGATCCTGTCGGCCTCGTTGTAGGTGATGATGCAGGCGGATAGTCGCGGTCGGGGGGTCATGTCGATGGCGAAGCGGGGGCATGTCGGGAGGGCGGAGGCATACTAGCGCCGTCTCATGTCGATGTCTGTGTACGAACGCTGTACTCTTGCGTGCTTTCCTTGCGGAAGGTGGAATGTCGCGTGCTTCCACAGGGCCCGGCGGTTGGTCAGCGGGGTGCCGGAACAATGGGAACCGGAAATGCTCAATCGACCACGCCGCTACCTTTTCTTCGTCGAACTCGACTACAGCTTCGAAATCCTGCGACCATTGCAGCAGGCCGCCCGGGCGCGTGGGTGTGAAGTAGCTTGGTTCCTCAATGGACCTGCCCCAGAGTATCTTTCCGAGGACGAATCCCTGCTGAAAACCGTGTCCGAAGTGCGGACATTCGCACCGGATGCCGTATTCGTGCCCGGCAATGAAGTGCCATTGTCGTTCCCGGGATTGAAGGTGCAGGTCTTTCATGGCTTGGGCATAGAAAAGAAAGGGCACTTCCGCATCAGGGGCATGTTCGATCTTTTTTGTACTTTTGGACCTTCCACGACTGGGCCCTTCAAACAGCTTGCTGTAAAGCATGGCTGGTTCAAGGTCGAAGAAACCGGTTGGCCGAAGATGGATCCATTGTTTGCAGCCGATGCCGAGGCCCGAACCGATGGCGTGAAGACAGTCCTCTATGCGCCGACGTTCAGCCCGGCACTGACATCAGCCCCGGCCTTGGCAGACGAGATAGCAAGAATTGCCAGAGAACGTGACTGGCACTGGATCGTCAAGTTCCATCCGAAAATGGAAGAGCGCTTCGCCGCGCCCATCCGGGCGATCGCCGCACCCAATTTCGAGGTGGTGGAAGAGGCGAGGATGCTGCCATTGTTGCGCTTGGCCGATGTGATGTTGACGGATACATCGTCGGCCGCGGCGGAGTTCATGCTTGCGGGAAAACCGGTTGTGACCTATCGCAATCGGGCTCCCGGTCCGCACCTGATCAACATCGTCCGTGTGGAAGAACTGGAGGGCGCTCTGGATATGGCTATGCGGGGCGAGGATCCCGCACGTCATGCGCGCGGGCGTTATGCGGAAGAAATGCACCCTTGGAACGATGGCCGTTCCAGCGAGCGGGTGTTGGACGCGGTGGAGAACATGCTGATCAATGGGCGCGCAGGGCTGGGGCGCAAGCCGCTGAACCTGTTGCGGCGTTTCAAGTACTGGCGCGTACTTCCGCGCTGATCGTGGGTGACATGCAATGGAAACTGCTGTTGGCGACCGGGACAGGGTGGTACTGACCTATGGCACGTTCGATCTGCTGCACGTGGGACATTTGAACCTGCTGGAGCGGTTGAAGGCACTGGGAGACCGCCTGGTGGTCGGGGTGTCGACGGACGAATTCAATGCCGGCAAAGGGAAGCGGACAATCATTCCATTCCCCGACCGGCTTCGTCTGGTGCAGAGCATGAAATGCGTCGATCTGGCCATTCCCGAAAGCTCATGGGAACAGAAGGTGGCGGACATCCGCCACCATGGGGTTTCCGTGTTTGGGATGGGCGCTGATTGGGCGGGCAGGTTCGATGACTTGAAGCAATATTGCGAGGTGGTGTATCTGCCGCGTACGGAAGACATCTCCAGCACCCATTTGAAACAGGCGCTGCGGGTACTGGGGAAGGAGCACATCGGCGAACTGCGTCAGGCGCTGGGGATCATTTCCTCCATCGTCGATCAGTTCGAATAAGCACTCCGACGGGAGGGCTCACCAGCGCAACCGCCGCCGCGCCATCTCCCTGCCGAGCCGCTCCATCAGTTCGCGCGCCTGCGCTTCTTCGAGGAAGCGCAGCCGCAGCGGTTGCGCGCCGAAGGCGCCGGCGGTGTCGAGGGTGAGCGTGGCGGTGCCGAAGCGGTGGTCCAGCGGTGAACGGTCCAGCCGCAGCGCCTGCAGCTTGTCCAGTTCGGCGATGCGCCACCAGCGGCTCCACCAGCCGCCGCGCACTGCCACCCGTCGCGCATCGATGCTGTAGGCCATGCGCGTGACCTGGCGGTGCGCGTTGAACAGCGACCACGGCAGCCACAGAAGCGGCAGCAGGCCCCAGCCGCCGAAACGCAGGCAGGCAAAGGCCGTCGCCACGCCGGTGACGAACAGCGCGGGCAGGCACAGCCGCCACCAGCCGCGGGTGGATACCGCCTGCCAGTGCGTCGGCGGCCACTGCACGCCGGGCAGCAGCCGTTGCAGCAGCGCATCGCAGGACGCCGGCGGTGCCAGCGGCACCAGTTCCTTCAGCGCCCGCCCGTCCTGCTCCCCGGTGCCGCCGCCGGCGATGTCCACGCGCAGCTGGCGACGCCGGAACAACCGGTGCAGCAGGCCTTCGCGCAGCGTCCATGCCTGGATGCGGCGCCGGGCGACGCTGCTGCGCAAGCGGGTGAGCAGGCCGCGCTCCACGGTCAGGCGCCGCTCCTGCTCGCTCAGGCGGAAGCCGTGGTACTGCACGATCGCCAGCGCGATGGACAACAGCCGCATCAGCACCAGTGCGAGCAGCAGCGCGAGCAGGCCGCCGGCAAGCAGCGTCGGCGTGGCCAGCTGCAGCCCGCTGGCATAGCCGAAGGCCTGGCGGCCCTGTTCGCGGATGAAGTCCTCGACCAGCTCGCGCGGGAACATCTGCCAGACGGCGCCGACCAGCGCGGCCATCACCACCATCGCGCGGTTGGAAATCAGCCCCTGCCGCACCAGCTCGGGCAACGGCAGCGTCAGCAGCACCTCGCTGGCCGGTTCGGCCGGGGCCTCGCCTGCGGCCGTGACGTGGCTGCCTTGGCGGATCAGCCGTTCCAGCTCCAGCGCCTGTTGCAGCCGCAGCACCCGCATCTCCGCCTCGGGCTTGCTGCCGGCCGCCGATTCCAGGCGCAGTTCGGCCACGCCGAACAGGCGGTGCAGCAGGTTCTGGTGGACGACGACGTTGTGGATGCGCGCGAACGGGATTTCGCGCCGGGTGCGTTCGAGGATGCCGCTGCGGATGGCCAGCGCGTCGCGGCCGATGCGGTACCGGTAGGTCAGGTATTGCAGCAGCGCGCTGGCGACCAGTGCCACCACCACCGCCAGCGTGACCAGTTGGAATGGCCATTGGCCGTCCTCGCGGCGGCTGCCGAAGAACAGCAGCGCCACCAGCGGCAGCAGGAACTGCTGCACCTGCTGCTGCAACGCGAACAGCCACGACCACGGGTGCAGCCGCTGCTCCTGTCCTTCCGCCGGTGGCCCGGGGTGGTTCACAGCGCGTCGTCGTGGTCGAGCTGGCGCGCGAGCCGGTCGCGCAGGCGTTCGGCGTCGGCCTGTTCCAGCCCGGCGATGGCCACGGTGTTCATGCGGGTGCCGGCGGTATGCACGACCAGCGTCGCCAGCCCGGCGGCGCGTTGCAGCGGGCCGCGGCGCAGGTCCAGGTGCTGTACGCGCGATATCGGGACAAGGCTTTCGCTGTGCCACAGGTGGCCGCGGCGCACGGCCAGCGCCTGCGCGTCCAGCCGCCAGAACGTGCGCCGGTGCCGGCGCCAGCCGAACCATGCACCGGCCAGGACACCGACGGCGATGCCGGCAAGGAGGGCCGGCAACGCCTGCGGAAGGCGCAGCACCAGCATCAGCAGGGCGCAGGCCATGCCCAGCATCAGCGCCATGCCCAGTCCGCTGCCGGCGGCGGCGAGCAACGCGCCGCGTGCCGGCAGCGGTTGCCAGGGGGCGTCGGGGGTGTCCGGGAGTTCGGGTGGGTGCATGGGGCTGCGGGAGGAACGAGTGGAGAGGAACGAGGAACGAGTAGAAGCGGGTTCGCGGCGTGAAGCAACCGCAATCAAAAAGGTTGTTCGCCCGATGGCGGGGAGCCGCTTCGAGCGATGCCAAGGGTGTGCCATCTCTTGTAGAGCGGGGCTTGCCCCGCTGAGGCTCAGCCGGGAATGCCTCAGCGGGGCAAGCCCCGCTCTACGGAACATCTGCGTGCCTGCCCCGCAATCGGGCGAACCATCAGAATGCCACCATCAAGCAGGAGCCCATCATTCCCGCGAAGGTGAAAATGAAGGATTCGGGAAAAGGCGACGAACAAAGGCGGCCGACGCTTGCGGCAATCGCTGTTGCCTTTGCTCGTTCCTCTCCACTCGTTCCTGCCTCACTGCGCGGCCATGATCAGCGCGTCCACGTCCAGGTGGTGGCCGGCGCGCGTGGCCTTGGTGCGCAGGTACTGCTCGTTTTCGGCGGTGATCTCGCCGGTTATCGGCACGCAGCCGAGCACCTCGATGCCGGCGTTGCGCAGGTGCTGCACCTTGGTGGGGTTGTTGGTCAGCAGCTGGATGCGCTGCACGCCGAGCGCGCGCAGCATCGCCACCGCGCTGCCGTAGCGGCGCTCGTCGGCGCCGAAGCCGAGCTGGGCGTCGGCGTCGATGGTGTCCAGGCCCTCGTGCTGGTAGCCGTAGGCGCGCATCTTGGCGGCGATGCCGGTGCCGCGGCCTTCCTGGTCCAGGTACAGCAGGATGCCGCCGCCCAGTTCCTTGAGCGTGCGCAGGCCGCGCCGCAGCTGGTCGCCGCAGTCGCACTTGAGCGAGCCGAACAGGTCGCCGGTCAGGCACGAGGAATGCACGCGCACCGGCACGGCGCCGGCCATGTCCGGGGAGCCGACGATCACCGCGACCTGGTCGCGCTGGGCCACGCCGCCGCGGAACACGGCGAACTCGGTCATGCCGATGTCGCGCAACGGCACCGGCGAGCGGGTGACAAGCTCGTAGTCCTGCCCGGCCTGGGTGGCGCCGCTGCGCAGGTCGGCCAGCGCCAGTTGCAGGCAGCCGTCGAACGGCGTCGCGCCCGCCGGCAGTTCCACCGATATCAGCGCCGGCAGCAGCAGGCCCAGGCGCGCGATTTCGGTGGCGGCGTCGTCGAGGTCGTCGCCCTCGTGCAGGCCGTCCCGCGGCGCGGTCGCATCGCGCAGCCAGGCCAGCGCCGGCAGTTGCCCGAAGTCGTGCCCGGCCAGCGCGATGCGGATGCCGTGCGCGGTATCCAGCCCCAGCGTGCGGGCACGCGGGGCGGTCAGGAACAGGTAGTGCCGCCCATCGGCCGCCGCGGCGAAGGCGGCGTAGCCGGCCGGGGAAGCGCTGTCCAGCGCCAGCGTGGCCAGCCGCCGTTGGCCGCCGGTGACCACCACCGGCCGCCCGGCGCGCAGCTCGGCGGCGGCGCGCTCGCAGCGGATGGCAGCGGTTTCGCCGAAGGTGCGGGAGGCTTGGGAGGGGAGCGAGGCGTTCATCGTGAACCTGATGGGGGCCGCCGGCCGGGGATTCAATCGCGGTGGCGGGTGGAACGGTGTGTGGCGCGCGGGCTCAGTGCGGATGCCGCGCGGTGGCGTAGGGGTTGGCTTCGCCGCTGCCGGGCGGGCGCAGGCTGTAGCGCTTGTAGGTCCATTGGTACTGCGCCGGGTCGCGCCGGGCGATGCGCTCGACGCCAGCATTGAGGGTCGTGGCGGCGGTTTGCGGATCGGGGTCGGCGATCCGTTCCGGCGCCGGTTCCACGTGCAGGGCGAACTGCAGGCCGGGGCCGGTGCGCTCGCACCAGGCGTAGAGCACGGTGGCGCCGGTACGCTCGGCCAGCCGGTTGACCAGGGTCATGGTCAGCGCCTGCACGCCGAAGAACGGCACGAACACGCCGTCGCCGTTCTTGGGCTGCTGGTCGGGCAGGATGGCGACCGTCCCGCCGTCCTTGAGCACCTTGAACAGCTGCCGCACCGCCGGGCCTTCGGCACGCACCTGGCGCACGTTGTCGCCGCCGCGCGCCAGCTGCAGGAAGGCGTTGCCGGCCGGGCTCTCGGGCGGGGCGTAAACGAAGGCGAACGGCCCACGCGAGGCCAGCCACTGGTTCAGCAGCTCCCAGTTGCCGTAGTGCGGGGCGACCACGATCACGCCCTTGCCGGAGGCCAGGGCCGCGTCGTACAGCTCGTGGCCGTGGCGCTCGCGCAGGTGGCGGGCAAGGTTGGCGGCGGGGTCGTGGGTCCACAGGTACAGCGTTTCCAGCGTCTGCCGGGCGGTGCTGCGCAGCACGTCGCGGTGCAGTCGCGCGCGCTGCGCGGCGGACAGTTCCGGGTAGGCCAGTTCCAGGTTGCGGCGGGTCACCCGGCTTTCCCTCGCGTCGATGCGCCGCCACAGCCATGCCGCGGCATCGGCCAGGGCGCGCAGCCACGACCACGGCAGGCCGGTCAGCGCGGCGGCAAGGCGATGATAGAGGCGGGCGGTGGTTTCCGGTTTCATCCGTGCAAGTCTAGCGGCTGCGCCCGGATGCCATGATGGGCGGCCCATCCCGCAGGAGTGTCCATGCTTGCCTTGATCCAGCGTGTTGCCCAGGCGTCGGTCAGTGTCGACGAGGCGGTGGTCGGGCAGATCGGCCCGGGCCTGCTGGCGCTGGTCGGGGTCGAACCGGGAGATGACGAGGCGGCGCTGGCGCGGATGGCCGAGCGCCTGCTCGGTTACCGGGTTTTCGCCGACGATGCCGGCAAGATGAACCTTTCCCTGCGCGATACCGGTGGTGGCCTGCTGCTGGTCAGCCAGTTCACGCTGGCCGCCGACACCCGCTCGGGCATGCGGCCCAGCTTCACCAGCGCGGCGGCACCGGCCGAGGCTGAACGGATTTTCAACCGATTGGTGGCGATCTGCCGTGAAAAACATGCCGCGGAGGTGGAAACCGGCCGTTTCGGTGCCCATATGGTGGTCAGCCTGGCCAACGATGGCCCGGTCACCTTCCTGCTCAAGGCCGGCGCCTGAACCGCCGCCCGTCGCCCGTGACGCCCGTGAAACCACCGCACGGCAGGCGTCCCGTGGCGCTGGTATAATAGTAGGTTCTCTTCCTTACCCCCTGCCGGTGGCGCGAGCACTACATGGCCAACGAACGTCCTGCCCAGCAATCCGATATCAAGCAACTGATCAGCAAGGGCCTGGAACAGGGCTACCTGACCTACGCCGAAGTCAACGACCACCTGCCCGACGACATGGTCGACCCGGAGCAGATCGAGGACATCATCGGCCTGATCACCGGCATGGGCATCGACGTCCATGAAGTGGCGCCCGATGCCGACACCCTGAGCCTGAGCGACGGCAACACCGGCAACCGCGAGGTGGACGACACCGCCGCCGAGGAAGCCGCCGCCGCGCTGACCGCACTCGACACCGAGGGTGGCCGCACCACCGACCCGGTGCGCATGTACATGCGCGAGATGGGCACGGTCGAGCTGCTGACCCGCGAGGGCGAGATCGCCATCGCCAAGCGCATCGAGGAAGGCCTGGGCCGGGTGCAGGCCGCGCTCGGCACGTTCCCGCCGGCCGTCGAGTCGGTGCTGGCCGACTACGAGCTGCACAAGGAAGGCAAGAAGCGCCTGGCCGAAGTGATCGTCGGCTTCAACGACCTGGCCGAGGAAGTGCCGGCGCCGGCCGCCGCCGCCGACAGCGACGACAGCAGCGACGACGGCGATTCGGAGGCCGACGAGGACGAGGACGAGGACGGCGGCGAGGAGGATACCGGCCCGACCGGTCCGGACCCGGCCGAAGTCGCCAGCCGCATGGAACAGCTGGCCAGCGACCTGGCCAAGTTCAAGAAGGCCCACGCCAAGGGCGACGCCAAGGCGCAGGCCAAGCTGCGCGAGGAGCTGTCGGCCACCTTCGTCACCCTCAAGCTGCCGCTGCCGCTGACCGACGTGCTGGTCCGCCAGCTGCGCGACACGATGGCGCAGGTCAAGGCGCAGGAACGCCGCGTGCTGCACCTGGCCACGGTCACCGCACGCATGCCGCGCAAGGACTTCATCCGCTCCTGGGAAGGCAACCAGACCAACCTGGAATGGGTGGAGGACGCGATCAAGCGCAAGCAGAAGTGGTCCTCGGCGCTGCGTGACGTCAAGGAGCAGATCATCTCCGAGCAGCAGTCCACGCTGGACGTGGAGAAGGCCGCGCACCTGAGCCTGGACGAGCTGAAGGAAATCAGCCGCGTCATGGCCTACGGCGAAGCCAAGGCGCGCAAGGCCAAGAAGGAAATGGTCGAGGCCAACCTGCGCCTGGTGATCTCCATCGCCAAGAAGTACACCAACCGCGGCCTGCAGTTCCTCGACCTGATCCAGGAAGGCAACATCGGCCTGATGAAGGCGGTGGACAAGTTCGAATACCGCCGCGGCTACAAGTTCTCGACCTACGCGACGTGGTGGATCCGCCAGGCCATCACCCGCTCGATCGCCGACCAGGCGCGCACCATCCGCATCCCGGTGCACATGATCGAGACGATCAACAAGCTCAACCGCATTTCCCGGCAGATGCTCCAGCAGTACGGCCGCGAGGCCACCCCGGAGGAGCTGGCCAAGGAAATGGACATGCCCGAGGACAAGATCCGCAAGGTGATGAAGATCGCCAAGGAGCCGATCTCGATGGAAACCCCGATCGGCGACGACGAGGATTCGCATCTGGGCGACTTCATCGAGGACACCAACGTGGAGTCCCCGATCGACAACACCACCAACATCAACCTGTCCGAGACCGTGCGCGACGTGCTGGCCGGCCTCACCCCGCGGGAAGCCAAGGTGCTGCGCATGCGCTTCGGCATCGACATGAACACCGACCACACGCTGGAAGAAGTGGGCAAGCAGTTCGACGTCACCCGCGAGCGCATCCGCCAGATCGAGGCCAAGGCGCTGCGCAAGCTGCGCCACCCGAGCCGCTCCGAGCAGCTGCGCAGCTTCCTCGACATCGAGTGACCCACCCGGCCCGCGCCCGTCGCGGGAGCGGCAGGAAAGGCCCCGCGCAAGCGGGGCTTTTCCGTTTATGGAAGGTCGTACCACCTTCGCGGCAGCGGCGGATGGTATTTTCGACGCCTGCATTGGATCGGTCCAAAAGGGGCGGGTGATGACGGTCGGACAGGCGAAGTGGGGGTTGGCGCTGGCGCTGCTGGCGGGCGCGGCGGTGGCGGGCGACGGTGCCGGCGAGCGCGCGGTGGCGGCGGTGGACCCGTTCATCGGCACCGGCGGCGAAGGCCACACCTACCCCGGGGCGACGGTGCCGCACGGCATGATCCAGCTCAGCCCCGACACCCAAATCAAGTCGCGCAAGGAAGGCTATGGCTGGGCGGCCGGCTACCGCCATGACGACCGCACCATCGTCGGCTTCTCGCACACCCACTTCTCCGGCACCGGCCACTCCGACCTCGGCGACGTGCTGGTGATGCCGATCGCCAACGAGGTGAAGTACGAACGCGGCGACGTCGACAGGCCCGGCAGCGGCTACACCTCGCGCTTCCGCCACGAGGACGAGAAAGCGGAGCCGGGCTACTACGCCGTCACCCTGGACGACTACGGCGTGCGTGCCGAGCTGACCGCCAGCGCGCGCGTGGGCATGCACCGCTATGCCTTCCCGCAAGGCCAGCCGGCGCACGTGCTGGTCGACCTGCGCACCAGCATGTACGACTACCCCGGCAAGGTCCTGTGGTCGCGCCTGCGGCTGCGCGCGGACGGCACCGTCACCGGCTACCGCCAAACTCGCGGCTGGGCGCCCGGCCGCCAGCTGTATTTCGCCATGCGCTTCTCGCGGCCGCTGGCCGGGCATGCCTTCCACGATACCGAGGCCGACGTCGCCTACCGCGGCTTCCCGCCGCCGGCGGAGAAGGACCCGGCCGCGCGCGCGCAGATCGAAGGCCGTCAACTCGTCGGCAGCTTCGATTTCGGCGATGGAGGGCGCGAGCCGCTGCTGGTGAAGGTGTCGATCTCCCCGGTCAGCGAGGACAACGCCATCGCCAACCTCGACGCCGAAGCGCCTGGCTGGGATTTCGACGGCATGCGCGCCACCGCCCGCACGCAGTGGGCGCAGGCGCTGGCGGCGGTGGACGTGGATGCGCCGGCGCCACTGCGCACCAGCTTCTACACCGCGCTGTACCACAGCATGCTCGGCCCGACCCTGTTCATGGACAGCGACGGCCGCTACCGCGGCCCGGACAACGCCGTGCACCAGGCAAAGGGCTGGACCCACTATTCGACCTTCTCGCTGTGGGACACCTACCGCGCGCTGCATCCGCTGATGACCCTGCTGCAGCCGCCGCAGCGCAGCAGCGACATGGTCAACTCGCTGCTGGCCGCGCGCCGCGAAAGCCCCTACGGCATCCTGCCGGTCTGGTCGTTCCACGGCCTGGAGACGTGGTGCATGATCGGCTACCACGGCGTGCCGGTGATCGCCGACGCCTACATGAAGGGCATCGGCGGCTTCGATGCCGACGAGGCGCTGGAGGCGATGGTCGCCAGCGCCGACTACGGCCCCTACGACGGCATCGCCCAGTACCGCGAGCTGGGCTGGGTGCCGATCGACGAGGAAGGCGAGGCGGCAAGCAAGACGCTGGAATACGCCTACGACGACTGGAGCATCGCGCGCATGGCCGCGGCGATGGGGCGCGAGGACGTCGCCGCCGAGTTCGCCATGCGCGCCGGCAACTGGAAGAACGCCTTCGACCCCGCCACCGGCTTCATGCGCGCACGCAAGCGCGATGGCGGCTTCCGCGAGCCGTTCGATCCCGATGCCAGCGGCTACGGCAGCGACTACACCGAGGGCAACGCCTGGCAGTACTCGTGGTACGTGCCGCAGGACGTGGCCGGGCTGGCCGCCGCGCACGGCGGCGCGGACAAGCTGCTGCAACGGCTCGACGACGTGTTCGATGCGAAGGTGGACCCGGCGGTGTTCGAGCACATGGAGGACATCACCGGCCTGATCGGCTGGTACGCACACGGCAACGAACCCAGCCACCACGTCGCCTACCTCTATGCCTATGCCGGCCAGCCGTGGCGTACCCAGGCGCGGCTCAAGCGGATCATGGACACCCAGTACGCGCCGCGCCCCGACGGACTGGCCGGCAACGACGACCTCGGCCAGATGTCGGCCTGGTACGTATTCACCGCGCTGGGCTTCTACCCGGTCACGCCGGGCAGCAACGAATACGTCATCGGCCGCCCGTTCCTGCCGCGCGCCACCTTGAACCTGCCCAATGGCGAACGCTTCACCATCGTCGCCGACGGCCTGGACGACGCCCATCCCTACATTGGCGGCGCCACTCTCAACGGCAAGCCATTGGAGCGCGCCTTTCTGCGACACGAGGAGATCATGGCCGGCGGCGAATTGCGCTTCACCATGCAGGCCGAACCCAGCCGCGAATGGGGCACCGATCCGCGGATGCGTCCCTATTCGCAGTCCACCCACTGACGCCGGCGCAAGGCCGGCGGTGTGGTCGCCCGCGCCGGCCTCCACTACACTTGCGCCCCTGCACGCGGGCCCATAGCTCAACGGTTAGAGCAGAGGACTCATAATCCTTTGGTTCCAGGTTCGAATCCTGGTGGGCCCACCACGCAACACAAGGTTGCATTCGTGCCGCGCAACGCAATCTGCGCATTCCGGCAACCCGCAGTGGCACTTGCCGACCATCAACGTGCACGGGCCCTCATTGCGATGGCCATTCTCATGATCGTCGTACCCGGGTTGATCGGCGCATCGATGCCGCCCTGAGCGATCCGTGTCACGCGGCACGTCCGGTTTTCCCGCCATTGCTGCGCAACGGGCAACACCGTGAGCCCGCCCACGGGTCTACTGCCTTTCCCCCGCGTTTCCTACGCTGATTCCACACGGCGCCCTGCCGTGGTCTGAGTCCAACGCCTGTGGCGAGGGACCTCGCCTTCAACCGAATTAGCAGCGCCGTCCTGCCGGGCATTCCGCCTCGCATCGATGTGCCCTGCGCCGGGCGAGGGCGGGCTTCAGAAACGTTCGGGCCACCGGCGACCTGCCAGCCCCGCATTGCTGCCAGCCAGCAGTCATCTCGTGGAGATCTCATCATGCTCAGCCTGGAAAACACCGCAACTCCCGCCGCCACCGCGCTCGACGAACTGGTTCCGTCGCGCTATGCACTGAAGGTCGGCGACATAGACGTGCTGGTAGTCAGCGACGGCGTGCTGCCGTTGCCGACGAAGATGCTCGGCCACAACGTCGAGCCGTCCGAACGCGCGGAGTGGTTCGAGGAAATGTACCTGCCGCAGGACGCGTTCGACTGGGCGTTGAACGTGATGGTGGTGCGCAGCGGCGACCGCACCATCCTGATCGACGCCGGCCTCGGCACGGACCCGGACCTGCAGCTGCCGCGCGCAGGCCAGCTGATCCGCCGCCTGGGCGCATCCGGCATCGACCTGACCGAGATCACCGACGTGGTGATCACCCACATGCACATGGACCACATCGGCGGCCTGCTGGTGGACGGGGTGAAGGAGCGCCTGCGCCCGGACCTGCGGATCCACATCGCCGCCTCCGAAGTGGAGTTCTGGAAATCGCCGGACTTCACCCGCACCAACATGCCGCAGGGTTTCCCGGATGCGCTGCGCGCCACCGCCACGCGCTTCTGGAGCGAATACGGCAGCTTCGTGCATACCTTCGAGGATGAGCACGAGGTGGCGCCGGGCGTGACGGTGCGCCGCACCGGCGGGCACACGCCGGGCCACAGCGTGGTGCGGCTGGCCTCCGGTGGCGAAGCGCTCACCTTTGCCGGCGATGCGGTGTTCGCGGTCGGCTTCGAGCAGCCGAACTGGCACAACGGTTTCGAGCATGACCCGGAGGAGTCGGCACGCGTGCGCATCGCGCTGCTGCGGGAGCTGGCGGGGACCGGCGAGATGCTGGTGGCCACCCACCTGCCGTTTCCGTCCATCGGCCGCGTGTCCGCCGATGGCGATGCTTTCCGTTGGGTGCCGGTGTTCTGGGATTTCTGATCGCGCCCACCGGCTGTGCGTGCCCTGCATTGTCCCGATGCAGGCACGCCCTTGTCCGAACTCCCACGATCAGCCTTGCGCCACCGCACCCCCGTGGTTCCGGTTGGCGATTGCTGGGTTGCCTGTCACTCCCGCAGGAGACAACACCATGAGCACCCTTGCCCATACCTCCATCACCACCGCCCGCACGGCCAGCTGCATCACCACCGTTGACGGCGTGCAGCTGTACTACAAGGACTGGGGGCCGAAGGACGGCCCGGTGGTGACCTTCAGCCACGGCTGGCCGCTCAGTTCGGACAGCTGGGAATCGCAGATGCTGTTCCTGGCTGGCCACGGCTACCGCGTGGTCGCCCACGACCGCCGCGGCCACGGCCGTTCCAGCCAGCCGTGGGACGGCAACGACATGGACCACTACGCCGACGACCTGGCCGCGGTGATCGACGCGCTGGACCTGAAGGATGCCACCCTGGTCGGCTTCTCCACCGGCGGCGGCGAGGTGGCGCGCTACATCGGCCGCCACGGCACCGGCCGGGTGAAGAAGGCGGTGCTGGTCAGCTCGGTGCCGCCGTTCATGCTCAGGACCGACGACAACCCGAACGGCGTACCGATTGAGGTGTTCGACGGCATCCGCAAGGCGCAACGGGAGAACCGCTCGCAGCTGTACCGGGACATCCCGTCCGGCCCGTTCTACGGTTTCAACCGTCCCGGCGCCGAGGTTTCGCAGGGCCTGATCGACAGCTGGTGGGCGCAGGGCATGCAGGGCGGGCACAAGAACACCTACGACTCGATCGCCGCGTTCTCGGCCACCGACTTCCGCGGTGACCTGGAGAAGTTCGACGTGCCCACGCTGGTGATCCACGGCGACGACGACCAGATCGTGCCGATCGACGTGGCCGGCCGCCTGTCCGCCGCGCTGATCGAAGGAGCCAAGCTGATCGTCTATCCGGGCGCACCGCATGGCTTGACCGAGACGCACAAGGAGCGGCTCAACCACGATCTGCTGGCCTTCCTGCGGCCGTGACGCGGTTCCAAGGCGGGTCGGGTCGACCCGACCCGAGGTGGCCCGGCGAAGGATCGGGCCCTCCATGCCAACGAGGAGAACGCAGCCATGCATGCTGCAGACACGTGTGTTCCGGGTGACCGCATCCGCTGGACGAAACGCCCGCTGTTGCCGGCCACGGTTTATGCGGCGGCGGTCGTGGTGCTCTACCGCTGGACCGATGGCCAGTGGATCATCCTGCCGTGGAGCCTGCTGACGATGCTGGGGCTCACCCTGGCGGTCAGTGGTGGGTTCAAGGCCGCACGTGGCCATGCGCGTGCGGCCGATGCGCGGCGAGTGTGGGCGTCGATCGCCGCCGCCAGCCGCAGCTGGGCGCTGCTGGTTCGCAGCGCGCTGCCAGACGATGCGGCGGCGCAGAAACTGGTCCATCGCCATCTGGCATGGCTGGCGGCATTGCGTCACCAGGTGCGGCCCGACGACGGTCGGGAAGTTGCCGGCCGTGGCATGGAGTACGACCTGGGCTGCCAGGCGCCCGGACAGATGGCGATCCTGAGGCGCGGGCTGGGCCGGCACGTCGATGCGCATGAGCGAAGCTGCATCCTTGCCGCGGACAACATGGCCGGCCAGGTACTGCAACTGCAGGGCGACGCATTGAAGGTGCTGTTGGCCGAGGATCGGTTGCATGCCGCGACGTTCCTGGAACTGCATCGCCTGTTGCATGAGCTGCAGAGGCGGCAGGCCGCCGCCGAGCGCCTGCGGGACGCCGCCGCCGCCGCCGCCGGCCGCCATGCCATCGTCGATGTCCTGCTGCCGGTCGCTTTCGGGTTGCTGCTGCCCTTCGGCCTGCTCGATGCAATGGGGCCGCTGGTGCTGTTCGACGACGACGTCATCGGCGCCATTGCGTGTTGGGCGATCGTGCCGCTGTCCGCGCTGCTGAGCTGGCTGTACCTGACGCTGGGCGACATGGGCCGCAATGCGGCGTACGACGATGCCGATGGCACGTCCATCGCAACAGCCTGCCGCGCGCTGGAGCGGGAATTGGAGATCGCGCCCGGCGTTGCCGCAACCTCCACCCCACCATCGCAGCAGGCGCCGCTCGCGCCATAGCGGCGCGGGCGCTACCGGATGCTCGTCACCCGCTGTTCGAGCAGGCGCTGCAGCTTGTGCGGATTGCGCTGCACCAGGATTTCCACGATCCGCTCGCCATCGGTGTCGAAGGCCATCGCCGATTCCAGCATGCCGTCGAAATAGCGCAGCAGGCCCATGCGCCCGTTGAACATCGCCGGCACGATGCGCAGCTGGTCCCGGCGGCGCAGTTGCGGGGCATACAGCAACTGGGCGATGCGCACGCCGCCCCGCAGCGGCTGCGGGAAGCTGGTGACGATGCCGCCGCCGTCACCGACCAGCACCGCCGATTCGGCCATCAATGCCTTCATCGTCGCGAAGTCGCCGCTGGACACCGCCTCGGCGAAGCGGCGCATCAGCCGCTGGTGCACGTCCTGCGGCACGTTGTAGCGCGGCCGTTCCTGGCGCAGCTGCAGGCGCGCGCGGTGCACGATCTGCCGGCAGGCGGCCTCGGTCTTGCCCAGCGTGCGGGCGACGACGTCGTAGTCCTGGTCGAACACGTCGCGCAGCAGGAAGGCGGCGCGCGCATCCGGCGCCAGCCGTTCCAGCACGTTGAGGAAGGCGAGGGACAGGTCGCTGGCGGTTTCCAGCACGTATTCCGGGGTGGCGCTGTCGTCGATGAGCAGCGGCTCGGGCAGCCACATGCCGACGTAGTGCTCGCGCGCGTGCCGGGCCAGGCGCAGGCCGTCGATGGCGCGGCGCGTGGTGGTGGCGACCAGCCAGGCCTCGGGGTTCGCGATGTCCTCCCGCTCGGCGCCATGCCAGCGCAGCCAGACGTCCTGCACCACGTCCTCCGCCTCGGCCGCGGAGCCGAGCATGCGGTAGGCCACGCCGAACAGGCGCGGACGCAGGCGGGTGAACAGGTCGGTGGGGTCTTCCACGCCAATGCAGACGGATGGGATGCCTGCATTGTGACACCGGCGCCGCCGGCCGCGGTTGCCGATGGGCGGACCCGTGGCGCGATGGGGCCGCGCTGTGCGTGGAGAGGGGAGCCGGGATGGCTGCGGTGGTTGCGCCGCACTGCGCCCTCCGGAGAGGGCACAGTGCGGCGGGGTTGCCTCAGTGCGGCGGCAGCACCGCCGGCTTGCCGATGTCCTTGAGCAGGAACACGACGAACTTCGCCGGCTCGCTGGCGCTGGCGTTGCGGCCGATGGTGTGCAGGTCGTGCGGGCCCTCGTGGAAGGCTTCACCCGGGCCCAGGGCGACTTCGCGGCCGCCGGCCACGCCCATCACGATATGGCCTTCGAGCACGTAGACGAAGCCGTGCGCGTCGTGGCGGTGCACCGGATCGGCACCGCCGGGCGGGTACTCGACGGTGAGGATCAACGCTTCCTTGCCGGGGTAGTCGGGCAGCGCCCGGGTCATCACGTCGTGCACGACCGGCCCGGGCGGCTCGGCGGCGGAACCACCCAGCGGCAGCAGGGCGAGCAGCGTCAGGGAGGGGAGGGAACGCATGGCGGATCTCCTGCAGTGGCCCATCGCGTCGCGGCACGTGGGCGGGATGGAAAGCGGCGCCGGCGCGGAGGCCGGCGCCGCCGGCGTCAGGCCAGCCCGGCCTTGTCCAGGCCGAAGGCCTTGTCCAGCGCGCCCGGTTCGGTGCGGAAGGCGACGTTGGCGCGGTTCCATGCGTTGATCGCCATCACCGCGTAGGTCAGCTCGACGATCTCCTGCTCGGACAGCTGCGTGCGCACGCGCTCGTACAGCTCGTCCGGCACGCCCTGCGCGGGCAGTTCGGTCAGCACCTCGGTCCACGCCAGGCAGGCGCGCTCGCGCGGGCTGAACAGGTTCGATTCGCGCCAGGCGGCGACGTGGTGCAGGCGCAGCGGGCGCTCGCCGCGGATCGTGGCTTCCTTGACGTGCATGTCCAAGCAGAAGCCGCAGCCGTTGAGCTGCGATGCGCGGATGTTGACCAGGTCGTGGATCGTGGCCTCGATCGAGGTGGCGTGGGTGGCCTGCGAGAAGGTGGCCAGCTTCTTGAACAGTTCGGGCGACTGCTTGGCGTAGTCCAGGCGTGCGGTCATGGCGATGGTTCCTTGCGGTTGGGGTGACGGGATTGGTGCGAGGCTACGGCTGCCCCGCCGCGGCCGGTAGGCCGGCGCGGGGACGCACCGTGGTGCGCGAAAGGCACCAATACGCTGTCACAGCCGCGGGTGCCCGCCCGTCTGCCGGGCATGGACACGCCATCCGCCCATCGCCATGCCCTGCTGCCCGCCAGCGAGCGCGTCTGGCAGGAATTCCTTGCCGCGCTCGACGAACTGCCACCCGATGCCCGTGCGGTGCTGTTGCTGCACGACGTGCTGGGCGCCGGCTTCGACGACATCGCGCCATTGCTCGGGCTGGAACTGCCGCCGTGCCGGCGGCGGCTGCAACAGGCGCGCGCCCGCCTGCGGGCCCATCGCGACCACCTGGAACCGGGAACCCCATGAAATCCACCTCGCAACCCTTCGCGGCCGCCGATGGCCGCGATTCCCTCAACGCCTCGTTCTCCACGAGCTATGCGGGCGTGCTGGCCTTCATCGCGGTGGCCGCGGAAGGCAGCTTCGCGCGTGCCGGCGACCGCCTGGGCATCGGCCGCTCGGCGGTCAGCCGCAGCGTGCGGAAGCTGGAGGACCAGCTCGGCGTGCGGCTGTTCCTGCGCACCACGCGCTCGACCTCGCTGACCGGCGAGGGCGAACTGTTCCTGGAGGGCTGCAGCCCCGGCGTGGATTGCATCCTGCAGGCGCTGGACGAGATGCGCGACCTGCGCGACGGCCCGCCCCGGGGGCACCTGCGCATCAGCGCCACCCACGGGTTCGGGCGCCGGGTGATCGCGCCGCTGCTGGCGGATTTCCGCGACGAATACCCCGAGGTTTCGGTGGAGCTGCTGCTGGACGAACAGGCACCGGACCTGGCCGCCGACCGCATCGACGTCGCCTTCCGCGACGGCCTGCTGGAGGACAGCCAGGTGATCGCCAAGCAACTGGTGCCGATGCAACTGGTGGTGTGCGCCGCGCCGGATTACGCGCGGGCCCGCGGCCTGCCGGCCAGCGTCGAGGAGCTGGCCGCGCACGCCTGCATCGGCCGGCGCCTGCCCGGCGGCCGCCTGCAGCGCTGGGACTTCCGCGTCGATGGCGACGCGGTGAGCCCGCAGCCAGCCACGGCGCTGGTGTTCAACGACGGGGACCTGGTGCTGCAGGCGGTGGTCGACGGGCTGGGCATCGCCCAGCTACCCAGCTACCAGGCGTGCGAAGCGCTGCGCGCGGGCACCGTGGTCACCTGCCTGGACCGCTACGCGCCGCACGACCGCGGCCATTACCTGTGCTACCTCAGCCGCCGCCAGCTGCCCAGGCGCATCCGCGCGTTCATCGATTTCAGCACCCAGCGCATCCGCGCGCTGGACCTGGACGTGGTCTCGCACTGGGAGGCCCGCCAGCAGGCGGCGGCCCGGGAAGCGCCGGCGCAGCCGGCGTGGGCGTGACTGCCATTGGTGCGCACGGGGCAACGCTGCGCGTCCCTGCGCGGACCTACTGCCGCGGCCGGCGGCTTCCTAGGATGGCTTCCCGCGCCACCGGCACCCCGCGCGGCCTTCCCCACTTTCTGGAGACATGTCATGAAGCTTCTCGTCATCGGCGGCACCGGCCGCATCGGCAGCAAGGTGGTGGAGCGCCTGCGCGCGGCCGGCCATGAAACCGTGGTCGCCGCGCCGTCCACCGGCATCGACGTGCTGACCGGTGAAGGCCTGGATGCGGCCATGACCGGTACCAAGGTCGTGGTGGACCTGGCCAATTCACCGTCGTTCGAGGACGCGGCGGTGCTGTCGTTCTTCGAGACGGCCGGCCGCAACATCCTCGGCGCCGCGGCGCGGGCCGGGGTGCGCCACCACGTCGCGCTGTCCGTGGTCGGCACCGGCAAGCTCGCCGCCAGCGGTTACTTCCGCGGCAAGATCGCGCAGGAGCGGCTGATCCGCGAGGCGGGCATCGCCTACACCATCATCCACTCGACCCAGTTCTTCGAGTTCCTGCCGGGCATCGTCCAGTCCGCCGATGACGGCGGCCCCCTGCGCCTGCCGACCGCGCTGGTGCAGCCGATCGCCGCCGAGGAGGTGGCCGACGCGGTGGCGCGCGTGGCGCTGATGCCACCGGCCAACGGGGTGGTCGAGATCGCCGGGCCGGAGCGCGCGCCGATGGCCGCGCTGGTGCAGCGCTTCCTCGCCGCCACCGGCGATGCGCGCGAGGTGGTGGGCGATGCGCTGGCCAGCTACTTCGGTGCCCGGCTGCAGGACGACACGCTGGTGCCGGCCGGGTCGGCGTGGACGGGCAAGGTGGGCTTCGAGCAATGGCTGCGGCAGTCCGGCCCGGCGCAGGACCGGGCGGCCTGAGCCGCACGTGAGCGCATCCCTGCGCATCCACGCCACCCCCTGCGGGAAGACCCGATGACCGGACTGAAGCCGCCGCCCTCCAGCGTGCTCGACAAATACCACGGCGATGCCGCGCGCCCGCTGTATACCGGCCGGGTGCGGGTGAGCGGAGGCGAGGCGCGGCACGGGCGCGCCTCCGGCGTGGTGCGCTCGGACGATGGCGCCCTTGCCGTCGACCTGCGCCTGCCGCCCGAGCTGGGCGGGCCGGGCGGCGGTACCAACCCGGAGCAGTTGCTGGCGGCCGGTTACGCGGGCTGCTTCCACGGCGCCCTGGTGCTGGTGGCCGCGCGCGCGGGGCTGGTACTCGACAACCCCGGCATCGAGGTGGCGGTGACCTTCGCCCGCGACCCGGTGGATGGCCTGTACCTGCTGTCGGCGGAGATCGTCGTGTACCTGCCGGGCATGGATGCGACGCTGGCGGCCGAGCTGGTGCGCAACACCGAACGGGTATGCCCCTACGCGAAGATGTTCCATCGCGGGATCAGCCATGTGGTGCGGGTGGCCGTGGCGTGATCCCGCGCCCCGCGCATCGCCGGTGCACGTTCCGCTTCCATCCCGCCGGATAGGGCGGCGCACCTGCTTCCATGTCCCGCCGCCGCAGTCGCGGCCTGCAGTGGATTGTGCTAACAATCGCGGCGCAGGGTCATCGTGGGGCAGGACCACATGACAGGGGGGAGCCGCCGGCATGGATGAAGAAGACACAGTGCGAGGGCATGACGGTATCGCCGCGGGCGTGCCGTCGTACCGCTTCGCCTCGCCGTTGTGGGCGCTGGCGGCGCTGCTGGCCGGCCTGCTGCTGACCGCCGAGCTGGCGCGGCGCGAATGGAAGGTCGAGCACCAGAAGGTCGAATCCCTGCAACGCTCGCTGGCCGACGCCGCGCCGCAGCGGCTGCGCGAATCGCTGGAAAATACCGCGCTGGTGCTGCGCTCGATGCAGACCGTGTTCCTGTCCAGCAGCCAGCCGATGGACCAGGCCGCCTTCACCGACTACCAGCGCAACCTGCGCTCGGGCGACTGGCTGCACGGCTACGTGCTGACCGGCTTCGCCGGCCGCGAAACCGCGCCGGACGACGGGCGCGGGATCTACCGCTACCTGTTCCTCGCACCGTTGCAGGGCAGCGAGGCGCTGCTGGGCTTCGACATCGCCAGCCAGCCGGAGAACATGGACGCGCTGCTGCGCGCGCGCGATGCCGACACCCCGGCGCTGTCGGCGCCGTTCCCGCTGCTGCAGTTCCGCGACCGCCAGGGGCAGGCGGCGCTGGGCGTCACCGTGCGGCTGCCGGCGTACACGCGCGGCCCGGCGCCGACGACGCTGGCCGAACGGCAGGCGCGCGAACTGGGCGCGCTGGCGGTCAGCCTGCGGCTGGAGCCGATGGTCGGCAACGCGCTCAAGGGCAGCATCCTCGACCACATGCACGTGGACATCCGCGACGCGGGCGCGGCGCCGGAGCACGCGCAGGTATTCGCCACCGCGCCGCTGCCGGCCGACGATGCCGCCGCCGGCGTGCGGGTGCGCCGCGTCGAGTTCGGCGGGCGTACGTGGGAGCTGCGGCTGTGGCCGCGCGCGGAACTGGGCAACTGGACGCAGCTGTGGCTGATCCTCGCCTCCGGCAGCGCGATCAGCGTGCTGCTGGCGCTGTTCCTGTGGTCGCAGGGCGCCACCCAGCGCCGCGCGGTGGACCTGGGGCGGAAGATGAGCGCGCGCTTCGGCGAGAGCGAGGCCCGCTTCCGCGTGCTCAACGAACTGCTGCCGGCGCTGGTGCTGCTGGCCGGTGCCGGCGATGGCCGCATCATCCACGCCAACCACGCCGCGCGTACCCAGCTCGGGCGCGTGGCCGGGATGCGGCTGGACGCGCTGTTCGCCGACCCGGCGCTGGGCGCGCAGGCGCTGGCCGCCGTCGCCGACGACGGCCACTGGGACAGCCGCGAGGCGGTGGTGCTCAACGGCATCGGCGCCGGCCTGTGGGTGCATGCCGCGCTGGCACGGGTGGAAGTGGACGCCGCGCCGCACCTGCTGATGGTCGCCACCGACACCAGCGCGCAACGGGAAATGACCGAGCGCCTGCGCTACCAGGCCACGCACGACGAACTCACCGGCCTGTGCAACCGCCGCGAGTTCGAGCGCCAGCTGCGACAGGCGCTGATGAACCGTGCCGGGCGCCTGGCGTCCGAGCCGTTCGCGCTGATGTACATCGACCTGGACCAGTTCAAGATCATCAACGACCTGTCCGGGCACATGGCCGGCGACCAGTTGCTGGTGCAGCTGGGGCAGGCGATGCGCGGCGGCCTGCGCCACGGCGACCTGTTGGCGCGGCTGGGCGGCGACGAATTCGGCCTGCTGGCCTTCGACGTCGACGCGGTGCAGGCGCTGGCGCTGGCCGAGCAGGTGCGCTGCTGCATCGAGCGCTCCACCTTCATGTGGCAGGGCCGTACCTATACGGTCAGCGCCAGCGTCGGCGTGGTCATGGTCGACCGCGACGGGCGCACCCTCAAGGACCTGCTGGCCTGGGCCGACAGTGCCTGCTACCTGGCCAAGGACGACGGCCGCAACCGCGTCCGCGTGCACGGCGACGACGATGACGCCACCCGGCGCATGGGCGAGATGGAATGGGCCAACCGCCTGCGCTGGGCGCTGGAGCAGGACCGGTTGCTGCTGGACTACCAGGAAGTGGTGCAACTGGATGGCACGCTGGCGCCGGCCACCCACGTCGAGCTGCTGCTGCGCATGCGCGACGAAAGCGGCGGCGTGGTGTTGCCGGGCGCGTTCCTCGGCGCGGCCGAACGCTACGGGCTGATGCCGGCGGTGGACCGCTGGGTGATCCGCACCGCGCTGTCCAACTTCGCCCGCCTGCACCCGTGCGGCGACACGCTGGCGACCTGCGCGATCAATCTTTCCGGCGCCAGCATCGAGGACGAAGGGCTGGCCGACTTCATCCTCGACACCCTCGAACGCCACGCGGTGCCGCCGCGCAAGGTCTGCCTGGAGATCACCGAGACGGTGGCCGTGCGCGACCTGCTGCGGGTGGTGCGGATGATCGAGCGCCTGCGCGCGGCCGGCTGCCGCATCGCGCTGGACGACTTCGGCGCCGGCATGGCCTCGTTCGGCTACCTGAAGAACCTGCCGGTGGACGTCATCAAGATCGACGGCAGCTTCGTGCGCAACCTCGACAGCGACCCGATGAACCGCATCATCATCGACGCGGTGGCCCGCATCGGCCACCAGCGCGGCGCCAAGGTGGTGGCCGAATGGGTGGAGGACCAGCGCTACCTGGAGGTGCTGCGCGCGCTGGGCGTGGACTACGCGCAGGGGTTCGCCCTGCACCGCTCCGAGCGCGTGCTGTTCCAGCGCACCCCGTAATGGGGTTGCCGATGGGTTGTTGACCTTCCCATGATGGGAAGCTTTATGGTGGCCGCCATCACGAATGCCTGCTGGTGAGCCGATGACATCCCCGAACAACCCGCTACCCGCCGCCGGTGGCCCGACACAGGAACTGGCGATTCTCGGCATGACCTGCGCCTCGTGCGTGGGCCGGGTGGAGCGCGTGCTGGCCGCGGTGCCGGGCGTGGCGCGGGCCAGCGTCAACCTCGCCAACGGCCGCGCCACGGTGCAGGGCGTGGGCGTGGACCGGCAGGCGCTGGTGCGCGCGGTGGAGAAGGCCGGCTACGAAGTGGCGGCACCGGCGCCGCTGGAACTGGGCATCGACGGCATGACCTGCGCCTCCTGCGTCGGCCGCGTCGAGCGGGTGCTGGCGAAGGTGCCCGGCGTGCAGTCGGCCAGCGTCAACCTCGCCAGTGGCCGCGCGCGGGTGCTGGGCGATGCCACGCTCGATCCGGCCGCGCTGGTCGCCGCCGTCGCCAAGGCCGGCTACGCGGCGCGGCTGCCGCAGGCTGCCGGCGACGACGCTGCACAGGTGCAGCGCCAAGCCGATGAACTGCGCGGCCTCAAGCGTGACCTGCTGCTGGCGGCCGCGCTGACCCTGCCGGTGTTCGTGCTGGAAATGGGCGCGCACATGGTGCCGGCCTTCCACCACGTCATCGCCACCACGCTGGGCACGCGCAACAGCTGGCTGCTGCAATGCGCGTTGACCACGCTGGTGCTGCTGTTCCCCGGCCGCCGTTTCCATCGCGCCGGCATTCCCGCGTTGCTGCGCGTCGCGCCGGACATGAACTCGCTGGTCGCGGTCGGCACGCTGGCGGCTTATGGCTATTCGCTGGTGGCCACCTTCCTGCCGCGGCTGCTGCCGGCCGGCACGGTCAACGTCTACTACGAGGCGGCGGCGGTCATCGTCACCCTGATCCTGTTCGGGCGCCTGCTCGAAGCGCGGGCCAAGGGCCGCACCTCGGAGGCGATCAAGCGCCTGCTCGGCCTGCAGCCGCGCACCGCGCGGGTGCGCCGCGAGGGCGGCACCGTGGAGGTGCCGCTGGCGGAGGTGGTAGTGGGCGAGGTGGTCGAGGTGCGCCCGGGCGAGCGCATCGCGGTGGATGGCGAGGTGGTCGACGGCGACAGCTACGTCGACGAATCGATGGTCAGCGGCGAACCGGTGCCGGTGGCCAAGGCCGTGGGCGCCGGCGTGGTCGGCGGCACCGTCAACCAGACCGGTGCGCTGGGCGTGCGTGCCACCGCCGTGGGCGCCGCCACCGTGCTGGCGCAGATCATCCGCATGGTGGAACAGGCGCAGGGCGCCAAGCTGCCGATCCAGGGCCTGGTGGACCGCATCACCATGTGGTTCGTGCCGGTGGTGATGGCGCTGGCGCTGCTGACCTTCGCCACGTGGTGGCTGTTCGGCCCGTCGCCGGCGCTGAGCTTCGCGCTGGTCAACGCGGTGGCGGTGCTGATCATCGCCTGCCCGTGCGCGATGGGGCTGGCGACGCCGACCTCGATCATGGTCGGCACCGGCCGTGGCGCCGAGCTGGGCGTGTTGTTCCGCAAGGGCGAGGCGTTGCAGCTGTTGAAGGAAGCGGCGGTGGTGGCGGTGGACAAGACCGGCACGCTGACCGAGGGCCGGCCGGTGCTGACCGACCTGCACGTGGCCGAGGGCTTCACCCGCGAACAGGTGCTGGCCGGCGTGGCGGCGGTGGAGGACCGCTCCGAGCATCCGATCGCGCGCGCGATCGTCGATGCCGCGCGGGAGGATGGGCTGGGGTTGCCGGCGGTGCAGGCGTTCGAGTCGGTCACCGGCTACGGCGTGCGCGCACAGGTGGCGGGCGTGCGCGTGGAAGTGGGCGCGGACCGCTTCATGCACACGCTCGGGCTGGATGTGGCGACCTTCGCCGAGATTGCGCAACGATTGGGCGAGCAGGGCAAGACGCCGTTGTACGCCGCGCTCGACGGCCGGCTGGCGGCGATCATCGCCGTGTCCGACCCGATCAAGCCCGACACCGCCGCGGCCATCGCCCGGCTGCACGCGCTGGGCCTGAAGGTGGCGATGGTCACCGGCGACAACCGGCGCACCGCGCAGGCCATCGCACGCCAACTCGGCATCGACGACGTGGTGGCCGAGGTGCTGCCCGAAGGCAAGGTCGATGCGGTACGGCGGTTGAAGGCTGCGCACGGCCGGCTGGCCTATGTCGGCGACGGCATCAACGATGCGCCGGCACTGGCCGCGGCCGACGTCGGCATGGCCATCGGCACCGGCACCGACGTGGCGATCGAAGCGGCCGACGTGGTGCTGATGTCCGGCAGCCTGCAGGGCGTGCCCAACGCCATCGCGTTGAGCCGCGCGACGCTGCGCAACATCGGCCAGAACCTGTTCTGGGCGTTCGCCTACAACGCCGCGCTGATCCCGGTCGCGGCCGGCGTGCTGTACCCGGCGTGGGGCGTGCTGCTGTCGCCGGTGTTCGCCGCCGGGGCGATGGCGCTGTCCTCGGTGTTCGTGCTCGGCAACGCGCTGCGGCTGCGCAGGTTCAAACCGTAACGATGGCTCTGAACTCTCCCGCCCTTTCGCGCGGAACCGCGAACAGCGTAGGTCGGGGTTACACCCCCGACGCGGCTTTACCCGGGGCAATGAACGTCGGGGGCGTGGCCCCGACCCATGCAAGGCAGGAAACGACGATGGAAGACGCCATGAACATCGGACAGGCGGCCACGGCCACCGGCATCTCGGCCAAGATGATCCGCTACTACGAGGACGCCGGGCTGGTCGGCCCGGTGGCGCGCACCGCCGCCGGTTACCGCGTCTATGGCCCACGCGACATCCACACCCTCGGCTTCATCAAGCGTTCGCGCGACATGGGTTTCAGCGTGGAGCGCATCGGCGAGCTGCTGGCGCTGTGGCGCGACCGCTCGCGGCACAGCGCCGACGTCAAGCGCATGGCGCTGGAACACGTGGCGGTGCTGCAACGGCGCATCGCCGAGCTGCAGGACATGGTGCAGACCGTGCAGGCGCTGGCCGACTGCTGCGCCGGCGACGAACGGCCGGATTGCCCGATTTTGCGCGGCATCGAGGGCGGAGGTGGTCTGTAGGAGCGCACCTTGGTGCGCGATGAAGCGTTACCGACAACCCGGTGGGTGCCGACCGTTGGTCGGCACAGCCCTCGGCGCCTTGCGCCGCCGCCGCGACCAACGGTCGGGCGCCACCTGGGATGCATCTCCTGCGAAAGTCCCATCGCGCACCGAGGTGCGCTCCTGCCGAGGGCTATCGCTTGGACCAATGTCAGCCATTCCCGCGCAGGCGCGCGGTCAGGCCCTTGAGAAAGTTGCGCAGCAACTGGTCGCCGCAGGCGCGGTAGTTCTTGTGGTCGGGCTGGCGGAACAGCGCCGACAGCTCCGGCTTGGACAGCGGGAAGCCGGCCGCGTCGAAGATCGCGTGCATGTCCACGTCCTTGAGCTGGAACGCCACGCGCAGCTTCTTCAGCACCAGGTTGTTGCTGATGCGCGCTTCCGGCGCGCGCGCCGGCTGGGTGTCGTCGCGGCCGCGGAAGTGGACGATCAGGCCGTCGAGGAAGCGCACCAGCGCCGCGTCCGGGCAGGGCTCGAACAGCGGCTCGTCGTCCCTGCGCAGGAAGTCGTGCACCTGCGCCTGGTCCACCGCGAAGGCGGGGTCGGCCAGCTGGATCAGCTCCACCACGTGCTTGTCGCCGAGGTCGAGCATGTAGCGGATGCTGCGCAGTACGTCGTTGTTGATCATCGCCATTCCGTCGCGGCCGTGGCGGAACCGCCCGGCGGGCGCGCATTGTAGCGCCGCGGCGTCATTGCCCCGGCGTCACCAGCCATGCCAGGGGCCCGGGCCATAGCCGAACGGACCGGCGCCCTTGCCCTGGCTGATGTGGATGTTCAGGTCCACGCGGCGGCTGTTGCCTTCGTCGGTGGTGTAGTCCTTGCCCAGGTTGATGTCGGCCGAGCTCCAGCGGCTGTTGCCGAACGCCTTGGAGTAGCCGATGCCGGTGCTGATCGCGCCATGCACCTGCAAACCATCGTCGTGGGTGGTGGCGGCAACGGCATCCCGCTTCGGGCGCGGGCCGCTGTGGTCGCCGTAGTAGGTGCCCGGCGCGTCGGACTGGTAGGACGGGTCGTTCATGTAGCGCAGCGGTGCCTGCGGCACGCTCAGGTCCAGCGCACCCGGCGTGGCGCTCTGCGCCGCCGCCGCGAACGGGGCCAGCAGGCAGGCGAGGAGGATCACGGGCGGTTTCATCGCGGGGCGCTCCGGAAGGTGTGGCTGCATCGTGGCAGGGACGATGCGGCCACGCTAGCGTCACCGGGGTGAACCCGGCCTGTCGCGCCGCGACCTTCCACCGGCCTGCCGACGGCGCTAGGCTGCAAGGCCTCTTCGCGGCAACACAGGAGGCGATGATGTACGCGGTGATCCTGCTCAAGGGGGCGCAAGGCTATGCGCGCGAACACTGGGAGCACGTGCCCGAGCTGGTCGATTACGAGGGCGAGAGCTATTCGCTGCGCGCCGGCCCGCGGCAGCCGCTGCCGACCGACCGGGAGTGGGAGCCGGTGGCGGTATACGCGCCGGACATGCTGACCGAAGAGGAATTCCAGGACCTGTACCAGCAGTACCGGCCGCAGGTCGCCGAGCTGGCGCTGAAATACTGAGGGCCGGCAGGCCCGCCATTGGCGGGGCGTGGACATCGGCTGACTTATAGTCCGCCCACGCGCGGTGGTCCGCGCATGCCGCGGATGCGCCGCCTTGTCTTCCCGTCCCCGTTTCCCGTTGTTGCGCGCGTGGTTGCTGGCATTGCTGCTGGTCGGCGCCGGGCCGTGGCCGTGCGCCGCGCTCGCCGCCGGCAACGTGGCCGACGAGGTCGACCTGCCGCAGGCGCGGCAGCGCATCGAGCAGGCCGGGGATGCGCTGCAGGCGGTGCGCCTCGGGCTGGACGACGCCGACGCGCAGGAAACGCTGCGGACGCTGTCCGAGCGGGCGCAGCAGGCGCGGCGCGACGCCGAGGCCGGGGTGCAGGCGCTGCAGCCGGCGCTGGAGCGGATGGACGCGCGCATCGCCCAGCTCGGGCCGCTACAGGAGGGCGCGACCGAGGAGCGTGGCATTGCCCGCCAGCGTGGCGTGCTGGAGCAGCAGCGCAGCCAGCTCGACGCCGACGTCAAGCGTGGCCGGCTGCTGGCCGAAGAGGCGCGGCAGCTCGGTGATTCGATCGAGAAGATGCGCACCCAGCAGTTCGGCGCGCAGCTTGGGCGCAAGGTGGGCTCGCCGTTGTCGCCCGTGCTGTGGCGCAAGTTCGCCGACAGCCTGCCCGGCGACCTGCAGCGGATCCGCGCGCTGTACCGGCAGGCCGGCAACGCCCTGCACGACGCGGTGGCCGCGCATGGGGCGAAGGTCCCGTCGCTGGGGGTGTTGCTGGCGTTGCTGCTGGTGCTGCCGCTGCAGTTCTGGCTGCGCCGGTTCGGCCGCCGCCGCGCCGCGTCCGCGCAGGCACCGGCCGGGCGCCTGCGCCGCACCGGGCTGGCGGTGTGGCTGCTGCTGGTCGGCACGCTGCTGCCGGGGCTGGCGGCGCTGGCGGTGGTGGGCGGCCTGCGCGCGGTATCGGCGATCCCGCCAAGGCTGGAGTCGGTGGCCGACGTACTGGTCACGGCGACCTTCGTGTCCGCCTTCATCGCCGCCGTCGCCGCCTGCCTGCTGGTACCGCGGCGGCCGTCGTGGCGGCTGGCGAACGTGGACGACGCCAGTGCCCGGCGCCTGCTGGCGCTGGCCCGTGGCGCCGCGGCACTGACCTGGGCGACCCTGCTGCTGCGCGCGCTGGCGCGCGCGGCGCGCACCTCGCAGGTCAGCGCGGTGCTACTCGATGGCCTGGTCGCGCTAGGCTACGTCGCCCTGATCATGGCGATGCTGGTGACGCTGACGCGGCTGCACCGGCGCCGCGCCGCCGATGCGATGCGGGCCGAGCAGCGCGCCGATGCGGGCGCGGCGAAGCCGCTGCGGCTGCGCAGCGGCTGGCTGGTGCTGGCGCGGCTGGGTGGCCACCTGACCGTGCTGGCGGCGCTGCTGGCCACCCTGTTGGGCTACCTGAACTTCGCGCTGTTCGCCACCCAGCAGATGGTCGGGGTGACCGTGCTGGTGCTGGTGGTTTCGCTGCTGCTGAAATTCGCCGACGACCTGTCGCTGTGGCTGCTGGCGCCGGACAGCGGCTTCGGCCGCGTGCTGCGCCTGTCCACCGGCCTGCAGCCGGCGCAGCTGGAACAGGCCGGCGTGCTGCTGTCGGCCCTGCTGCGGGTGGTGCTGGTGTTGCTGGGCCTGGCCGCGCTGGTGGCGCTGTTCGGCAATGCCAGCGCGCTGTACGACTGGACCGCCGCGCTGGGCTCGGGCCTGAAGATCGGCGACCAGCTGCTGAAACCGTCGTCGCTGCTGTGGGCGGCGCTGGTGCTGGTGCTCGGCTTGGGCCTGGCGCGGATACTGCAGCAGTGGCTGGTGGGCACCTACCTGCCGAAGACCGGGCTGGATGCCGGCGTGCGCAATTCGGTCAGCACCGTGGCCCGCTACCTCGGCATCGTGCTGGCGGTGCTGTGGGCGCTGGCGACGCTGGGCATCGGCTTCGAGAAACTGGCGCTGCTGGCCAGCGCGCTGTCGGTGGGTATTGGTTTTGGCCTGCAGGCGATCACCCAGAACTTCGTCTCCGGCCTGATCCTGCTGGCCGAGCGGCCGGTGAAGATCGGCGACTGGATCAAGATCGGCGACCAGGAGGGCGACATCCGCCGCATCTCGGTGCGCTCGACCGAAATCCAGGTCGGCGACCGCTCCACGCTGATCGTGCCCAATTCGGAACTGATCACCAAGACCATCCGCAACATGACGATGGCCGGTGCGCTGGGCCGCGTGCAGCTCCAGTTCTCGGTGCCGTTGAACACCGACGTGGCGCAGGTGCGGCAACTGCTGCTGGACATGTTTGCAGGCCACGAAGGCGTGCTGGACGATCCGGCGCCCTCGGTGTTCATCGACTCGATCGCCGGCGGGCTGGTGGCGCTGAACTGCTTCGCCTACGTCTCCAGCCCGCGCAACGTGTACGGCACCCGCAGCGAGTTGCTGTTCGAGCTGCTGCGGCGCACCGCCGAGCAGGGCATCGCGCTGGTCACGCCGACCGACATCCACCTCGTGCGTGACGACCAGTGAATCCTTGAATCCCTTGCAGGAGTGACGTGAGTCGCGACGGGGCTCTCCCGTGCGTCCTGTCGCGACTCACGTCACTCCTGCAAGGGAGGATTCATGGGTTCAGGAACGCGGCCGGCTGCGGATCGCCGGCAGCAGCGCGTAGCTGTCCACCGCCAGCTTCTCGGCATGACTCAGCCAGGCGCGGATCTCCAGGTCGTCGATTTCCTCGTCCAGCCCCAACGGCAGGATGATGCGGCCGTCGCTGTCGGCCTGCACCCATTGCTGGGCCACGACCACCTTGCGCTGCGAGGACACCGCCTCGACCCAGAACGCGCGCGCCGGGCGCTGGCTGGCGTACAGCTCCAGCACGTAGCGGCCGGGGCCGGTGTGCTGCGCCTGGCGGCTGATCATGCGCGACTGGCGCACGCTCGGGCGCGGGCCATGGAACGGCTCCAGCGGCGCGTCCACGGCGATGCCGCGGCGCAGCTGGGCGTCGCGGTACAGGCGCATGCCCTGGTCGCTGTCCACCAGCAGCGCGCACCAGTCGCCATCGGCCAGGCCGTCTTCGAACGCGGTGCAGCGGTCCACGTAGGCCAGCCGGTGGCCGGGGTCGGCCTCGTCGAACCTGCGCGAGGTGTTCTCCAGGTACACCGACTGCAGCGCCCACTGCGCGTCGTATTCCAGCAGTACCGGCGGCTGCACCTTCTGCACGCCGACCAGCACCTGGCCGTCGTCCAGCCGCAGCATGCGGGTCTTCTCGCCCAGCCACAGCGAGCGGGCGAAGGCGCGGTAGCGCGCGTAGTCGCTGGCGTCGTCCTTGAGCGCGGCGACGCTGGCGCTGGCCGCGCGCGGCGCGGCCAGCAGCGAGCGGCCGAAGCCGATCGCGTCGATGGCCGGGTCCAGCAACTGCAGCAGGGTGGCGCCGGAATCGAGCGTGGTGCCGGCGCTGGCCACCACCTGGCGCGGGGCGATGTCCGCGCCGAGGAACAGCAGCAGGTTCTCGCGGTGCAGGTTGGCCAGCACGTCGCTGAGGTCGTTGGGCATGGCCAGGTGGTCGGAGGCCACCACCACCAGCGTGTCCTGCCCGTATTCGCTGGCGCGGATGCGGTCCACCAGTTTCGAGATCAGTCGGTCGGTGCACTTGAGCGCGTTGAGCAGGCCGATGTTGCCGTACTGGCTGCGGTAGCGGGTGCCCTTGCAGGCCACCGGCAGGTGCCCGGCCGGGTGGTGGGTATCCATCGTCAGCGTGGTCAGCATGAACGGCTGGCCAGCACGGGAGAGCTCCATGAAGCGGTCGAAGGCGCGGTCCAGCAGCACGTCGTCGTGGATGCCCCAGTTGGAGAAGTGCTTGTCGGCGATGCGCTGCTGCTTGAACCACGCCAGGTCGCGCACCTCGTCGAAGCCGTGGGTGGCGAGGAAGTCGGCCTTGGCCGCGAACTGGCCGTTGGCGCCGCCCATGTAGTGGTTGTCGTAGCCCTGCTGCTTCAGGTAGTCGCCCAGGCAGAACGCCTCGGGCAGGAAGCGGCCCATGCGGCCCATGCTGTTCTCGTCGCCCTGCGCGGTGGTCAACGGCACGCCGCACATCGACGACACCAGCCCGGCGATGGTCCAGCCGCTGCCGTCGGCCGAGGCGATGTCTCGGAAGTCCAGCGCTTCGCCAGCCAGTCGCTTGAGGTTGGGCATCAGCCCGGGGAAGGCGGCTTCGTCCAGGTAGGTGCGCTCCAGGCTCTCGCCGTAGATCCACACGATGTTCTTCGGCCGCGCCAGCGGCTGTGCGGGGATAACGTACTCCGGCGCCACCGCGCTGTAGTCCACCGGCTGCATCTGCCGGTAGAGGCGCTGCGCGTCGCCGTAGAGCGGGCTGTGCAGGGTGGCGCCGACCAGCAGCGCGGCGAACGCGGCCGACAGCGCCCAGCCATGCCGAGGCAGGCGGAAGCGGCGCACGCGCACCAGCAGCAGCGGGGTCAGCGACAGCAGCGCCAGGGCGATGTACGCGACGATGTAGCCGCTGAAGTCGCCCACGCCGGCGCCTTCCATGTCGCTGCGCAGGTGGTAGAGCGTGGCCGAGTTGATGCCGTCGCCGCTGAGCCGGTCGATCAGCCACCACGTGCTCAACAGCAGCAGCAACAGCGACAGCAGGCCGGCCTTGAGCCGCGCCAGCCTGGGCGAGAGCAGCAACAGCAGGAACAACGCGGGCAGGTACAGCCAGATGATCCAATGCATGCGGTCACTTGGTAGTGGAAGGGAGAGAAAGCCTTCCCCCGGAAGGCCTGGCCCACGTGCCCGTGTCAGGCGCATGAAACGTGGATGACAGGATCATGCCGATGCGAACCTGACTGAAATGTTGGCTGGGGGCTCCCTAGCGGTGGCCCCGTTCCTCGCGCGCCCGGGCCCGGGTGTGGTGGTCGAACAGCAGCGCGCTGAGGATCAGCCCCAGCCCGATCCCGACCCCGAGCAGGAACAGCAGCATCGCCAGCGCCGGGTAGCCCAGCAGCGTGAACCGCGCCGGCACCCGCATCAGCAGCACCGAGGACAGCAGCAGCGCGGCGGTGATCAGCCCGGCGGCGATGCGGTTGGCGACCTTCTGGATGTTCTCCATCAGCCGCGATTCCTCCAGCCCGGTGACCTTCACCTGCAGGCGGTTCTCGGCCATCAGCCCGAGGATGTCGGACATGCGCCGCGGCCCGGTGCGCAGCAACTGCTGCAGTTCCATCGCCTCGCTGGCCAGGTTGGCCGCCGACAGCGACTTGCGCAGGCGCGCGCGCATCACGTGCTGCAGCTGGCTCTCGACCACGCTGCGGGTGTCCAGCTCCGGCGCCAGCTGCTGGCAGACGCCCTCCAGGTTGAGCAGCGCCTTGCCCAGCAGGCTCAGCTCCGGCGGCGTGCGCAGGTCGCTGGCGGTGGCGATGCGCACGATCTCCAGCACCACGTGGCCCTCGGACAGGGTGCCGTTGGCGGCGTAGCGCGCGATCATCTGCCCGGTTTCGCGCAGGTAGCGTTCCTCGTCGTAGTCCTCCAGCCGCGTACTGATGCCGATGATCTCGTCGGCCACCTCCTCGCCGCGGCCATCGACCGCGGCGAACAGCACCTTCAGCAGGCGCTCGCGCAGGCGCGGCGGCACGTGCGCGACCATGCCCAGGTCGAAGATCGCCAGGCGCCCGTCGGGGGTGACGCGCAGGTTGCCGGGGTGCGGGTCGGCGTGGATCTCGCCGTGCACGAAGATCTGGTCGAGGTAGCCGCGCACCAGCGCCGCGGCCAGCGGCAGCATCGACTGCTCGGTGCGCCGCACCGGCGGGATGGCATCCACGCGCACCCCGTGCGCCAGCTGCATGGTCAGCACGCGGCGGCCGCACAGGTCCCACAGCGGCTGCGGCACCCACAGCTCCGGGTACGGCGCCAGGTGCCGGCCGAAGCGCGCGAGGTTGACCGCCTCGGCCTCGTAATCCAGCTCCATGTGCAGGGTCTTGGCGAACTCGTCCAGCCAGTCGGAAAAGCGCACGCGGCGGCCGACGCGGGTCAGGTGGTCGGCGGCGCTGGCGAAGCTGCGCAGCACCGCCAGGTCCGAGCGCAACTGCGCGGCGACCTCGGGCTTCTGTACCTTGATCGCCACCTCGCGGCCGTCGTGCAGCACCGCGCGGTGCACCTGGGCGATGGAGGCGCAGCCCAGCGGCTCGGGGTCGAACGCCGCGAACAGCTTGCCGACCGGCGCACCCAGTTCCTCCTCGATCACCGCGCGCACCTGCTCCACCGGGATCGGTGCAACCTGTTCCTGCATGCGTGCCAGCACCGCCACGTAGTCGGGCGGGATCATGTCCGGGCGGGTGGACAGCACCTGGCCGAGCTTGACGAAGGTGGTGCCCAGCGCTTCGAGGTCGGCGACGAACTGGTCCGGGTCGCCGGCGGCCGGGGCCTTTTCCAGGCGCGGCAGTTCGCCGTCCAGCTGCAGCCCGGAGAAGATGCCCGAGTGCCGGTAGCGCAGCAGCAACCGGACTATCTGCTGGCGCCGGTTCATGCCGCCGATCAGCGCGGGGCCGGGGGCATCGCATGCGGTGGTGGTCAAGGCCGGCCCTCGTCGTGCGTGGAGCCGGCAGTGTCGCCGGGGGGCGGTGGGCGGCGGGTGAATGCGCCGGAGCACGCCGCCGCCACCGCGGATCGGCGAATATTCCATTTTCCCATCCTCGGTGCCCCATCAATGGCCGGAGCCAGCCTGCTCGCCCTGCTCGACGACATCACCAGCCTGCTGGACGATGTTTCCATCCTTACCAAGGTCGCGGCCAAGAAGACCGCCGGCGTGCTCGGCGACGACCTGGCGCTCAACGCGCAGCAGGTCAGCGGCGTCACCGCCGCGCGCGAGTTGCCGGTGGTCTGGGCGGTGGCGAAGGGCTCGCTGCTGAACAAGGCGATCCTGGTACCGGCGGCGTTGGCGATCAGCGCGTGGCTGCCGTGGGCGATCACGCCGCTGATGATGGCCGGCGGCGCCTTCCTCTGCTACGAGGGCGTGGAGAAGCTGGCGCACAAGTTCCTGCACCGGCACGAGGACGGCGGGCAGCGCCAGGCCGAGCGCCTGGATGCGCTGGCGAAGGAAACCGCCGACATGGCGGCGTGGGAGCGCAACAAGGTCCGCGGCGCGATCCGCACCGACTTCATCCTCTCGGCCGAGATCATCGTGCTGTCGCTGGGCGTGGTGGCGAAGCAGCCGTTCATGCAGCAGGTGCTGGTGCTGGCGGCCATCGCGCTGGCGATGACGGCGTTCGTCTACGGGCTGGTGGCCGGCATCGTCAAGCTCGACGACCTCGGCCTGTGGCTGTTGCGCCGGGGCCGCGCCGCAATGGCGGCCGGCCGCGCGATCCTGCTGGCGACGCCGTGGCTGATGCGCGGCCTGTCCGTCGCCGGCACCGCGGCGATGTTCCTGGTTGGCGGCGGCATCCTGGTGCACTCGCTGCCGGCGTTGCACCACTTCATCGTCGGGCTGGCGCCGGCGAACCTGGCATGGCTGGCCAACGCGCTGGGCAGCGTGGTGGTGGGCATGGTGATGGGCGCGGCGGTGCTGGCGGTGGTCGGCGGCGTGCAGCGTTTGCGCGGCAGGTAGGCAACCGGTTCCCGACAGTGCGGAGGGGGCTTGGAGTGGAGAGCGGATGGCGGCGGAACGCCGTTATTGCGCGCTACCCACCCGGTCGCGTCCGGCCTGCTTGGCCGCGTACAGCGCATGGTCGGCGCGCTGCAGCAGGGTGTCGGCCGCTTCGCCCGCCTGCCATTGCGCGACGCCGGCGCTGAAGCGCACCTGCACGCGCTGTTCGCCATGCAGGAACGGCCGCTGCGCCAGCAGTTCCTGCAGGCGCCGCAGCTGCGACTCGGCCTGTGCCTGCGCCATGCCCGGCAAGATCAGCACGAATTCGTCGCCGCCGAGCCGGGCGATCTGGCCGTGGCTGCCCAGCCGCGCCTGTATCGTGCCGACCATGTGGCGCAGCGCGTGGTCGCCGCCGGCGTGGCCGTGGACGTTGTTGATCTGGCTGAAGTGGTCCAGGTCCAGCAGCGCCACGCTGAACGTCGAATCGGCGTTGCCGGTGGCCAGCGCGAGCTGCTCTTCCAGCCCGCGGCGGTTCAGCGCGCCGGTCAGCGGGTCGGTGCGCAGTTGGCTGTCGGCCTGCTCCAGCTGTTGTTCCAGCTGCAGCACGCGCTGCTCGGCGGCCTTGGCTTCGGCACGGGCGCGGGACAGGTGGTCGCGCGCGCGCAGCGCCTGCGCCTGCAGGCGCGCGGTGTCCTGCAGCACGTCCTGCAGCAGCTGGCCGAGGTCGGCGAGGTTGCGCGTCTGGCGCACGGCGACGGCGTAGCCGGCGATGCGGTCGTGGTACTCGCCGGTCTGCGCGGCCATGCCCTCGACCTGCTCGACGAAGTCGACCATCAGCTCCTGCATCGCCGCCTTGGATTCGTCGATGCCCTGCTTGAGCAGGCTTTGCCGGTAGATCACCTCGCGCAGGTCGTTGCGGGTGCGTTCCAGCGAGGCACGGTCGAGAGAGCCGGACAGCAGCTGGCGGATGGCGCCGATCTGCTCCTGCAGCCAACTGCCGCCGTCGATCAGTTCGGCGACGTTCTGCAGCAGCAGGTCGAACAGGCTCAGCAGCAGGTCATGCTGTTCGTGCAGCACGTTGTTGCGCACGCCGACCTGGTGGCACAGTTCGCGCAGGTGCTGCTCCACCGGTTCCAGCGGCTGCCCGCCGTGCCAGCCGCGTAGTTCCTCGCCCATGCGCCGCGCCTGCGTTTCCAGCTCCGGCGCCTGCAGCAGCAGGCTGCTGAGCACGGCGTCGAGGGTGTTGCGGAGCATGTCGCGCAGGCGCGCGGCTTCGCCGTTGCCGGCGTGCGCATGCTCCAGGTCGAGGTGGCGCAGGTACTTGTCGATCAACTGCCGCAGCAGCCGGCCGTAGCGCTTCCAGTCCCGGTTGGCATGGGCGCCGTGCAGCAGTTCCCCCAGTTGGCCGAGTTCGCCGGGCAGCGCGGCCATGCCTTCGGCGAAGACCAGCAGCAATGCTTCCGGCGCATGGGCCGCGGACTGCGGGTCGCTGGTATTGGCAGGTACCGTCGCGGCCGCTTTGCGGCGCGCGAGGATGCGCCCCAGGCCAGCGGGTTCGGGCGGCGGAGTGTCGGGGCTGTCGGCCATCACGGGCGTTCGGATACGGGCGGCAGGAAAGTGAACGATGCCCGATTATCGGCCGTCGCGGCACTGCCTTGAACCGCCGCCGGCCATTGTCCAGGCCTCCGATTGCGGGGATGGGCAAGCTGCGCGTGCCACGGCGGCGGCGCTTGGTAGAGCGGGGCTTGCCCCGCTGAGGCTCTACCGGGAAGACCCCAGCGGGGCAAGCCCCGCTCTACGAGGAAGCGGTGTACTCGGAATGGCTCCCCGGGGTTGGGAAATGAACCAAAAAAAGACCCGGCAACGGGGGCGTTGCCGGGTCCGGGATGCGCGGGGGAGGGAAACCGCGCAAATCGCTTGTCTGTTGCCTCAGCGCGCCTTGCGTGGCTGCGCCGGTGCCGGGGTGAATGGTTGCCGCGCCAGTTCGCCGATGGCGATGCCGGTCTTCAGGCCCAGGTCCAGCATTTCCTGGCCGGCATTGCCCAGCCGCTGCAGGTTGTCGCCCGCCACCTGCAGGCCCTTGGGCAGCAGCGTGGGCAGTTCTGCGCCAGCCTGCGACAGTTCGCCGATGAAGCCGGCGGTGGCATTGGCGTTGCGCTCGAAGGCGCGCAACTGCACGCCGAACGCGCTCTCGGCGTTCTCCAGCGCCAGCCGGTTGGCGCGATTGGCCGCGGCGGCAAGGTGCCGGGTGTAGTCGTTGAAGGAGGCGTCGAAGCGGGCGGACATGGCGGAACTCCAGCTTTGTTGCGTCGCAACATAACACGGCTGGCCGGGAATGCAAGCGCCTGGCGGCCTCAGTCGCCGCGGTAGCGGCAGCCGGAGGTGCAGGTCTCGTGCACGGTCACCGCGCTCAGCTGTGGCAGCGCCGGCTTGAGCCGTTCCCAGATCCACATCGACAGGCGTTCGCTGGTGGGGTTTTCCAGCCCGGGGATGTCGTTGAGGTAGTGGTGGTCGAGCTGCTCGTACAGCGGCAGGAAGGCGGCCTTGATGTCGCCGAAGTCCATCACCCAGCCGGTTTCGGCGCCCGGTTCGCCGCTCACTTCCAGGCGCACGCGGAACGAGTGGCCGTGCAGGCGCGCGCACTTGTGGCCGGGCGGCACGTTGGGCAGCCGGTGCGCCGCTTCCAGGGTGAAGTCTTTGAAGATGTCCATGCGTCGATTGTAGCGGCCGGGGTGGCCGGCCCTGTCGGGAAGTGACGGGTGGCGCATGCAAAAAGGCGGGAGCGCACGGCCCCCGCCTTTCCTGCCTGCGGCGCTGCGGGGGGCCGGGCCCCCGCGGTATTCAGACCGCGCTGGTCGGCCGCGGCGCGCTGCCGGAGCGGCGGCCACCGCGGCGGCGGCGCGGCGCGCCGGCCGGCTGCTCGCGGTGCTGGCCGCCGTTCTCGCTGCGCGACTTGCCGGGCTGGCCGGCATGGGCGCCGCGGCGCTGGCCCTGCGGGTTGCCATTGGGGCGCCCGGCGCCGTTGCCGCGCCGCGGCGGGCGCTCGCCGCCGGGCTGCTCGGCCTTGCCCGGGGCGCTGTTGCCCCAGCGGATCGGCGTCTGCGGCTCGAAGCCGGCGACGTCGCGGATGTCCATGTCGCGGTCCAGCAGGCGCACGATCTGGCGCAGGTACTTGGCGTCTTCCTGCGCCACCAGCGAAACCGCCTGGCCGTTGGCGCCGTTGCGGCCGGTGCGGCCGATGCGGTGCACGTAGTCCTCGGCCACCATCGGCAGGTCGTAGTTGATGACCTTGGGCAGCTCGTTGATGTCGATGCCGCGCGCGGCGATGTCGGTGGCCACCAGCACGGTGACGCGGCCGGCCTTGAAGTCGCCCAGCGCGCGCATGCGCTGGTTCTGGCTCTTGTTGCCGTGGATCGCCGCGGTCTTGATGCCGGACTTGTCCAGGAACGTGGCCAGCTTGTCGCTGCCGTGCTTGGTCTTGGCGAACACCAGGGTCTGCTCGCGCGAATCGGCGCTCAGCAGGTGCAGCAGCAGTTCGCGCTTGCGCCCGGCGTCGACCGGGTGCACACGGTGGGTGATGGTCTCAGCCACGGTGTTGCGCGGGGTGACCATCACCTCGCGCGGGTTGCGCATGAATTCCAGCGCCAGCTGCTTGATCGGGTCGGCGAAGGTGGCCGAGAACAGCAGGGTCTGCCGGTTCTGCTTGGGCAGCTTGGCGAGGATGCGCTTGATCGACGGCAAGAAGCCCATGTCGAGCATGCGGTCGGCCTCGTCCAGCACCAGCACCTCGATGCCGGACAGGTCGATGCTGCGCCGCTCCAGGTGGTCGATCAGGCGGCCGGGGCAGGCCACCAGCAGGTCCACGCCCCGGCGCAGCACGTTCAGCTGGTTGCCCATGCCGACGCCGCCGTAGATGCAGGTGCTGGGGATGCGCAGGTACTTGCCGTAGTCGCGCAGGCTGTCATGCACCTGCGTGGCCAGTTCGCGGGTGGGGGTGAGGATCAGCGCGCGCGGCCGGCGCGGGCCGTTGCGCACTTCCTGCGGGTTGGTCGCCAGGTGCTGCAGCAGCGGCAGGCCGAACGCGGCGGTCTTGCCGGTGCCGGTCTGCGCGCCGGCCAGCAGGTCGTGGCCTTCCAGCACCAGCGGGATCGCCTGCTGCTGGACCGGGGTGGGGGTTTCATAGCCCTGCTCGGCGAGCGCGCGCAGCAGGAAGGGCGCAAGGCCCAGGTCTTCGAACGACATGGATGCTCCAAAAGGATAGAGGCGCCGGCCGGAAGCGGCTGGCGGTGCCGGTCGAGGCGACCGGCTGGCTCGGAGCGTTCCCGTGAACCGCGCTGCGAGGATCTGGGTGCGACCTGCGCGGTGCGCGGGCCGGAATGCATGGCGAATGGCGTCGGGTGGGAGGGGCGGGGCCGGTGGAACGGCACCGCCGGCCTTCCCGGAGGGAAACGGACGGCCGCTGGCAGACCGCGATAGTCTAGGGGAAGTTTGAGACGGGCACCAAAACCGCCCGTTCAGCTTGCCCCGCCGGATGCCGCCGTAGCGCCGGGTCTTGACCCGGCAGGCTTCCCCGGCGAGGTGCCATGCGGGGCAAGCCCCGCACCTACCTATTCGTTACAATCGAAACTTGTGCTCTCCAGAACTGGACGCTCCGATGAAGCTTGGTTCCCTGAAGGAAGGTGGCCGCGACGGCACCCTGATCGTGGTCTCGCGTGACCTGACCCGCGCTGTGCGCGCCACCGGCATCGCCGCCACCCTGCAGCAGGCGCTGGAAGACTGGTCCAACCTCGCGCCGCGGCTGAACGCGCTGTCCGACTCGCTCAACGGCGGCGACGCCGACGGCGTGTTCGACCTGGACATGCAGGCGCTGGCCGCGCCGCTGCCGCGCGCCTACGAGTTCGTCGACGGCAGTGCCTACCTGCCGCACGTGGCCCGCGTGCGCAAGGCGCGCGGCGCCGAGGTGCCGGAAAGCTTCTACACCGATCCGCTGATGTACCAGGCCACCAGCGCCGGTTTCCACGGCCCGCGCGACGCGGTGAAGGTGGTCAGCGAGGACTACGGCATCGACCTGGAGGCCGAGATCGTGGTCGTCACCGACGACGTGCCGATGGCGGTGACGCCGGAGCAGGCCGCCGGCCACATCCAACTGGTCGGGCTGGTCAACGACGTCAGCCTGCGCAACCTGATCCCGCCGGAGCTGGCCAAGGGCTTCGGCTTCCTGCAGTCCAAGCCGCGCTCGGCGCTGAGCCCGGTGTTCGTCACCCCCGACGAACTGGGCAATGCGTGGCAGGGCAACAAGGTGCACCTGCCGCTGGTGACGCACATCAACGGCGAGTGGTTCGGCGCGCCGGAGGCCGGCGTGGACATGCAGTTCGACTTCGCGCAGCTGGTGGCGCACGTGGCCAGGACCCGGCCGCTGTCGGCCGGCACCATCGTCGGCTCCGGCACCATCGCCAACGAGGACACCGCGCTGGGTGCCTCCTGCTTCGCCGAACGCCGCACCGTCGAGGCGCTGCGCGACGGCAAGCCGTCCACCCCGTTCATGAGCTTCGGCGACGTGGTGCGCATCGAGATGTTCGACCGCGACGACAACAGCATCTTCGGCGCGATCGAGCAGCGCATCGAGCAGGCGCAGCGCCCCTGATTGCCGCTTTTTTAAGCCCCTCTCCCTTCGGGAGAGGGGTTGGGGTGAGGGGCAACGGAGTCACGATGGTTCAACCATCATGGACTGCGTTCGCCCCTCATCCGCCCTTCGGGCACCTTCTCCCGAAGGGAGAAGGTGGCGATTGTTCCCATATCGCCAAGCGGCGCAAACAACCGACCGGCGGCAACGGCATCCCCACTGCCGGCCTGTATCGTGACCCGATGCAAGCAAGGACAACCGACATGGATGCAGCATTGACGCTCTACAGCTACTGGCGCTCCAGCGCAGCCTACCGCGTGCGCATCGGCCTGAACCTGAAAGGACTGGACTACGCGCTGGTGCCGGTGCACCTGGTGCGCGACGGCGGCCAACAGCACGCCCCCGACTACGTGGCGCTGAATCCGCAGCAGCTGGTGCCGGTGCTGCGCGACGGCGAGCGCGTGCTGACCCAGTCGCTGGCCATCCTCGAATATCTCGAAGAAACCCGTCCGCAGCCACCATTGCTGCCGGCCGACGCCGCCGGCCGCGCGCGGGTACGCGCGCTGGCGCAGCTGGTTGCCTGCGACATCCATCCACTCAACAACCTGCGCGTATTGCAGTTCTTCGACCGGCAATGGCACGTGCCGCAGGCCGAGCGCGACGACTGGGTGCTGCACTGGATGCGCGAGGGCTTCGCCGCGATGGAGGCCATGCTCGCCGCCTCGGCGGACACCGGCCGCTACTGCCACGGCGACGCGCCGGGGCTGGCCGATTGCTGCCTGCTGCCGCAGCTGTACAACGCGCGGCGCTTCAAGCTCGACCTCGACGCCTTCCCGACCCTGCGCCGGATCGAAGCCGCCTGCCTGCAACTGTCGGCCTTCGATGCCGCGCGCCCGGAAAACCAGCCGGATGCGGCTTGAAGCACACCGCCGGCACTCGTAGGTCGGGGCTACGCCCCCGGCGGCATGTTCGGGTGCACGGAACGTCGGGGACGTAGCCCCGACCTACGCCTTCGGCGACTCAACGGGTCGGGGGAAGCCCCCGTGCCGGCAAGCCGTCATGCCCCGTTCCTCGTTCCCGGCTTCAAAACCCGTGCGTGATCGACGGCGCCGCTGCCGGGGCGGAGAAGTCCGCGTAGGGGTCGTGCTCGCCGCTGCCGCCCTCGGACAGGCGGAACTTCAGTGCCAGCCCATCGCGCGAATCGGCCGCGCGCAGGGCTTCTTCCTGCTCGATGATGCCGTCCTTCGCCATCCGGAACAGGCACTGGTCGAAGCTCTGCATGCCCTCTTCCAGCGACTCCTCCATCGCCTGCTTGATCGCATGCACCTCGCCGCGGCGCAGCAGGTCGCGGATCATCGGCGTGTTGATCAGCACCTCGGTGGCCGGGCGGCGGCGGCCATCCTTGCCCTTGACCAGGCGCTGCGAAATCACCGCGCGCAGGTTCAGCGACAGGTTCATCAGCACGTTCTTGTGTGCGCTCTCGGGGAAGAAGTTGAGGATGCGCTCGATGGTCTGGTCGGCGTTGTTGGAGTGCAGCGTCGCCAGGCACAGGTGGCCGGTTTCGGCGAAGGCGATCGCCGCTTCCATCGTCTCCGCGTCGAGGATCTCGCCGATCAGGATCACGTCCGGCGCCTCGCGCATCGCGTTCTTCAGCGCGTTGTGGAAGGCGTGGGTGTCCAGGCCGACCTCGCGCTGGTTGACGATCGACTGTTTGTGCTTGTGCAGGAACTCGATCGGGTCCTCGATGGTGAGGATGTGGCCGGTGGAGGTGCTGTTGCGGTGGTCGATCATCGACGCCAGCGAGGTGGACTTGCCCGAGCCGGTCGAGCCGACCACCAGTACCAGCCCGCGCGGGGTCATGATCACGTCCTTGAGCACCTGCGGCAGATTCAGCTCCTCGATGCTGGGGATGCGGCTCTTGATCGCGCGGATCACCATGCCGACCTCGCCGCGCTGCTTGAACACGTTGACGCGGAAGCGCCCGGCGTCGGCCAGCGCGATGGCCATGTTCAGCTCCAGGTCGCGTTCGAACTGCGGTACCTGGCCCTCGTCCATCAGCGAGTAGGCGATCTTCTTGACCATGCCCGGCGGCAGGCCGGTGTTGCCCAGCGGGTAGAGCTTGCCTTCGATCTTGATGTAGACCGGCGCCCCGGTGGTCAGGAACATGTCCGAAGCGTTCTTTTCGGTCATCAGCTTCAGGAAATAGCCGATATCCATAGGTAAAGTTTCCCCGCAGACGGCCCGGTGCCGTTGATGCACGTGGTGGCCTTGACGACAATGGCCGCGCTCATTCATTCCGCGACGGCTCCCCAATGAAACCTAGCTTCGCACAATTACGACGTCTCCTGTATGTGACCGCCTGCGCATCCGCGCTCTGTGCCAGCGCGTGGGCGCAGGACCCGGCCGCGGCCGACCTGCTGGCCGCGCAGCAGGCGGTGGAACGCGCCGACCGCGCCGATGCCGACCAGTACGCGCCGGACACGATGGCACTGGCCCGCCAGCAGCTGGAACAGGCCCAGCGCGCCGCCGGCGACCGCCGGCAGCGCAAGCAGGCCCCGCTGCTGGCCCAGCGTGCCGCGGTCGACGCCGACCTCGCCCGCGCCCGCAGCGAGGAGGCGGTGGCGCAGGCCACGCTGGCCCAGCGCAAGGCCGAGGTGGAACGCCTGCAAAGGCAATTGGCAACCGGGGAGGCGCGCCGATGAACATCAGGAACCTGCTCGCCGCCGGCCTGCTGGCCCTGCCGCTGCTGGCCACTGCCGCCGAAGACCCGGCGGTGGCCGTGCTGAATCAGCGCCTGATCGCCCTGCAGGCGAATCTGGACACCGCCGACGTCGCCGCCTACGAGCGCCTGCAGGCACGGCAGGCGGTGGCGGAGCTGGCCAAGGCCAGGCGCAAGAACCTGGAACAGGCGCGCTACCTGGCCGAACGCCGGGTGGAGATCGCCGAAACCAGCGCCCGTACCGAGGTCGCCCAGCGTGAGGTCGAACGACTGGAGCGAACCCGCAGCGAACTGCTGATCGAGGCCAGCCGCCGCGACGCCGACCGCGCCCGCCGCGAGGCCGAGAAGCTGCGCGTGCAGGCGCAGATCCAGGCCGAGGAAAGCGAGCGCCTGCGCCAAGCCGCCGAGGCCGAGATCCTGGCCCGGCAAGATGCGGAAATCGCGTTGAGCAGCGTTGCCGGCAAGCAGGCAGCACGGGTCAGCGCGGCCCAGCAGAACGCGGCCAAGCTGGCGCGCGAGGAAGCCGAACTGGTGTCCGGGCAGAAGTTGCCGAACTCCACCTTCGGCCGCCGTGGCGAGGTGTTCACCCTGCCCGGCGACGCCTTCGCCGCGGGGCAGGCCAGCCTGTCCGCCGGCGCGCAGGATCAGGTCAAGGCACTGGCCGAATACCTGAACATCGGCAAGAAGGGGCGGGTGACCATCGAGGGCTACGACAGCGCCAACGGCGTTGGCCAGCGCCGTGCGCAGGCGCTGAAGGATGCGCTGGTGGCCGCCGGCGTGGCCGCCAGCCGGTTGCAGGTGAGCGGCAAGAAGGCCGCCGCCACCCGCGCCCGTTCGGCCGAGGTCATCATCGCCCCATGACCCGGTGGCGCGTGTGATCGCGGGGCCTACCGTACATGGCGGCAGGCCCCGTATCCGTAGATACCGTCTTGCTCAGGCGCGTGCAATGGCCTTTCGGGGATCGAAGGGGGTAGCGGACTTGAGCACCCCCCAGACGATGTGCAGGAGCTTTCGCATCAAGGCGCAGAGGATGAGCTTGGGTGGCTTGCCCCGTTCGGCCAGTCGCTGGGCAAAGGCGGCCAGCACGGGGTTGTGGCGCTTGCCCACCAGGGCCGGCATGTAGAGCTTGGCGCGCAGTGTGGCATTGCCGACACGCGAGATGCGGACCTTGCCTTCGTGCGTGCCGGACTGCCGGCGGGCTGGATTCAGCCCG
>NZ_LDJP01000006.1 GCF_001431505.1 Stenotrophomonas daejeonensis
ACGGCGATGGCGTGCGCGACCTGGGGCGCAATGCGAATTCATCGGGGAAATGATTGCGTGGGTGCGTGGTCGCCAGCATTTCGGTGGTGCCATCGGCCAGGCGCCCCAGGTCGCGCACGCCATCGCCGTTCACGTCGCTGCCTTCGGTCTTCGGGCGGGTGACGACGTCCTCGAAGCCGGGGCTGCGCACCGCGGTCTTGGCATGACCATCGTATTGCGCGGTGGGCTCGGTGGTGGCCTTGTGGAATTCACGGGCATGGCGCTCGCCGTTCGCGTCGGTCCACAGCACCACGATGCGGTCGTCATAGACCCCTTTGCCATGAAAATTGGCGGTGCCTTCGCGTGATTCGCCTTCCGTGGTGCGGTTTTCCTGACGCAATCCCAGGATCACGCGATCCTGCCCTGCCAGCGCGCCACGAGCGGCGTCATTGCCGCGTGTGGCAATGATGCTGGCATAGACGTCATGCAACTGCGCCTGTGTCAGGTCCTTGGTTTCCTCTGCTTCCCGAAATCGAGGCGGAAGCCCTGCATGTGCCAGCCGGTCCAGCATGAGCTGCACGCTGGCGGCCTCGGTGATGGGAACGGCACCGGGTTGGCGCAAGGCGGCAAGTTGCGCTTGCGCGCGTGCCGCGACGAAACGGTCCAGCGCCTCGCGGATGACCGGTGGCTGGCCTTGGCGCAGTGTTTCCAGATGGGCAGCGGCATCGCGTGCGCGGCCTTGCTGCAAGAGGGTGGCGACTTCATCGGCCGAAGCGCGGATGGCGAACTCTGGCATATCTCTGGTCCTTGAGAAAGAGGGTGGAGCAATCCGGATCCCCCGGCGCTTTATGCCACAAATCGCAAGGGGACATGCCCCAGCCGATTTCAGCGGCGATAACTTGCGGGCTCCTCCTGCATGCTGCTGCCATGTGGGGTGACGATGCGCGGGCGCAGCCATGCGGCGAAGGCGGCTTCGTCGAGGCTGCCTTCGGCAAGGCCGAGGTACGGTGGGTACAGGCCGAGGTCGTCCGCTTCCAGCATGGCATCGTTGAGCAGGATGAACACTTCGCAGGCCACGGCGGCGGTGCGCTTGTTGCCATCGACGAACGGGTGGTTGCGGGCCAGACCGAAGGCCAAGCTGGCTGCAAGGTCGGCCAGGTCCGGTAGTGGATCGCCACAGGCGTAACGCTGCTGGGGGCGGGTGAGGGCGGATTCGAGCAATGCTTCGTCGCGCATGCCACTGCCGCCGCCGTGCTCGGCCAGTTGGCGATCATGGATGGCCAGAGCCAGAGCGCGGCCGATCCAGACGATCATCGCCGGCCTCCTATTGCGCAAGTTTGTGCAGGAGCGTGCGGCGCTTGCGCATTACTTCCTCGGCCACTTCCATCTGCGCGGCCAAGGTGGGGTCGTACGTGGTCAGGCGGATGCCGTCGGGCGTTTCCAGCGCATACAGCTCGTCGCCCTTGTCCACGCGCAGGCGGGCCAGCAGATCCTTGGGCAGGATGACGCCGGACGAATTGCCGATGCTGGTGATCTTGAGCTTCATGATGGGCTCTGGAATGTGGTTATAACGAAAGTTATCACGTTGAGAGGGGTGCAGCAATCCGATCGGGTGATGCCTCTGGCCGTCACCGCTGGCCCGGTAACGAAAACGGCCCGCATGGCGGGCCGTTTCCTTTTCCATCAAGCGTGGTGGTGCAGTCAGCCTTCCACGTCATCCTTGTACGCATCCACCGGGATGCAGGCGCACATGATGTTCTTGTCGCCGTACACGTTGTCCACGCGCGCCACCGGCGGCCAGTACTTGCCCAGCTTCAGCGACGGCAGCGGGAAGGCGGCAAGTTCGCGCGGATAGCCGTGCGCCCACTCGCTGGCCGATACCTGCGCGGCGGTGTGCGGGGCGTGCTTGAGCGGGTTGTCCTCGCGGTCCAGCTTGCCGTCCTCGATGGCCTGGATTTCGCTGCGGATCTGGATCATCGCGTCGATGAAGCGGTCCAGTTCGTGCTGCGATTCGCTCTCGGTCGGCTCGACCATCAGCGTGCCGGCGACCGGGAAACTCAGGGTCGGGGCATGGAAGCCGAAGTCGATCAGGCGCTTGGCCACGTCCTCGGCGCCGATGCCGGTGGCCTTCTCCAACGGGCGCACGTCGAGGATGCACTCGTGCGCCACCAGCCCGTTGCGGCCGGTATAGAGCGTCTTGTAGTGCGGGGCCAGGCGCCTGGCGATGTAGTTGGCGTTGAGCAGGGCGACCTGGGTGGCCTTGCGCAGGCCGGCCGCGCCCATCAGCGCGATGTACATCCAGCTGATCGGCAGGATCGAGGCGCTGCCGAAGGTGGCCGCGCTGACCATCGCGCCGTTGCCGGTGCCTTCCGTGCGCACGCCATCCTTGCCCAGCGCGCCGGGCAGGAACGGTGCCAGGTGCGATTTCACCGCGCACGGGCCGACGCCGGGGCCGCCGCCACCGTGCGGGATGCAGAAGGTCTTGTGCAGGTTCAGGTGCGAGACGTCCGAACCCCACTTGCCGGGCTTGGCGACGCCGACCAGCGCGTTCATGTTGGCGCCGTCGGTATACACCTGCCCGCCGTGCTGGTGGACGATCTCGCAGATCTCGACCACGTCCTCCTCGAACACGCCGTGGGTGGACGGGTAGGTCATCATGATCGCGGCCAGGTTGGCCGAGTGCTTCTCGGCTTGCACGCGGATGTCGGCGACATCGACGTTGCCGTTGGCGTCGCACTTGGTCACCACCACCTTCATGCCGCACATCTGCGCGCTGGCCGGGTTGGTGCCGTGCGCGGACTCGGGGATCAGGCAGATGTTGCGATGGCTCTCGCCGCGCGAGGCGTGCCAGGCGCGGATCGCCAGCAGGCCGGCGTATTCGCCCTGCGCGCCGGAGTTGGGCTGCAGGCTCACCGCGTCGTAGCCGGTGGCCTCCACCAGCATCGCTTCCAGCCCGCCGATCAGCTCCTTGTAGCCCTGCGTCTGCCCGGCCGGGGCGAACGGATGGATGTTGGAGAACTCCGGCCACGTCACCGGGATCATCTCGGCGGTGGCGTTGAGCTTCATCGTGCACGAGCCCAGCGGGATCATCGTGCGGTCCATCGCCAGGTCCTTGTCGGCCAGCGTGCGCAGGTAGCGCAGCAGTTCGTGCTCGCTGTGGTGGGTGTTGAACACCGGGTGGGTCAGGAACGCGCTGGTGCGTTCCAGTTCGGCCGGGATCAGCGACGGTGCGCTGGCGTCCAGCGCATCGATGGACGGCAGGGTGGCGTCGTCGCCGCCGAAGATGCGCCACAGCAGTTCGACGTCGGCGCGGGTGGTGGTTTCGTCCAGCGAGATGCAGATGTATTCGTCCCATGCCTTGCGCAGGTTGGCGCCCAAAGACACCGCGCGCGCCATCAGCGCGTCGGTCTTTTCGCCGGTCTTCAGGCTCAGGGTGTCGAACGCGCTGGCGTGGTGGAACTGGTCGTAGCCCAGCTGCTGCAGGCCGGCCTTGAGGATGGCGGTGAGCCGGGCGACACGGCCGGCGATACGCTTCAGGCCTTCCGGGCCGTGGTAGACGGCGTACATCGAGGCCATCACCGCCAGCAGCACCTGCGCGGTGCAGATGTTGGAGGTGGCCTTCTCGCGGCGGATGTGCTGTTCGCGGGTCTGCAGGGTCAGGCGGTAGGCCGGGTTGCCTTCGGTATCGATCGACACGCCGATCAGGCGGCCCGGCATCGAGCGCTTGTAGGCGTCGCGGCAGGCCATGAATGCGGCGTGCGGGCCGCCGAAGCCGAACGGCACGCCGAAGCGCTGGCTGTTGCCGATGACGATGTCCGCACCCATCTCGCCGGGCGACTTCAGCAGGGTCAGCGCCAGCAGGTCGGTGGCGACGACGAACAGCGCGTTGTGGGCGTGGATCGCCTCGGCGTCCTTCTCCCAGTCGGCCAGCCAGCCGCTGGAGGCCGGGTACTGCGCCAGCACGCCGAAGAAATCGCCCTTGGCCAGCGCGGCGTTCCACTCTTCCTCGGAGTTGGCCAGCGCGACGTCGATGCCCAGTGGCTCGGCGCGGGTGCGCAGCAGTTCCAGCGTCTGCGGGTGGGTGTCGCCGCTGGCGAGGAAGGTGTTGGACTTCGACTTGGCCGAGCGCTTGGCCAGGGTCATCGCCTCGGCGGCAGCGGTGGCTTCGTCCAGCAGCGAGGCGTTGGCGATCTCCATGCCGGTCAGGTCGGCGACCATCTGCTGGAAGTTGATCAGCGCTTCCATGCGGCCCTGCGAGATCTCCGCCTGATACGGCGTATAGGCGGTGTACCACGCCGGGTTCTCGAGGATGTTGCGCAGGATGACGTTCGGCGTATGCGTGCCGTAATAGCCTTGGCCGATGAAGCTGCGCAGCACCTTGTTCCTGCCGGCGATGGCGCGGATCTTTTCCAGCGCCTGCACTTCGGTCAGCGACTCGGGCAGGGCCAGCGGATTGCCGGACTTGATCGAGCCGGGGACGATGGCGTCGGTCAGCGCATCGAGCGAATCGTGGCCGAGCACGCGCAGCATCTGCGCGATTTCGGCGTCGTTGGGGCCGATGTGGCGGTCGACGAAGGCGGAGGCGTGTTCGAGGTCGCGCAGCGAGGGCGTGTTCTGGGGCATGGCGGACGTCCGGAAGAAGGCGTGCGGGGCAGGGCGGCGGGCACGCAGCCTTCCGGCGGTGGTCGCGCGAAGGCGACGCCACGGCCGGCAAGCCGGCGGCTCGCCTCGTGCCCCTCTGTCCTTTTGCCTGAGAGTTTGGAAGCGGCGGGGACCGCGCGCTTCGTGCACCTTCGGCGCCGGATTGAACCGGTCTCTCCAGAGTTTTGTTGCAGGTGGTATCGGGCCTGAGCGATTGCGGGCGTTTGCGCCTTCGGCAGCGGGGTGAGCCGCTTCTCCCACCGTGTAGCGCGGCGATTATAGCGGTTGCCCCGGACCGCTGGTGCGGCGGATACGGCTGAACGGGCACCGCCCCGGGTTCCCCCCTCCATGCCATGTGCATGGCGCCGGCACCGCCGGGCGCCTATCATGCCCGGCCCCTCCATTTTCGATGGCGTCGCCCGTGCCGGGCTGGCGCCCGCCGTGCGTCCCCCACGCACGCCACCGCTGGACGCCCGATGACCGCCGCCGCCCCGCCTTCCACCCGCCGCCTGGCCCTGCTGCTCGCCGGGCTGTCGATGTTCGGCCCGTTCTCCATCGACACCATCTTCCCGGCCTTCCCGCTGCTGGCGCGGGAGCTGGCGGTGGACGAGGTGGCAGTGCAGCAGACCATCAGCGTCTACCTGCTGTTCTACGGGCTGATGAGCGTGGCACACGGGCCACTGTCCGACGCGCTCGGGCGCAAGCGGGTGATCCTGGCGGGGCTGGTGGTGTTCGTGGCCGCGTCGGTCGGCTGCGCGCTGGCGTCCGACCTGCCGACGCTGCTGCTGTTCCGTGCCCTGCAGGGCATTTCCGCCGGTGTCGGCATGATCGTCGGCCGTGCGGTGATCCGCGACCTGTACCACGGCGCCGACGCGCAGCGGCTGATGAGCCAGGTGTCGATGATCTTCGGCATCGCCCCGGCCATCGCCCCGATCATCGGCGGCTGGATACTGCTGGGCGGCGGCGACTGGCCGCTGATCTTCTGGTTCCTGGTGGCGTTCGCGGTGCTGCTGCTCACCGCCACCGCGCGCTGGCTGCCGGAAACGCACCCGCCGCAGGCACGCATGCCGCTGTCGCCGCGCAGCCTGCTGCGCGACTACCTGCGCATCGGCCTCAACCCGCGCTTCCTGCGGCTGGCGCTGGCCGGCAGCGTCAACTTCGGCGGCATCTTCCTGTACATCGCCTCGGCTCCGGTGTTCGTGATGCAGCACCTGCGGCTGGGCCAGGGCGGGTTCGCGTGGCTGTTCATCCCCACCATCGGCGGCATGACCACCGGCGCGTTCCTGTCCGGGCGCATGGCCGGGCACACCCCGCCGGTGCGGCAGGTCGGCATCGGTTTCGCCTGCTGCGCGCTCTCGGCGCTGCTGAACATCGGCTACGTGGCTGCGGCGCCGCAGCTCGAACTGCCGTGGGCGGTGCTGCCGATCTTCATTGGCGGGCTGGGCACGGCGCTGGTCTTCCCGATCCTCGCGCTGGCGGTGCTGGACATGTACCCGCAGCAACGCGGGCTGGCGTCCTCGTTGCAGGCCTTCGTGCAGCTGATGATAAGCACCGTGGTGGCCGGCGTGGTCTCGCCGCTGCTCAGCGGCCGGCCGCTGCACCTGGCGCTGGGCATGGCCGCCTTCATGCTGCTGGGCTTCATGTTCTGGTATTGGGAACATCGCCGCCACGCCGCGTAGCTGCGGGGCTTGCCCCGCGGGTTTCTCCCTCGAACAACACAGGCAATCACCATGTCGATCCAATCCAAGGGCCGCCGCGAGGCGAAAAAGAAGCAGGCCGAGCGCGAGCGCAACCAGGCCGCCGCGAACCCGCCGGCGAAGGCCGCGGTGGAGCCGCATGCCGAGCTGCGCGACCAGCAGCGCACCCTGCTGGCGGGCATCGTCCGCCGCGATGGCGAGTGGGTGCTGGGCATGGACGGCAGGATCGCCGGCGAAACCAGCAGCGCCGCGCGCGTGCTGGCGCTGATCATGCAGGCCGCCGAGCTGCACGAGCGCGGCGGCACGCCGGTGCGGCTGATGTATTCGGACGCGCTCAAGGACGCCGCGTATGCCGAGGCGCGGGCGGCCGGCAAGGATTTCGAGCAGTTCAAGCGGGAGCTGGCCAGTGAGTTGAAGGCCGGTAACGCCTGAGCCGTCGTGCGTTTGGCAGCGGGCGCACGGTATCCTGCGCCATCGGATCGGATGTTTGTCTAGAGGTCACACATGGCGCGAGCCAGGCACGGCTGCCTGTTGGTATTGACGGTATTGCTGCTGCTGGCCGGCATCGCGGCCGGCGCCGGCGCATGGCTCTACCAGCGGCAGGCGGCGTTTGCCGATACGCCGCTCACCGCCGAGGCCGGGAGCGTGGTAGTCGCCCGTGGCGACGGCTTCAACACCGTGCTGCGCAGGCTGCGCGAAGCCGGCGTGGACCAAGGCCGGGACTACCAGTGGAAACTGCTGGCGCGCCAGCTCGACGCCGCCGGCAAGATCAAGGCCGGCGAGTATGCGCTGGACGCCCGTCTTTCCCCGCGCGGGCTGCTGCTGAACATGCGCCAGGGCAAGGTGCTGCAGTACCGCGTCACCCTGGTCGAGGGCTGGAACATCCGCCAGCTGCGCGCCGCGCTCGGCCGCGCGCAGCCGCTGCTGCACGAAACCGAACGGATGGGCGATGCCGAGCTGATGGCGGCGCTGGGCTTCCCCGACCAGCATCCGGAAGGCCGCTTCCTGCCGGAAACCTATGTCTACCAGCGCGGCGACAGCGACCTGGACGTGCTCAAGCGCGCCCATGCCGCACTGGAAAAGGCGCTGGCCGAGGCCTGGGCCGCGCGCAGCGACGACCTGCCGCTGGCTTCGCCCCACGAACTGCTGATCCTGGCCTCGATCATCGAGAAGGAAACCGGCCTGGCCAGCGAGCGGCCGCAGATCGCCGGCGTGTTCGCGCGGCGCCTGAAGCTGGGCATGCGCCTGCAGACCGACCCGACCGTCATCTACGGCATCGGCAGCAGCTATGACGGCAACATCCGCAAGACCCACCTGACCACCGACACGCCGTACAACACCTACACCCGCGCCGGCCTGCCGCCCACGCCCATCGCCATGCCCGGCAAGGACGCCCTGCGCGCCGCCGCGCAGCCGGCGGCGGGCGATGCGCTGTATTTCGTCGCGGTGGGCGACGGCAGCGGCGCGCACGTGTTCTCGGCCAGCTATGCCGAGCACAACGCCGCCGTCGCCCGCTACCTGCAGCGACTGCGCGAGAACCGCAACCGGGCGGTGCAGCAGTGAGCGGGCAGGGCATGGACAAGGGTTTCGCCCCCTGGCAGCAGCGCGCCTTCGAGCAGACGGTGGCGGCGCTGGATGCCGGTCGCCTCGGCCACGGCCTGCTGCTGTGCGGCCCGACCGGCATGGGCCAGCGCGCCGTGGCGCTGGCGCTGGCCGCGCACGTGCTGGACCGCGACATGGACGCCGCCGGCCGCGCCCGCAACGCGCAGCTGATCGCCGCCGGTACCCACCCCGACCTGCAGCTGGTGTCCTTCATCCCCAACAAGAGCGGCGACAAGCTGCGCACCGAGATCGTCATCGAGCAGGTGCGCGAGATCTCGCAGAAGCTGGCGCTGACCCCGCAATACGGCGCCGCGCAGGTGGTCATCGTCGACCCGGCCGACGCCATCAACCGCGCCGCCTGCAACGCATTGCTCAAGACGCTGGAGGAGCCGGCCCCCGGCCGCTACCTGTGGCTGATCAGCGCCGACCCGGCACGGCTGCCGCAGACCATCCGCAGCCGCTGCCAGCGCCTGGAGTTCCGCCTGCCGCCGCGCGAGGAAGCGCTGGCGTGGCTGCGGCAGCGTGGCCACGACGACGGCATCGCCCGCGAAGCGCTGGATGCCACCCGCGGCCACCCGGTGCTGGCCGACCAGTGGCTGCAGGGCGAGGGCATGGCGCTGCGCCGGCAGGTGGCCGACGAACTGGAACGGCTCGCCGCCGGCAAGCTCGGCTGCGTCGAACTTGCACAACGCTGGACCGGCGACGAACACGCCGACCTGCGCCTGCGCCACGCCGCCGACCTGGCCCTGCGCAAGGCCGGCGACGGCTTGACCGATCCGAACCGATTGCACAAGCTGGCCGCCTGGTTCGATGCCGCCAACCGCACACGCGACCTGCTGCGCACCACGGTGCGCGCCGACCTGGCCATGGTGGAGCTGCTGCTGGCATGGGGGGCGGCCAATCAGCAACAAAAGGGGAATATCCGATGAGTGCGATCAACGCCCGCCAGGGCATCCTGTCCCTGGCGGTCAAGGACAAGGCTGCGCTGTACAGCGCCTACATGCCGTTCGTGAAGAACGGCGGCGTGTTCGTGCCCACGCCCAAACGCTATTTCCTGGGCGACGAGGTGTTCCTGCTGCTGACCCTGCCCGATTCCAGCGAACGCCTGCCGGTGGCCGGCAAGGTCATCTGGGTGACGCCGCTGGGCGCGCAGGGCAACCGCCAGGCCGGCATCGGCGTGCAGTTGGCCGACGGCGCCGACGGCGAGTCGATCCGCAACCGCATCGAGACCCTGCTGGCCGGCACCACGAGCTCGGACAAGCCCACCCAGACCATGTGATGGGCGGGGCGGAAAAAAATCGCATCGATCCGTTGACGCCATCGCCGTTCTCCCTATAATGGGCGGCTCGCAGCACGGGCGGTTAGCTCAGCGGTAGAGCATTGCCTTCACACGGCAAGGGTCGCAGGTTCGAACCCTGCACCGCCCACCACGCGAATGAAAAAACCCCTGATTTCTTCAGGGGTTTTTTGTTGCCGCCATCCGCGGCGGCAACCCTTCGGGCCATCGACAAGCGATGTCAAAAACCGCTCTGGCGGTTTTATTTGTTGCCCGGATTCCGGACCGGGTCCGTGCAGGCCGAAACCCGACGGGCTTGCGCAGGGTCGGCCGCAGTAGCGCCGTCAGCCCTGCGTGCCGGGTTCGCCGATGCTGCCGAACTCCACCGGCGTGCGCGTGTAGAACAGGTGCACGTTCTCCGTGCGCAGGCGCTGGAACAGGTCGTCGGTTTCTTCCGTGGTCAGGGTCATCATCACCGCCTGCGGCTGCTCGGCCAGTTCGAAGAAGCGCGCCGAGTGCAGGCGGTGGTCATGCCCGATGCCCTCGCTGGCCGGGATCAGCGTGGCGCCCTGCAGGCCCAGTTCGGCGGCGAGGTGGAGCAGCCACTCGGCCAGCGGGCGGCCGCCGTGGAGGCGGTCCTGCCGGGTGAAGAAGGTGATCTGGTAACCGTTCATGGGGTTCTCCTCAGCTGGCCTTGAACAGCGCAACGGTGGCGATGCCGGCGAAGGTCATCAGCAGCGTGCCGGCGACGTGGATGGCGATGGCGCCCAGCGCCAGGGTGTACTGGCCACGCTGCAGCAGGGCGACGATCTCGGCGGAGAACGTCGAGAAGGTGGACAGGCCGCCGCAGAAGCCGGTGATGACCAGCAGCCGCCATTCCGGCGACAGGCCGGGAGCCTGGGCGAAGAAGGCCAGGGCGATGCCGACGATGTAGCCGGCGATCATGTTGGCGGCGAGCGTGCCCGGCGGTACGTCGGGGAACAGGGCGTTGAGCCGCAGGCCCAGCCCCCAGCGCATCAGCCCGCCCAGTACCGAGCCGACGGCGATGGCGACGATCGGTTTCCACATGGAGTCCTCTCCTTGAATCGGTGTTCGAGGACAGGCGCGCGCCCACGCGGCCCGTCCGGCCAAGCGTAGGCATCATCAGCCGCTGTCGCGGCGGTTCGCGGAGGAATGCCATCTCCGTTGCCCGGCAAATATACAGCAGCGTGGTGGCCACGGCCGGCCACCGTTTCATCGGCGAAGATGGCTTGTTTCCATGCCCGCCATCGCGCCTGTCAGGTGCCGGCGGCCAGTTCGCGCCCACGCTGCGCGGCGGCGGCCACGGCGCTGTCGACCAACGCGTGGAAACCACCGCCGGCCAGCGTTTCCAGCGCAGCCTGGGTGGTGCCATTGGGGGAAGTCACGGCCTTGCGCAGCGCGCCGGGGTCCTGGCCGCTTTCGGCCAGCATGCGCGCCGCGCCGAGGACGGTCTGCACCACCAGTTGCCGCGCGGCATCGGCAGCCAGCCCCTGCGCAAGCGCGGCGTCCTCCATCGCCTCGGCCAATGCGAACACGTAGGCGGGGCCGCTGCCGGAAACCGCGGTGACCGCGTCCATCAGCGCCTCGTCGTCGATCCAGCGGGTCTGCCCGGCGCAGGCGAGGATGGCCTGCGCGGTCCCGCGTTCGGCGGCTTCCACGTCCGTGCCGGCATACAGGCCGGTCATGCCGGCGCCCAGCAGCGCGGGGGTGTTGGGCATGGCCCGCACCAGCGCGGCCGACGGCCCCAGCCAGCGGCGCAGCGCGGCGGTGGTGACGCCGGCGGCGATGGAGACCACCAGCGCGCCCGGCGCCAGCCGCGGCACCAGTTCGGCGCAGACGGTGGCCATCACCTGCGGCTTGACCGCCAGCACCAGCGTGCGCGCGTCGAGCGCCGCGGTGGCGACGGATTCGGCCACGCGCACGCCATGTTCCTGCTGCAACGCCTGCCGTTGCGGTGCCTGCGGCTCCACCACCTCGATCGACGCGGCCGGCGTCCCCGCCGCGACCAGCCCGGCGATCAGGCTGCGCGCCATGTTGCCGCCGCCGATGAAGGCGATGCCGCCGGAAAGGGGAACGGTGTCGTGGGGTGCGGTCATGGCGGCCTCGTCGCGGGTGGGGGAATCCCCCGAAGTGTACCCATCCGCGGGCCGGGGGCCGGTGCCGGAAACCGGTCCCCGCGGCGGCATCGACCTGTTACGCGGGAGGGCTATACTGCCGGCCGGGGAAACATCTTTCGCAAACCATTTGGGGATACGCGCACATGGATATCGCCGAACTTCTGGCGTTCTCGGTCAAGAACAAAGCGTCGGACCTGCACCTGTCCGCCGGCCTGCCGCCGATGATCCGCGTGGACGGCGACGTGCGCCGCATCAACATCCCGGCGCTGGACCACAAGCAAGTGCACGCGCTGGTCTACGACATCATGTCGGACAAGCAGCGTCGCGATTACGAGGAGTTCCTCGAAGTCGACTTCTCGTTCGAGATCCCGTCGCTGGCGCGCTTCCGCGTCAACGCCTTCAACCAGAACCGCGGCGCCGGCGCGGTGTTCCGCACCATTCCCTCGGAAGTGCTGACGCTGGAGGACCTGGCCTGCCCGCCGGTGTTCCGCCAGCTGATCGAGCAGCCGCAGGGCCTGATCCTGGTGACCGGCCCGACCGGCTCGGGCAAGTCGACCACGCTGGCGGCGATGATCGACCACATCAACAAGAACGACTACGGCCACATCCTCACCGTCGAGGACCCGATCGAATTCGTCCACACCTCGCAGAAGTGCCTGATCAACCAGCGCGAGGTGCACCGCGACACCCACGGCTTCAACGAGGCGCTGCGCTCGGCGCTGCGCGAGGACCCGGACATCATCCTGGTCGGCGAATTGCGCGACCTCGAGACCATCCGCCTGGCGCTGACCGCGGCGGAAACCGGCCACTTGGTGTTCGGCACCCTGCACACCAGCTCGGCGGCCAAGACCATCGACCGCATCATCGACGTGTTCCCGGCCGGCGAAAAGCCGATGGTGCGCTCGATGCTGTCCGAATCGCTGCGCGCGGTGATCTCGCAGGCGCTGCTGAAGAAGGTCGGCGGCGGCCGCATCGCCTCGCACGAGATCATGGTGGCCACCCCGGCCATCCGCAACCTGATCCGCGAGGACAAGGTGGCGCAGATGTACTCGGCGATCCAGACCGGCCAGCAGGTGGGCATGCAGACCCTCGACCAGAATCTGCAGGACCTGGTCAAGCGCAGCCTGATCACCCGCAACCAGGCCAGGGAATACGCCAAGGACAAGCGCCTGTTCGAGTGATGCCGGGCCGGGGCCCTGAACGGGAACCGGCGACGGCAGTGGAGTGTTTCCTGTATTTCCCCAAGAACGGACGGGGATGGCCCGGGAAAGCGGGAACGGCATCGGCCCTGGCCGGCGTGGTTTCCCGATCCCCGGCTCCCGGTCCCGGAGAACGGTCATGAGCACCATCGATTTCACCTCGTTCCTCAAGCTGATGGCGCACCAGAAGGCGTCGGACCTGTTCATCACCGCGGCCATGCCGCCGTCGATGAAGGTGAACGGCAAGATCAGCCCGATCACGCAGACGCCGCTGACTCCGCAGCAGAGCCGCGACATGGTGCTCAACGTGATGACGCCGGCGCAGCGCGAGGAGTTCGAGAAGACCCACGAATGCAACTTCGCCATCGGCCTGTCCGGCGTCGGCCGCTTCCGCGTCAGCTGCTTCTACCAGCGCAACCAGGTCGGCATGGTGCTGCGCCGGATCGAGACGCGCATCCCGACGGTGGAGGAACTGAGCCTGCCGCCGGTGATCAAGACGCTGGCGATGACCAAGCGCGGCATCATCCTGTTCGTCGGCGCCACCGGCACCGGCAAGTCGACCTCGCTGGCGGCGATGATCGGCTACCGCAACCAGAACTCGACCGGGCACATCATCACCATCGAGGACCCGATCGAGTTCGTGCACAAGCACGAAGGCTGCATCGTCACCCAGCGCGAGGTCGGCATCGACACCGACAGCTGGGAAGCGGCGCTGAAGAACACCTTGCGGCAGGCGCCGGACGTGATCATGATCGGCGAGATCCGCACCCGCGAGGGCATGGACCATGCCATCGCCTTCGCCGAGACCGGCCACTTGGTGCTGGCCACGCTGCATGCCAACAACGCCAACCAGGCGATGGACCGCATCATCAACTTCTTCCCGGAAGACCGCCGCAACCAACTGCTGATGGACCTGTCGCTCAACCTCAAGGGCGTGGTCGCGCAGCAGCTGGTGCCCACGCCCGACGGCAAGGCGCGCCGCGTGGCGATGGAAATCCTGCTCGGCACGCCGCTGGTGCAGGACTACATCCGCGACGGCGAGATCCACAAGCTCAAGGAAGTGATGAAGGAATCCGTGCAGTTGGGCATGAAGACCTTCGACCAGAGTCTGTTCGAGCTGTACCAGGCCGGCGAGATCAGCTACGACGACGCGCTGCGCTATGCCGACTCGCAGAACGAGGTGCGCCTGCGCATCAAGCTCTCGCAGGGCGGCGATGCCAAGACCCTGGCGCAGGGGCTGGACGGCGTGGAGATCGCAGGCGTGCGTTGAAGCCCGCACCTTGCTTGTGCATGCGAAGCCCGGCCAATGGCCGGGCTTCGTGTTTCGGCATCCAACCGATGCAGGGGGTCTTGACCCGTAGGTGCGAGGCTTGCCCCGCACGGAGGCTTTTCCGGTGAAGCTTCGTGCGGGGCAAGCCCCGCACCTACGAGCCCCGCGCCCACGGCGGGTCGCGGGCGACGATGTCGGCCAGCACCGGGCAATCGGCGCGGTGCGCGCCGGGCAGGTAGCCCAGGCTCATCAGGAACTCGCCGGTGATCTCGCCGCCGGTGAAGCGGAAGGTCTGCTTGAACAGCTTCACCCAGCCGGCCTTGTCGCGCGGGTGGTGGGCGTCCAGCCATTGCGCGAAGCCGCCATGCGAATCGCGCAGGCCGCGGATCACGTTGGCGTTGTGGATGGCGGCCCGCACCTTCAGCCGGTTGCGGATGATGCCGGCGTCGGCCAGCAGGCGCGCGACGTCGGCCTCGCCGTAGGCGGCCACCGTGTCCACGTCGAAGCCGTGGTAGGCGCGGCGGAAACCGTCGCGCTTGCGCAGGATGGTTTCCCAACTCAGGCCGGCCTGGTTGATCTCCAGCACCAGCCTCTCGAACAGTTCCGGCTCGGCGCGTTGCGGGAAACCGTATTCACGGGCGTGGTAGTGCACATGGACCGGGTGGCCGGGGGCGAAGTCGCAGTAGGAACTCATGGGGGTGCCGGTGGTTGCATGCGACCGCCAGTATAGGCGCGGGCGTCCGTCGCTATACTCGCCGCAGGCATCATGCTGCATGCTGCCTCGTGCCCTTGCGGGAGCCGGACCCGGATGCCAGACCAGCTTGTCGCCCGTTTTCTGCATGCCCCGCTGATGCTTGTGCGGTGGCTGCAGGCATGGTTGCGCGATGTTCCCGTCGACGATCCGCTGGACCGGCGCAATGCGCCGATGTTGCAGGTGGTATCGCTGTTGCTGGCCACGCTGCCGCCCTTGGCGTGGCTGGCCCGCGCGCTGGTGCCGGACGTGCCGTGGCGGCCCGGCGAGGTTGGCTCGATGCTGGTGGGCCTGTCGATCAGCGTATTGGCGGCGGTGAGTTTCCGGCTGGTGCGCAGGGGCCGCTTCGCGTGGGCCGCGCGTCTGCTGCTGGCCGGTTTTGCCACCTCGGTGGTCCTGGCCTACCTGACCACCGGCTTCACCGCCCAGCGCTTCGAACAGCCATTGCTGGCGGTATGGATGGTGATCGCCGCGCTGATCGTGGGGCGTGCGGCGCTGTGGTGGATGTTCTGCAGCATCCTGCTGGCTTTCACCTGCGGGATCATGGTCGATATCGGTGTGCAGGGGGCGGCACTTGCCTTTGCGAACGACGTGGTGGTCAGCGCGATGATCTTCCTGCTGGTGGCGGTCGTGCTCGATCGCAGTTCGGTGGCGCTGCGCGAGAGCCTGCGCGAGGCCCGCGAACATGGTGCCGCGCTGGGCGTGGCCAACGCGCGCCTGCATGCGGAGATGGCCGAGCGCGAGCGTACCCACGCACAACTGATCCAGTCGCAGAAGACCGAGGCCATGGGCCGGTTGGCCAGCGGCGTGGCGCACGACTTCGGGAATCTTGTGGGAATCATCGGCGGCCACGTGCACCGGGGCCTGGGGACGGACGATGCGACGCGGATGAAGGCGGCCCTTGCCGGGGTGGAGTCGGCCGCGACCAGGGCGGCGATGTTGACCCGCCGGCTGATGGCGTTCTCCCGCGAGGAGGCCGAAGTCCGCGAATGGTTCGATCCGGGGCCGGCGCTCACCAACCTGGAGCCGATGTTGCGACAGTTGCTGGCACCGGCGGTGCGGATGCGGTTTTCCATCGCCACGCCGCTGCCGGAGATCCATTTCGACCGCACCCGTTTCGAACTGATGGTGCTCAACATCGCCGCCAACGCCGACCATGCGATGCCGGGCGGTGGCGTGTTTTCCGTGACCGCCCGGGAAGACACCGGCGCTGGCCTGCTGCTGGCTTTCGGCGATGACGGCATGGGCATGGATGCAGCGGTGCTGGCGCGCATCTTCGAACCGTTCTTCACCACCAAGCCGCGCGGGCAAGGCACCGGGCTGGGGCTTTCGGTGGTGAGGGATCTGATCGAGGCCGGTGGCGGCAGCATCCATGCCGAAAGCGAGCCGGGCCGCGGCAGCACCTTCTTGCTGCGCATCCCCGGGCGGGCACCGGCCACGCGGCACAGCGCCGCGGCGTGAATGCAGGGCGACCGGGCGGGGACCTCGTGCGGGTAGAATGCCGCCATGTCCATGCGCTGCGACAACCTTGCCAACCACCTGCTGATCGCGCTGCCGTCGCTGGCCGACCCGCATTTCGCGCGCGGCGTCGCGTTGATCTGCCAGCATGACGACAACGGCGCGATGGGCGTGGTGGTCAACCAGCCCTCCGAATACACGCTGGGCGAAGTGCTGGCGCAGATGGAAATCGATACCGACGACAGCCAGCTGACCGCGCTGCCGGTGCTCAGCGGTGGGCCGGTGCATCCCGAGCGCGGCTTCGTCATCCACGACGACGAGCGCGGCTGGGATTCGAGCCTGCAGGTGGGCCGGAGCCTGTACCTGACCACCTCGCGCGACATCCTCGAGGCGATGGCCCGCGGCGATGGCCCGCGTAATGCGCTGGTCGCGCTCGGCTGCGCCGGCTGGGGGGCGGGGCAGCTGGAGCAGGAGCTGGCCGAGGACAGCTGGCTGACCGTGCCGGCCGATGCCGCGGTGCTGTTCGACACCCCGCTGGAGCAGCGCTGGCAGCTGGCGGCATCGCGCATCGGCGTCGACCTGTTCCGCCTGGCCGGATACAGCGGCCATGCCTGAGACACCGTTGTCCACCGACAGCACCGTGCTCGGCTTCGACGTCGGCTCGCGCCGCATCGGCGTGGCCATCGGCAGTGCTTTCGGCGTCGGCGCACGGGCGCTGGCGATGATCGACGTGCGTGCCGACGGCCCCGACTGGAACGCGCTGGACCGCCTGCACAAGGAGTGGCGGCCGCAGGGCCTGATCGTCGGCGACCCGCTCACGCTCGAAGGCGACGACCAGCCCAACCGCAGGCGCGCCCGCGCCTTCGCCCGCCAGCTGCGGCAGCGCTACGGTGTGCCGGTGCTGCTGGTGGACGAACGTTCCAGCTCGGTGGAGGCCGCGCGCCGCTTCGCCGTCGAGCGCGCCGAAGGCCGCAAGCGCCGCCGCGATGCCGCCAGCCTCGACGCGGTGGCCGCCGCGGTCATCGTCGAACGCTGGCTGTCCGCCCCGCACGACGCCATTCCCGTCACCTGACCGAAAGACCCGCCATGACCGCCACCGCCCCGCAACTCGATTCCGATGGACGCCTGCGCCACCTGCTGACCCTGGAAGGGCTGCCGCGCGAGCACCTGCTGCAGCTGCTGGACCGCGCCGGGCAGATCCGCGACGCGGCGGTAGGGCGGGTTGGCAACAAGCGCAACGTGCTGGCCGGCACCGCGGTGTGCACGCTGTTCTTCGAGCCCTCCACCCGCACCCGCAGCTCGTTCCAGCTGGCCGCGCAGCGGCTGGGCGCGGACGTGCTGAACTTCGACGCCTCCACCTCGTCCACGCGCAAGGGGGAAACCGCCACCGACACGCTGCGCAACCTCGAAGCGATGGGCGTGCGCGGCTTCGTCGTGCGCCATCCCGACGACGGCGCCGTGGCCGAACTGGCCGCCGCCGCGGGCGAGGGCACCGCGCTGGTCAATGCCGGCGACGGCCGCAGCGCGCACCCCACGCAGGGCCTGCTGGACATGCTGACGTTGCGCCAGGCCAAAGGCGCGGATTTCTCGAAGCTGAAGGTGCTGATCGTCGGCGACGTCAAGCACTCGCGCGTGGCCCGCACCGACCTGCATGCGCTGCGCACGCTGGGTACCGGCGAAATCCGCGTGTGCGGCCCGCAATCGCTGCTGCCGGATGATGACACCTTGAAGGGTTGTGTGGTCGGCAAGGATTTCGACGCCATGCTCGAAGGCGTGGACGCACTGATGATGCTGCGCCTGCAGCGCGAGCGCATGGAGGAAGGGCTGGTGCCGTCGCTGGAGCAGTACCACGCGGACTATGGCTTGACCAATGCCCGCCTTGCCCGTGCCGGCAAGGACGCGGCGGTGCTGCACCCGGGGCCGATCAACCGCGGCGTGGAAGTCACCGACGAGGTGGCCGACGGCCCGCAATCGTGGGTGCTGCGCCAGGTCTGCAACGGCGTCGCCGTGCGCATGGCGGTGCTGGAGACGCTGCTGGGCTGAGGATGGCGGGGCAGTGCCGGCAATGGCCGGCACCGGCTCCCGCCCGGTTCAGCGTTCCTGCGCGAACAGCCATCGCCACAGCGCCGGATCGGCGTAGGTGGCATCCCATGCGTTGTGGTCGCCCTGCGGGTATTCGGTGTAGCGCGCGTCGCGGGCGTTCGCCGCCTGGAAGGCGTCGCGCAGGCGGCGGTCGTCGTCCGGCGGCACCGCCTCGTCCAGTGCGCCGTGGAAAATCCAGATCGGCACGTCCTTCAGGCGCTGGGCCAGTGCGGCATACGGGTCGCTTTCCTGCGCCAGTGCTTCGACCATCAGGCCGGGGCGTTCGCTGCGCGGGGCGCGGATGCCGCCGCAGATCGGCACGATGGCGGCGAAGCGCGTCGGTTCGGCCAAGGCGATGTTCCAGCTGCCGTAGCCGCCCATCGACATGCCGGTCAGGTATTGGCGCGCAGGGTCGGCGGCGAACTCGGCGATTGCCGCGTCGAGCGCGGCCAGTGCCAGCCGGTTGTTGCGGTCGCTCCATTCTTCGCCCTCCGGTGCCTGCGGCAGCACCGCCAGCGCGGGGAAATCGGCGGCATGGGTGCGCAGGTAGGGGCCAAGCCCCGCCTCGGTCTGCTTGACGCCGTCGCGCCCGCGTTCGCCCGAGCCATGCAGGAACAGCACCACCGGCAAGGGGCCGGACCTGCGCGCGGATGCGGCGGGGACGAACACCTGATAGGGCATGCGCGTGCCTTCCAGCTCGATGCTGCGGGCAACGAAGCGGCCTTGGCCGGCGTCGGGCAGCGAAGCACAGGCGGCCACGAGGGCCGGCAGGGCAAGCGCGAGGGCAAGGCGGGTGAGCGGGCGAAGCAACGGGAGTGCCATGACGGATTCCGGTTCGGGGCCACCGACATCCTAGCGGGCTGCCGCGGTACCGGCAGCCTGCATGGCATCAATGCGGAGGCGGGGCGCTGGCCAATATCGCCAACTGCTCCTGCGCCTCGGCATTGCCGGCCGCGGCCGCCGCCTGCACCCGGGCGAGGTCCGGGTGCAACACCACCAGCAACGGGAATTCGCATTGCGGGCAGGCGTACTCGCTCTGCTCGTCGTGCAGTTCCATTTCCATCTGCCGGGAGTCGCCCTGCCAGTCGCAGGCGGGGCAGGCGTGGCGCTGGCCGCGCCAGCCGGGCTGGTAGTAGTCGGTGACGGTGGTGGTCATGTCAGGTCGCCGGAGCGTCATCGCGCAACAGATCGACGATATCCACTTCCAGCGCAGTGGCCAGCCGGTCCAATCCATCGATGCTGATGTTGGTCACGCAGCGCTCCAGTTGCGACACGTAGGTGCGGTGGAAGTCGGCCAGCTCCGCCAGTTGTTCCTGGCTCAGGCCGCGTTCGTTTCGCAAGGCCCTGATGTTGCGGGAAATGCGCTGCCGGGCGGTGCAGGCAGGCGGGGGCGCGGTCTTGACCATGCCGGCCAGAGTCAGCGACTACCGCTTGACGATCTACAGCGTATCAATCTACTGCGTTTGAATCCCTATACTTGAATGCAGGCCACGCCGGTCATGGCCGGGGCACTGCCGGTTCAAGGGGCATCAATTCACAAGGGGACAAACGCATGAAGATGGAAATCAGGGCCGTTTGCGCGGGCGCGGTGGTGCTCGCGGCGATGGCTTGGGTACAGGACGCCCACGCGCAGCGTTCGCCGTGGTGGGAGCGACAGAAGGCGGCGCAGGCAAGCGAGGCCACGTCCGTCGCGCAGGATGGCTCCGCGCAACCGGCAGTGCAGCAGCCGTACCAGCCGTATGTGCCTGCCGTCCGGCGGGAAAAGATCGAAGGGCCGGGCTACACCTACATCGAGGCTGGCGCCGCTCGCGTGGACGTGGACATGTACGACGTCAGCGAGAGTGGCAATGGCGGTTACCTGCGCGGCTCGCTGGCCATCACCGACGATCTCTACCTGTTCGGCGGCTACGACCGCGTGGCGAAAAGCTGGAGCGTGGATGCCGAACACGCCAAGGTCACCATCGACCAGGCAGAGTTCGGTCTGGGTGCGAGTGTTTCGCTTTCCCGACGCGTGGATTTCACCAGCGAGCTGTCGCTGCTGCGGTTGGGCGGCAAGCTGGATTACAAGGACCGGGACTACCCCGAGGACGACTTCAGCGGCAGCGACTACCTGTATGCCGGCAAGCTGATGCTGGGTATCCGCGCAAGGCCGGTGTCCAACCTGGAGCTGTGGGCCAAGGCCGGCTACCTGCGCGTGGACGACAACCTGCTGATCGACGATTCGGCGGTCGGCAACGTCGGCATCCAGTACCGCTTCACCCCGACCTGGGGCGTGGTGGGCGAAGCGGAGTTCTACGAGGACGTGCGCTTCTACCGGCTGGGCGTTCGCGCCAGTTTCTGATCGCCGCAAGCCGGTGCATGGAGCCGGAGCCCTTCGCGGGGTTCCGGCTTTGCTTTTATCAGTGCAGCAGGATCATCGTGGCCAGGCCGAGGAAGGCGAAGAAGCCCATCACGTCGGTGACCGCGGTGACCACCACGGTGCCGGCGACGGCCGGGTCGACGTTCATGCGCTTGAGCATCAGCGGCAGCAGTACGCCGGACAGGGCGGCGGCGCAGAAGTTGATGACCAGTGCCAGGGCGATGACCAGGGACAGCAGCAGGCTGTGGAACCAGAGGAAGGCGACCACGCCGACCAGTGCGCCGATCAGGGTGCCGTTGATCAGCGCGACCCGCATCTCCTTCCACAGCAGGATGCGGGCATTGCTCGCGCCCACCTGGCCCAGCGCAAGGCCGCGCACCATCAGCGTCAGCACCTGCACCGCGGCGTTGCCGCCGACGCCGGCGACGATCGGCATCAGCACCGCCAGCGCCACGACCTTCTCCAGCGTGACCTCGAACTGGCCGATCACGCTGGCGGCCAGGAAGGCGGTGCACAGGTTGATGCCCAGCCACACCACGCGGCCGCGCACGGCGCGCTTGATCGGCGAGAACAGGTCCTCTTCCTCGTCCAGGCCGGCGGCGCCCAATGCCTGGTGCTCGGCCTGCTCGCGGATGATGTCGATCACGTCGTCGACGGTGATGCGGCCCAGCAGCACGTTGCCGTCGTCCACCACCGGGGCCGAAACCCAGTCGTTGTCGGAGAACTGGCGCGCGACCTGCTGGGCCGAGGCATCGACGTGCAGCGATTCGAGTTCGTCGTCGATCAGCTTGTTGATCGGCGTGCCGGGGTCGTGCGTGATCAGGTCCTGCAATGCGACCCAGCCGATCAGCTGGTGGCGGCGGTTGACCACGTAAAGATGGTCGGTGTGGTCGGGCAGTTCGCCGCGCAGGCGCAGGTAGCGCAGCACCACGTCGATGTTGACGTCGGCGCGCACGGTGACCACGTCCGGGTTCATCAGGCGCCCGGCGCTGTCCTCGGGGTAGGACAGCACCTGCTCCAGCCGCTCGCGGTTCTCGCGGTCCATCGACTTGAGCACTTCGTCGATGACGGTGTCGGGCAGGTCCTCGACCAGGTCGGCGAGGTCGTCGATGTCCAGGTCCTCGACCGCGGCGATGATCTCGTCCGGGTCCATGTCGGCCAGCAGGCTCTCGCGCACCTCGTCGCCGACGTGGACCAGCACCTCGCCGTCGTCCTCGGGATCGACCAGCCCCCACACCACCTCGCGCTTGCCCGGCGGCAGCGATTCGAGCAGGTTGCCGATCTCGGCCGGCGCCAGCGTGTTGACCAGCCGCCGCACCGGCCCGAGCCGACCGCTGTCCAGCGCGTCGGAAAGCATGCGCAACTGGCGTGCGGTCTTGTCGTGGCGGACGGCTTCGGCCATCGGAACTCCGGGGAGGGGGAAGGGGAAAGGACGCGGTCCGGTGCAGGATGCGGCGACGGAGATGTTCGGCGCGTCATTATCACGCGGCGACGTTTCAGTGCACACCCTCGCGGATGCGGTGGTGCCGGCCGCTGGCCGGCAACTGCAATGGCAATGATCGTGAGGCTGCCGGCCAGCGGCCGGCACTACCGTGGGTCAGGGGCACGGTGCAGGAGCGCACCTTGGTGCGTGATGTGGCCTCCCCGGTAATGCCCCTCGCGCACCAGGGGGGGGCCTATGTGGTTGCCTGGATCATCCAGCGTTCGATGCCGCGGCGATCGCGCAGCGCCAGCAGTTTCGGCGCGAGGGCGCGCAGGTCGGCCAGCCTGCTTTCGCGGATGGCACGGCGCACTTCCAGCAGCGTGGCCGGGTGCAGGCTGAGTTCGGTGAGCCCCAGCGCCAGCAGCAGCGGGGTCATGCGCGCATCGCCGGCGATTTCGCCGCAGACCGACAGCGGCACGCCGTGCGCGCGCGCGGTTTCGACCACCTGTGCCAGCAGCCGCAGCAGCGCCGGATGCAGCGGCGAATACAGTTCGCTTACCGCTTCGTTGTTGCGGTCGGCGGCCAGCAGGTATTGCACCAGGTCGTTGGTGCCGATGGAGAGGAAATCCACCTGGTCGATGAAGCTGTCCAGCGCCAGCGCCGCGGCAGGGACCTCGATCATCGCCCCGACCGGCACGTGTTCGGCCAGGGCGTGGCCTTCGGCGCGCAGGATGCCGGCGAGCTTGACGATGCGGCGCTTGATGGCGAGCACTTCCTCGCGGGTGCTGACCATCGGCACGAGGATGCGCACCGGGCCGTAGCCGGAGGCGCGCAGCAGGGCGCGCAGCTGGGTATCGGCGACCTTGGGGCGGGCCAGCAGCAGGCGGATGCCGCGCAGGCCGAGCGCGGGGTTTTCCTCGCTGCCCAGCGCCAGCCCGGTGCGGTCGGCCTTGTCCGCGCCGAGGTCGAGGATGCGGATGGTGACCGGGCGGCCGCTCATGCCCAGCACCGCGTCGCGGTAGCTGTGGAACTGTTCTTCCTCGTCCGGCAGCGCATTGCGCTGCAGGAACAGGAATTCGGTGCGGTACAGGCCCAGCCCGTGCGCGCCCAGCGCATGCGCCTGCGCCACGTCCTCGCGCGATTCGGCGTTGGCCAGCAGGGTGATGTCCGCGCCGTCGAGGGTGCGGCTGGGCTTGGAGCGCAGGTGGCCCAGCTCGCGCTGCTCGCGTGCCAGTTCGCGCAGGCGCTGGCGGTACTGGCGCAGGTCGTCGGCGGCCGGGTCCAGCACCACCTCGCCGCTGCCGCCGTCGACGATCAGCACGTCGCCGTCGTTGATCCGGTGCAGCACGCCGCTGGCGGCGACCACCAGCGGCAGGTGCAGGCTGCGGGCCAGGATGGCGCTGTGCGACAGCGGGCTGCCGGCGCTGCTGACGATGCCGACCACGCCCTGCGCCTGCAGCTGCGCCAGTTCGGAAGGCGCCACGTTCTCGCAGACGAGGATTTCGCCGGCCAGCCCCTTCACGCTGGCCGGACGCTTGTGCAGGAAGGCGTTGATGCGGCCGATGACGTGGTCCAGGTCGTCCAGCCGGCTCTTGAGGTAGTCATCCTCCATGCCCTCGAACACCTGCGCCAACTTGTCGCGCTGCACGCGCAGGGCATAGGCGGCGCTGTAGCGGTGGCTGCGGATCAGCTCGTCCAGCGCGAACAGCAGTTCGGGATCGTCCAGCAGCATGGCGTGCAGGTCGAGGAACTCGCCGACCTCGGCCGGCAGCGCACCCTGCAGGCGCTGGCGCAGCTCGCGCATCTCGGTGCGCGCGGCCTCGATGGCCTGGTGCAGGCGCTGCAGCTCGGCATCCACCGCATTGGCGGCGATGCGCTTTTCCCCGACGTCCTGGGTGGGAGGCAGGCGTACCCGCGCGCGCCCCAGCGCGCTGCCGCGCGAGGCGCCGTGGCCCTGCAGGCGCAGTGCGCTCATGCGGCCACGCCGGCTGGACGGGCGGGTCCGGCGGCCATCAACTGTCCTCGTCGAAGCGGCGTTCGAACAGGGCGGCGACCGCGTCGAGGGCGGCGGCTTCGTCCTCGCCGTCCACGCGCACGGTGACCGGCGTGCCCTGGCCGGCGGCCAGCAGCATCACGCCCATGATGCTCTTGGCGTTGACCTCGCGGCCCTTGGCCACCAGCGTGGCGTTGGCGCGGAAGCCGGACAGCAGCTGCACCAGCTTGGCGGTGGCGCGGGCGTGCAGGCCGAGGCGGTTGGATACGGTGAGTTCGCGTTCAAGCATCGTCGATGATGGCTCCATTGCGGGCGCCCGCCGCGGCGGTGGCGGGCAGTTGGTCCAGTCCCTGTTCCGGATAGTTCATTACCCGCAGCAGCATCGGCAGGCTCAGTGCCGACACCCGCCGCACCGGCGTGCCCAGCCGCGCCAGCCGCGCGGCCAGGTTGCTGGGGCTGGCGCCGTACAGGTCGGTCAGCAGCAGCACGCCGGCTTCGCCCTCCACCCGCCGCAGTGCCGCCGATGCCTGTGGCAGCAGTGCGTCGAGGTCGGCGTCGAACGGTACTTCGAAGGCTTCGGCCTTCAGCGGCAGTTGCCGCAGCAGGCGCGTGGCCACTTCCAGCAGGGAAGCGCCGACGCCGGGATGGGTCACGAGGAGAATGCCGCAGGTCATGGTCGAACGTTAGCAGGTCGGAAGGCAGAAGTAAGGCGTCGGGAGGAGGGAAACAAGGGCGTGCGCCGGTCTTTCGCGGTGCCGTTCCCGCTTCCCGTTCCCGCGCTCACCCCGGCCCGGTCATTCCTGTTCGCGGTGGAACGTCGCCACGTCCGGCCAGCCCTGCGCGCGGGCATGCCGGGCCATGCGTTCGGCCAGGTACACCGAGCGGTGCTTGCCGCCGGTGCAGCCGAAGGCGATGGTGACGTAGCTGCGGGTCTCGCTGCCCAGTTTCGGCAGCCAGGTGTCGAGCAGGTCCTCGAGCTGGGCGACGTAGCGGGCCACTTCGGGCTGGGCGTCGAGGTGCTCGCGCACCTGGCGGTCGCGGCCGGTCAGCGGGCGCAGCTCCGGGTCCCAGTGCGGGTTGGGCAGCACGCGCGCGTCGAACACGAAGTCGGCCTCGGCCGGCACGCCGCGCTTGTAGGCGAAGGATTCGAACAGCAGCGACAGGTTGTTGCTGTGGCTCAGCGCGTGCTCGGTGATGATGTGGCGGCGCAGCTGGTGCACGTTGAGCCGGCTGGTGTCGATGATGGCGTCGGCTTCGCGGCGCAGCGGCGCGGTCAGTTCGCGCTCGCGGGTAATGGCCTCGGGCAGCGACAGGCCGAGGTGGCTGAGCGGGTGCCGGCGGCGGGTGTCGGCGTAGCGGGCCAGCAGGGTGTCGTCGTCGGCCTCGAAGAACAGCAGGGTGGCGTCGATGTCGTGGTTGCTGGCGGTCTGGCGCCACTGCCCGAGCTGGCTCAGGTCGCTGCGCCCGCGCACGTCGATGCCCAGCGCGATGCGCCGCGGGCTTTCCTTGCCGGGTTCGCCGAGCACCCCGCGCACGAACTCCGGCAGCAGGTTCACCGGGATGTTGTCCGAGCAGTAGTAGTCCAGGTCCTCGAAGGTCTTCAGCGCCACCGACTTGCCCGAGCCGGACAGGCCGCTGACGATGACCAGCAGCGGGTGCGGCTGCGCGTTCATGGGGTGCGCTGCTCCAGCAGGTTGCTGTGGCGGGCGATGAACATCGCCGCCGGGTCGATGCCCTTGGTGCGCAGGATGTGCAGGCGGGTGGCCGCCTCGGTGAGCACCGCCAGGTTGCGGCCGGGCATCACCGGCAGGGTGATCAGCGGCACGTCCAGGTCGAGCACATGGCGCTTGCCGGAGTCGCCGGTCAGGCGTTCGTAGCCATAGGTGCCGGGCTCGGTCATCGGCTTGGTCAGGTGGACGATGAGCCGAAGGTACTTGTTCTTCTTTACAGCCGTGTCACCGAACATCTGGCGCACGTTGAGCACGCCCAGGCCGCGCACTTCCAGCAGGTCCTGCAGCAGCTCCGGGCAGGTGCCGTCGAGCACGTCCGGGGCGATCTGGGTAAATTCCGGGGCGTCGTCGGCGACCAGCCGGTGCCCGCGGCTGAGCAGTTCCAGCGCCAGTTCGCTCTTGCCCGAGCCGGCCTCGCCGGTGATCAGCACGCCGATGGAATAGATCTCCATGAACACGCCATGCAGGATGATGCGCGGCGCCAGCGTGCGGGCCAGGTGGTAGGAGATGTGGTTCAGCAGTTCGTGGCCGCGCCGCGGCGAGCCCCACAGCGGGGTCTGCGATTCGTCGGCGGCCGCGCGCAGGTCCTCCGGGCAGCCGTGGTTCTTGGTGACCACCAGCGCCAGCGGGCGGGCGTGGATGATGCGTTCGATCACTTCCCAGCGCTGGCGCGAATCCAGCGAGTCCAGCCAGCTCAGTTCCTCGGTGCCGAGGATCTGCACCTTGTTCGGGTAGATGGTGTTGAGGTAGCCGGCCAGCGACGGGCGCCGCGCCACGGTGTCGCCGGCATCCAGCTCGCGTTCGCCGCCGGCCTGGCCCGCGATCCAGCGCAGTTCCAGCTTCTCGCGCTGCTGGTCGAACAGTTCGCGGGCGGTGATGCGGGTGTTCATGGCGCGGGGGTCCGGGGCGGGTGGTCGAGGATCCGTTTCAATGCATCGCCGTCGGCGGCCGCGCGCAGGGCGTCGCGGACGTGGGCGTCGGAAAAGATTTCCGCCAGCTCCGACAGCAGCATCAGGTGCTGGTGGGTGTAATGCTCGGGCACGGCCATCGCGAACACCAGGTCCACCGGTTCGCTGCCGCCGAAATCCACTGGCCGTTGCAGCCGCAGCAGCACGCCGCGGGGGCGTTGCAGCGTCGACGAGCGCCCGTGCGGGATGGCGATGCCGTGGCCGATGGCGGTGCTGCCGACGCTTTCGCGCTCGCGCAGGCTGTGGAACAGGGCGTCTTCGGCGGCTTCGCGGCAGGCGAGCATGCCGGCGGCGGCACGCAGGGCGCTGTCACGGTCGGCGGCCGCGAGTACCCGGGTACTCACGGCCGCCATCAGGTCGTTCAAGGGCATGGAGGGGACTGGCGGTGGCTGGTGTCAGCCATTGTCGCGCAGTGCGTGCGAAGCGTGGGGCAGGTGCTTCTCCTTGTACTTGATGACCAGCCGGTCGAGCTTGTCGGCCAGCACGTCGATGGCCGCGTACATGGTCTGGCCGCCGGCTTCGGCGTGCAGGGTCTGGCCGGGGAGGTTGGCGCTGGCGTCGACGTGGTGTTCGTTCTTCTGCAGTGACAGGGTGACCCGGACTTCGCAGTGCTGGTCGAAGTGCTTGCCCAGCCGCTGCAGCTTGGTTTCCACGTATTCCTTCAGGGCCGGGGTGACTTCCACGTCCTTGCCAAACGTCTCGATACGCATCGGGTGCCTCCTGTGGTTCGGGTTTGCGATATGAACCGCTGCCGCCCCCTGCGCACGCCTCAGGCGATGCGGACGCGTTCGTGGGAGGCGGAGATGTTCATGGCTTCACGATACTTCGCCACGGTGCGCCGCGCCACCGGTATTCCGCTGCTCTTGAGCAGGTCGGCCAGCTTGGCGTCAGACAGCGGTTTGCGCGGGTTTTCGGCGTCGATCAGGCGCCGTATCATCGATTGGATCGCGGTGCTGGAGGCCTCGCCGCCGCCATCGGTGTCGATGCCGGAGGCGAAGAACGCGCGCAGCGGCAGGGTGCCGCGCGGGGTGCGCACGTACTTGCGGGCGATGGCGCGGGAAATGGTGGATTCGTGCAGGTCCAGCTCGGCGGCGATCTCGCGCAGGGTCAGCGGCCGCAGCGCCTGTTCGCCGAATTCCAGGAAGCCGGCCTGGTGGTGCAGCAGGCTGCCCACCACCCGCAACAAGGTTTCGCCGCGCGCCTGCAGGCCCTTGAGCAGCCAGCGCGCCTCCTGCAGCTGCGTGCGCAGGTAGCTGGCGTCGGCCTCGCCGCAGCGGCGGATCAACTGCTCGTAGCCGCGGTGGATCACCACCTTCGGGCCGGCGTGGCTGGCCAGCGCCGCCTTCCAGATGCCGCGCTGGCGCCAGACCACGCAGTCGGGGACGACGTAGGTGTCGGCGGCCGGTTCGCCCAGCTGCGCGCCGGGGCGCGGGTCCAGCGAGCGCAGCAGTTGCACGGCCTGTTCGACGGCCTGCTGCGGTTGCTTCAGTTCGCTGGCGATGCCGGCGATGCCCGCGCGTGGCAGGCGTTCCAGCAGCGGGCCGGTGGCGATCCGCCGGGCCAGTGCCAGAGCGGGCGTGGTGGCGGGCAGGGCCGCCAGCTGCAGGTCCAGGCATTCGCCCAGCGTGCGCGCGCCGACGCCGACGGGGTCGAACTGCTGGATGCGGCGCAGCACCGCGAAGATCTCGTCCTCGTCGGCGACGATGTCCGGGCGCAGGGTTTCGGCGATGGCGGCCAGCGGTTCGCGCAGGTAGCCGTCCTCGTCCAGCGCATTGACCAGCAGCATGCCGATGGCGAGGTCGCGTGCGCCGAGGTGGGACAGGTGCAGCTGCCACAGCAGATGGTCGGCGAGGGTGTCGGCCTCGGCGACGCGCTCGGCGGCGCTGCCGTCGTCGTCATCGTCGAACGAGCCGCCGTGGCCGCCGCTCCAGTCGGCGTCGGCGGGGGGCGACTCGGCCTGCGCATCGCCGTCGTCGGCTGGATCGGGGGCGGGGGCTTCGACGCCATCGGTGGCGGTTTCGCCGCCGCCGGCATCGTCGTCCCATTCCAGCAGCGGGTTGCTTTCCACCGCTTCGGCCAGTTCCTGCTCAAGCTCGGTACTGGACATCTGCAACAGGCGGATGGCCTGGCGCAGCTGGGGCGTCATGACCAGGCTCTGTCCCAGCGATGTCTGCAGCCGTGCCTTCATCCCGTTTCCCGGCAGGTGACGTGGGGCCCGCCGCGGCTCAAAGGGTGAAGCTGTCTCCGAGGTAGACGCGGCGAACGTCGGTGTTGTTCAGCAGTTCTTCCGGTGCCCCCTGCGCCAGCACGCTGCCTTCGGCGAGGATATACGCGCGGTCGCAGATTCCCAAGGTCTCGCGGACGTTGTGGTCGGTGATCAGCACGCCGATGCCGCGCTGCTTGAGGTGGGTGACGATGCGCTGGATCTCGCCGACCGAAATGGGGTCGACGCCGGCGAACGGTTCGTCGAGCAGGATCAGCCGTGGTCGTGCGGCCAGTGCGCGGGCGATCTCGCAGCGGCGGCGCTCGCCGCCGGACAGGCTGGCGCCGGCCTGTTCGGCGACGTGGCCGATCTGCAGTTCGTCCAGCAATGCCGACAGTTCGCGTTCGCGGCCGTCCGCGTCGAGGTCCTCGCGCAGTTCCAGCACCAGGCGGATGTTGTCGGCCACGCTGAGCTTGCGGAATACCGACGGCTCCTGCGGCAGGTAGCCGACGCCGAGTTTGGCGCGGGCGTACATCGGCTCACTGGTGATGTCGCGGCCATCCAGCACGATGCGGCCGGCGTCACTCTCGACCAGCCCGACGATCATGTAGAAGCAGGTGGTCTTGCCGGCACCGTTGGGGCCGAGCAGGCCGACCACCTCGCCGGCATCGAGGGTCAGGCCGAAGCTATTGACCACCTCGCGGTTCTTGTAGCGCTTGCGCAGGCCTTCGGCGACGAGCATTACTTCTTGTCTCCCTGCGTGGCCGGGGCCTTGTTCTTGGGCTGGATCACGGTGCGCACGCGGGTGCCGTCGCCGCCGCTCTGCATGTCGCCGCTGCGGGTGTTGTAGACCATGCGCTGGCCGCTGTTGGAGCCGCGCTCGGACTCGACGTTGTAGTTGCCGGTGAGCACGATCACCTCGCTGTTGACGTTGTAGTCGAGGCTGTCGGCGCGGGCGTTCATCCAGGTGCCGTCGTCCATCTGCTGCTTGAGCGTGGCCTGCTTGCCGGTCAGAAGCACCCGCTCGGTTTCGCCGTTCTTCTGGATCACGTCGGCAGTGTCGGCGTGGATTTCCATCGTGCCCTGGACGATGACCACGTTGCCGCTGAAACGGCAGCGGCCGTCATCGGAGAAGTTGCAGTCGCTGTTGGTCGAATCGATGGTCATCGGCTGGTTGCGGTCCGAGGCCTTGCCCCACGCCAGCGCGGGAGCAAGCAGGGCGGCGAACAGCGCGAGCTTAGCGAGCTTGGCGGGCAACATTGGGTTCATAGCGGGTCTTGACCTGGGAAAGGAGGGAATACTGCCGGGTTTTCAGGTTGGCCCGAAAGCCGGTGCCGGTTTGCTGCAGGCCGGGGCGGGTCATGGTCACGCGCGCGCTGGTGCGGGCCAGGTCGCGTTCGGGGAACACGTCCAGCCTGCTGGTACGGAAGGTGGTGGGTGGGGTCTTGCCGTCCCGCGGGCTGTCGCCGGCGACGTTGCCGCGCAGGCGCAGCTGCTCGCCCTTGGCGCTGACCCAGCCGGTATCGGCGCGCAGTTGCCAGTGCTGGCCCTCGGCGTCGGGCATCAGGAACAGCGGCCGGGTGATGGTCGAGGTCTGGTCGGCGCGGTTGCGCTCCATCGCCGGCGCGCGCAGGGTGGTCGACTCCTTGCCGTCCTTGCCCAGCGCGACGATCTCGAAATCGCCCAGCACGAAGTCGGTGCGGCTTTCGACGACGCTGGCCGGCGTGGCGGCGGCGCGGTGGCGCCATGCCGACCAGCCGCTGGCCAGCGCGGCCAGCAGCAGGCCGAAGCCGAGCACGATGCGCCAGTTCATCGGGCGAACCCCGCCACGGCCGCGTCGAGCTTGCCCTGCGCGGCCAGCAGCACGTCGCACAGCTCGCGCGCGGCGCCGCGGCCGCCTTCGGCGCGGGTCCGCCAGTGCACGCGTTCGGCGACCAGCGGGTGGGCGTTGGCCGGCGCCACCGCCAGCCCGACCGCGCACAGCGGGGCGAAGTCCGGCAGGTCATCGCCCATGAAGGCCACCTGTTCCAGCCCGATGCCATGCTGTGCGCACAGGGCGCGCACGCTGGCCAGCTTGTCGCCCACGGCGATCTGGGTATCGATGCCGAGGTCGGCGCCGCGCCGCTGCGCCGACAGGCTGTTGCGCGCGGTGATCAGCACCGGGTGGATGCCGTGCTTCTGCAGCAGCTTCAGGCCCAGCCCGTCCTGCACGTAGAACGCCTTGCTCTCGTTGCCTGCATGGTCGTAGTACAGGCGGCCGTCGGTCAGGGTCCCGTCCACGTCGAAGCAGGCCAGCCGGATACCGCCGGCGACGGCATGCAGTTCGGCGGGAAAGTGGGCGAGGGGAGACCAGGGCATCAGTGGGCGATCCATTGCGTCAAGGGCGTCAGTGTGCGGGCTTTTAAACCACTTTTGCCCGCAACAAGTCATGAATGTTCAGGGCGCCGACCGCGCGGCCGTCGCCATCGACCACGATCAGGCCGTTGATCTGGTGTTTTTCCAGCAGCCGCGCGGCTTCCACCGCCAACTGGTCGGCGCCGATGGTGCGCGGGTTGCGGGTCATCACTTCGGCGATGCCGGCGCTGCGCACGTCAATGTCGGTGTCCAACGCGCGGCGCAGGTCGCCGTCGGTGAACAGGCCGACCAGCCTGTCCCCGGCATCGACCACGGCGGTCATGCCCAGGCGCTTGCGGCTCATTTCCATCAGGGCGGTGCTGAGGCTGGCGTCCTCGCGCACGCGCGGCAGGTCGTCGCCGCTGTGCATCACGTCGGTGATGTGCAGCAGCAGGCGGCGGCCGAGGCTGCCGGCCGGGTGCGAGCGGGCGAAGTCGTCGGCGGTGAAGCCGCGCGCGTCCAACAGCGCCACCGCCAGCGCGTCGCCCATCGCCAGCGAGGCGGTGGTGCTGGAGGTCGGGGCCAGCGCCAGCGGGCAGGCCTCGTGGTCCACATTCACGTCCAGGTGCACGTCGGCGGCGCGGGCCAGGCTGGACTGCGGCTTGCCGGTCATCGCGATCAGCGGATTGCCCTGGCGCTTGAGCACCGGCAGCAGCATCAGCACCTCGTCCGACTCGCCGGAATAGGACAGCGCCAGCACCACGTCGTCCTCGGTGATCATGCCCAGGTCGCCGTGGCCGGCCTCGCCCGGGTGCACGTAGAACGCCGGGGTGCCGGTGGAGGCCAGGGTGGCGGCGATCTTGCGCGCTATATGGCCGGACTTGCCCATGCCGGTGGCGACCACGCGCCCGCGCGAGCCCAGCACCAGCCGGCAGGCAGCGGTGAATTCGGCACCGATGCGGTTGCCGACCCGTTCCAGCTCGGCGCGCTCGATCTCGAACACGCGGCGGCCGCTGGTGGCCAGCTCGGCATCGTCCAGCGTGTCCGGGGAAACAGGGGAAGCAACCATGCGGGCGCCGCTCGAAGGGTAGAATGGACGTCCATTTTATTAGGAAAGCGCCTTGGACGCCGAGACCATCCAGAACCTGATCGAAGCCGGCCTGCCCGGCGCCCGCGCCGAGGTGTGGGGCGAGGACGGCGTGCACTTCGAGGCCACCGTGGTCTGCGAGGCCTTCGCCGGCAAGCTGCCGCTGGCCCGCCACCGCATGGTCTATGCCACGCTGGGCGAACTGATGGGCGGCGCGATCCACGCGCTGGCGCTGAAAACCATTACCCCGGGCGAAGCCGGCTGAGCCGGCCCCGCCCACCTACCGGCCCTTATCCAATGGCGAAAATCGTGGTCACCGGCGGCAATGCGCTGAACGGTGAAGTCAATGTCTCCGGCGCCAAGAACGCCGTCCTGCCCATCCTCTGCGCGACCCTGCTGGCCGATGCGCCGGTGGAGATCACCAACGTGCCTCACCTGCACGACGTGATCACCACGGTGAAGCTGCTCGGCGAACTGGGGGCCAAGGTCACCATTGACCAGGGCACGCTGTCGCGCGGCAGCGCGATCGTGGTCGACCCGCGCAGCGTCAACCAGCACGTGGCGCCTTACGAACTGGTCAAGACCATGCGCGCCTCGATCCTCGTGCTCGGCCCGCTGCTGGCCAAACATGGCGCGGCGGAAGTGTCGCTGCCCGGCGGCTGCGCCATCGGCTCGCGGCCGGTAGACCAGCACATCAAGGGCCTGCAGGCGCTGGGTGCGGAAATCAGCGTCGAGAACGGCTTCATCAAGGCCCGCGCCGAACGCCTGAAGGGCGGCCGCTTCACCTTCGACATGGTCAGCGTCACCGGCACCGAGAACGTACTGATGGCCGCGGTGCTGGCCGAGGGCACCACCGTGCTGGAAAACGCGGCGATGGAGCCGGAGGTCACCGACCTGGCGCACTGCCTGATCGCGCTGGGCGCGAAGATCGAGGGGCTGGGCACCGCGAGGCTGGTGATCGAGGGCGTCGAGCGCCTGGACGGCGGCCGCCACGCGGTGCTGCCGGACCGCATCGAGACCGGCACCTTCCTCGTCGCCGCGGCGATGACCGGCGGCCGCGTGACCCTGCGCAACGCGCGCCCGGACACGCTGGACGCGGTGCTGGCCAAGCTGGCCGAGGCCGGCGCGCGCATCGAAACCACCGAAGACAGCATCACCCTGGACATGCAGGGTAGGCGGCCGAAGGCGGTCAACCTGACCACCGCGCCGTACCCGGCGTTCCCGACCGACATGCAGGCGCAGTTCATGGCGCTGAACTGCGTGGCCGACGGCGTGGGCGTGGTCAACGAGACGATCTTCGAGAACCGTTTCATGCACGTCAACGAACTGCTGCGGCTGGGCGCGGACATCCAGGTCGAGGGCCATACCGCCATCTGCCGTGGCGTCGAGCGCCTGAGCGGGGCGCCGGTGATGGCCACCGACCTGCGCGCCTCGGCGTCGCTGATCCTGGCCGGGCTGGTGGCCGATGGCGACACCAGCATCGACCGCATCTACCACCTCGACCGCGGCTACGAGAACATCGAGGAGAAGCTCGGTGCGCTCGGTGCGCGCATCCGGCGGGTGCCATGATCCTGCGCGGCAGGTTCACCCCGCGCCGCCGCGCGCTGCTGGTACTGGTCCTGGTGGCGCTGGGCTGGCTGGGCTGGGCGTGGTACGCCGGCATCGCCATCACCCGCGGCGTGGAGAAGGAGCAGATGGACTGGAACGGTGATGGCCAGGTCAGTCGCGACGAGTTCTTCCAGGCCTTCTACGCGGTGAAGGTGGTGGACACGCAGGAAGGCAACCGCCACTGCCGCAGCTTCATCTGGCGCGGCACCGGCGAGGAATTCCGCCGCGACTGCAGGACTGTGTTCAAGGTCGACGAAGCCGCGCCGTAGATGCGCGGCTCGCCCCGCATGCGGCTGGGTAGGTCGGGGTTACACCCCCGATGCTTTGTGCGTGTCGCCGTCGGGGGCGTAGCCCCGACCTACGGCACCGTGGAGCGGGTTCACCCGCGATTGCTTTTGAGGTTTACGCGCCGGGCCGTCGCGCGTGAGCGCGCTCCCAACGTGGGCCGGGCAGAGCCGCGTGGCATGTGGCCTTCCCCGGTGCGGCCGGGTAGGTCGGGACTACATCCCCGACGCTGTTGCTGCCACAAACGCATGACGCCCCTTGCGGGGCGTCAGTGCTGTTCCATTTGGCTTGCTTACTTGCGCGTCATCTGCGCGTTGCGCTGGCCGGTGGCGGCCGACTTCTCGCCGGCGAACGGGTTGAGCTTGCGGATCATCCACGGGTACTTCGGCCAGTCGCCGCGCAGCCACGGGTGGTCGGGCTGGTTCAGTTCCAGCACGCGGCGGGCGTCGTCGGCCAGGGTCTTGTTGCCCAGGTGGGTGTAGGACTCGCCCAGCGCGGCCACCGCGTCGTTCTGGAACGCGCTCTGCGGGTAGGTTTCCAGCAGGTAGGTGGCGCGGCCGGCGGCCGAGATCCAGGCGCCGCGGCGCATGTAGTACAGGGCGTTGTCCATCTCGTACTGGGCGAACACGTCGCGCAGTTCGATCATGCGCTGGCGCGCGTCGGCGGCGTAGCGGCTGTTCGGGTAGCGCTCGGCGACGATGTTGAAGTCGGCATAGGCCTGGCGCGGGGCGGACAGGTCGCGGCGGCTGGAGTCCAGCGACCACACCCGGCGCAGGAACACGGTGTCGCTGTTGCCGTTGGCCAGCCCGCGCAGGTAGTACAGGTAGGCGATGTTGCGGTGGGTCGGGTAGGTGCGGATGAAGCGGTCGATGCTGGACACCGCGTCGTCGTTCTTGCCGGCCTTGTACTGGGCGTAGGCGCTTTCGATCATCGCCTGCTCGGTGTACGGGCCATAGGGGTACTGCGCGATCAGGCGCCTGAAGCTGTTCTCGGCGCCGGACCAGTTGCCGCCTTCCATCAGCTTGTGGCCCTTTTCGAAGAGCGTTTCGACCGGCATGCCCTCGTCCGCGTTCTTCTTGCTGCCGCGGTGGCAGCCGCTGGCGGCGAAAACCAGGACCAGCAGCAGGGCGGTGATGCGGACGGGCGTGGACAACGGCAAGGAGCGTCGGATCATGGGTCGGGGCGGGACGCGGCAGGAATACGAAGGGGCGATGATAGCCTAGTGGCCTGTCCCGCGACTGACTCCTGCCACCGGGACCCCGAATTCCCCTTCCGCTGCCCCCTGCCATGTCCGACAACGCTTCCCCTTCTTCCCGCCAGGCGCGGGTGCCCGATGCCGCCGCTGGCCGCCGTTTCGACGCGGTGCTGGCCGAGCTGTTCCCCGAGTTCTCCCGGTCCCGGCTGAGCGACTGGATCAAGTCCGGCGCCGCGCTGCTCGACGGCGCCCCGGCGCGCCCGCGCGACCTGCTGCGTGGTGGCGAGCTGGCCACGCTGGACGCGGTGCTGGAGGTCGAAACCGATGCCCTGCCCGAGGACATCCCGCTGTCGGTGCTATACGAGGACGAGCACGTCCTCGTGATCGACAAGCCGGCCGGGCTGGTGGTCCACCCCGGCGCCGGCAACCCCACCGGCACCCTGGTCAACGCGCTGCTGTTCCGCGACCCGGCCTTGGCCAAGGTGCCGCGCGCCGGCGTGGTGCACCGGCTGGACAAGGACACCAGCGGCGTCATGGTGGTGGCCCGCACCGTGCAGGCGCAGACCGCGCTGGTCGAGCAGCTGTCCGCGCGCGAGGTACACCGCCAGTACTTGGCGGTGGTCTGTGGCGCGCTGGTGGCCGGCGGCACCGTCGATGCGCCGATCGACCGGCACCCGCGCGACCGCCTGCGCATGGCGGTGCGCGAGGACGGCCGCGATGCGGTCACCCACTACCGCCTGCGCGAGCGTTTCCGCGCCCACACCGCGCTGGAGTGCCGGCTGGAAACCGGCCGCACCCATCAGATCCGCGTGCACATGGCGCACCTGAAGCACGCCATCGTCGGCGACCCGCTGTACGGCGGCGCGCTGAAGCTGCCCAAGGGCGCCAGCGACGAACTGGTCGCGCAGCTGCGCGGCTTCAAGCGCCAGGCGCTGCACGCCGAGACGCTGGAATTCATGCACCCGATCAGCGGCGTGGCGGTGCGCAACAGCGCGCCGGTGCCGGCCGACCTGCTGGCGCTGATGCAGGCGCTGCGCGAGGACACCGGGGCCTTCAATGAGCGCGAGCGGGACCGCTGGTGAACACCGCCGCGCCGTGGCTGGAAGCCGGCTGGCCGGCGCCGCCGGGCGTGCGTGCCTTCACCACGGTGCGGCAGGGCGCGGGCGGCTCGCGGCCGCCGTTCGACCGCTTCAACATGGGCAACCGCACTTCGCCCGAGGGCGACGACCCACGACAGGTGCAGCGCAACCGCGACGAACTGCGGCAACTGGCCGGGCTGCCCTCGGCGCCGCACTGGCTGCGGCAGGTGCATGGCACCGGCGTGCTGCGCTTCGACGCCCCGCCCACCGCGCAAGGCGTTGAAGCCGAGCCGGAGGCCGATGCCGCCGTGACCTCCACGCCCGGGGTGGTGCTGGCGATCCTCACCGCCGACTGCCTGCCGGTGGTGTTCGCCGCCCGTGATGGCGGCGAGGTGGCCGCCGCCCACGCCGGCTGGCGCGGGCTGGCCGCCGGCATGCTGGAAGCGACGCTGGCGGCGATGCGCACGCCGGCGGACGATGTCGTGGCATGGCTCGGCCCGGCGGCCGGGCCGGCGCATTACGAAATCGGCAGCGACGTGCGTGACGCCTTCCTCGCCCATTCGGCGCAGGCCGAAGCCGCATTTGCCGCCACCCGGCCGGGCCACTGGCGGGTAGACCTGTATGCATTGGCGCGCCAGCGTTTGCAGGCTGCCGGCATGGACGCGGCCGCCATCCACGGCGGCAACCAATGCACCATCGCCGATCCGTCACGCTGGTTTTCGCACCGCCGCGATCGCCGCAGCGGGCGCATGGCCACGCTGGTGTGGATGCAGCCGTGAGCACGCCGCTGTTCGAGCGCGTGCTCGGCGCCGCGTTCGCAGGGTTGCCGCCGCGCTTGCAGGCGTTGCATTCGATAGCGGAACGCCAGCGCTGGCGCGGGCGCGGCGAGGTGCTGCGCGGCACCCACTGGCTGGTGGTGCCGTGCGCATGGCTGGCGCGCTTGCCGCCGGCCGCCGCAGACGTGCCGGTAGGTGTCGAATTCGTCGTGGACGAAACCGGCGAGCACTGGAACCGTCGTTTCGGCGGCGTGCGCATGGCCTCGCGGCTGTGGCAGCGTGACGGCCACCTGTACGAACGGCTGGGCGCACTGCGTTTCCGCTTCGCGCTGGAAGTGGTGGACGATGAAATCCTGTGGCGGGCCGTGCGTGCATGGGCGTTCGGCATCGTGCCGCTGCCGGCGCGCTGGTTCGCCGGCGTGCATTGTCGCGAACGCGAGCGGGAAGGGCGCTACGAATTCCTCGTCGACGTCTCGATGCCGTGGCTGGGACGCCTGATCCGCTACGAGGGCTGGCTGCTGCCGGAGGGCGGCGATGACTGAGCATGCTGCGCCGGTAATCGTGTTCGACGGCGTCTGCGCGCTGTGCAGCCGCTGGGTGCGTTTCCTGCTGCGCTTCGACCGCGCTGGCCGCTATCGCTTCGCGGCGATGCAGGGCGTGCATGGACGGCAACTGCTGGCCGCGCATGGGTTGGACCCGGACGACCCGCTGTCGTTCCTGCTGGTCGAGGCGGGCGGCGCGTTCACAGATACCGACGCCATCGTGCGCGTGCTGGCCGGCCTTGGCGGCCTCTGGAAACTGGCGCTGTCGGCGCGCCTGCTGCCCCGGCCGCTGCGCGATGGCGCCTACCGCTGGCTGGCGCGCAATCGTTACCGCTGGTTCGGCCGCCACGATGCCTGTTACCTGCCGACGCCGGCGCAGGCGGCGCGGTTCCTGGACTGAGGCCGGCGCGACGGCGGCGGCTCAGCCGCCTTCCAGCGCCTGCAGGTAGTCGCTGCGCCAGCGGTGGATATCGTGCTCCTGCAAATGCTGCATCATTGCCTGCCAGCGTTCGATGCGCTCGCCGCGCGGCATGTTCGCCGCGGTGGCGATGGCATCGGCGACGCCGTCCAGGTCGTGCGGGTTGACCAGCAGCGCCTGCTTCATCTCGTCGGCGGCGCCGGCCAGCAGCGACAGCACCAGTACCCCGGGGTCGTCCGGGTCCTGCGAGGCCACGTATTCCTTGGCGACCAGGTTCATGCCGTCGCGCAACGGCGTGACCAGCCCCACCGCCGCCTCGCGGTAGAAGCCGGTGAGGGTGCGGTGCGCGTAGTTGCGGTTGACGTAGCGCAGCGGCGTCCAGTCGGCCTCGGCGTGGCTGCCGTTGATGTGCCCGGCCAGTTGCTCCAGCTCGTGGCGCAGGGCGCGGTACTCGGCCACGCTGCCGCGCGACACCGGCGCGATCTGCAGGAACGTCGTGCTGCCTTTTTCCTGCGGATGGCGGGTGAGGTAGCGCTGGAAACCGTGGAAGCGCTCGGGCAGGCCCTTGGAGTAGTCCAGCCGGTCCACGCCGATCACCAGCTTGCGGTGTTCCAGGCTTTGCCGCAGCGCGCGCACCGCGCTGTTGCCGGCGGCCGCGCGCGCCTGGCGGGCGATGTGCCCGGTGTCGATGCCGATCGGGTAGGCCGAGGTGCGCACGCGCCGGCCGTCCGGGGATTCGATCCAGTCCTCGTCGATGATCCGGCCGCCGCCGAACAGGCGTACCCATGACTGGAAACGGGCGGCATCGCGCCGGGTCTGGAAACCCAGCAGGTCGCAGGCGTACAGCGTGGAGAACAACGAGCGGTGCTCGGGCAATGCCTGCACCAGGTCGGCCGAGGGCACCGGTACGTGCAGGAAGAAGCCGATGCGGCAGCCGATGCCGCGCTCGCGCAGCAGCGCCGCCAGCGGGATCAGGTGGTAGTCGTGGATCCACAGCGTGTCGTCCTCGCGCAGCAGCGGCGCAAGCTTGTCGGCGAACAGCGTGTTGATCTTCCAGTAGGTCTCGCGCTTGCGCCGGTCGTAATCGACCAGGTCGAGGCGGAAGTGCAGCAGCGGCCACAGCGTGCGGTTGGAGAAGCCGTTGTAGTAGCCGTCCAGGTCGGCCCTGGACAGGTCCAGCGTGGCGTAGTGGATGTTGCCGTCGGTCTGCTCGTGCAACGCGCCGCTGTCGCCGGCCACGCTGCGCCCGCTCCAGCCGAACCACAGCCCGCCGCGCTCCTGCAGCGCCGCCAGCAGGCCCACCGCCAGCCCGCCGGCGCGGTTCTCGCCGGGCAGGGCCACGCGGTTGGAGACCACCACCAGCCGGCTCACGACGCCTCCTGCCAGCTGCGCGACAGCCGCATAGCCGCGGTGATCAGGCCCACGTGCGAATAGGTCTGCGGGAAGTTGCCCCACATCTGGCCGTCGTCGAAGGCCAGGTCCTCGGACAGCAGGCCGAGTGGGTTGCGCCGCGCCAGCACGCTTTCGAACAATGCGCGCGCCTCGTCGAGGCGGCCGATCGCGGCCAGCGCGTCGATGTACCAGAAGGTGCAGATGGTGAAGCTGGTCTCCGGCGCGCCGAAGTCGTCCGGGGCGATGTAGCGGAACAGCGCGTCGCCGTGCCGCAGCCCGTTGCCGATGGCTTCGACGGTGGCGACGTAGCGCGGGTCGGTCGCCTCGACCAGGCCGATGTCGGCCAGCAGCAGCAACGAGGCGTCCAGGTGGCTGCCGTCGAAGGTGTCGGTGAAGTGGCCCAGCTGCGCGTTCCAGCCGCGCGCCAGTACCCGCTGGCCGATGGCGTCGGCGCGCTCGCGCCACAGCGTGGCGCGTTCGGGCAGTTGCAGGCGGGTCGCGATCTTGGCCAGGCGGTCGCAGGCGGCCCAGCACATCGCCGCGGTGTAGGTGTGCACCGCGGTGCGGCCGCGGAATTCCCACAGGCCGGCGTCGGGCACGTCGTGCAGCGCCCAGGCGCGTTCGCCCAGCGGTTCCAGCCGGGCGAAGGTGTGGACGTCGCCGGGGTCCTTCAGGCGCTGGTCGAAGAACAATTGGGTCGAGGCCAGCACCACCGAGCCGTAGACATCGTGCTGCTTCTGCAGCCAGGCCAGGTTGCCGCGCCGCACCGGGCCCATGCCGCGGTAGCCGGCCAGCGATTCGACCTCGTGCTCGTCCAGCTTTTCCTCCAGGCCGATGCCGTACAGCGGTTGCAGGCTGCCGTCGGTGCTGGCGAGGTTGAAGATGTAGCGCAGGAAATCCTCCATCGACTTGGTCGCGCCCAGCCGGTTCAGCGCGCGCACCACGAAGGCGGCGTCGCGCAGCCAGCAGTAACGATAGTCCCAGTTGCGCGCGCTGCCCGGCGCCTCGGGGATGGAGGTGGTCATCGCCGCGATGATCGCGCCGCTGTCCTCGTACTGGCACAGTTTCAGGGTGATGGCGCTGCGGATCACCGCGTCCTGCCATTCCAGCGGGATCGACAGGTAGCGCACCCACTCGCGCCAGTAGTCCTCGGTGCGCTGCTGCGCTTCCTGCGCATAGTCGGCGAGGGACCGATGGAGCGTTTCGTCCACCCCCAGTACCAGTTCCATCGGGTGCGCCAGCACGAACGGCAGGGCATCGCGGACGAAGCGCACCGGCACGTCGGTGGTCAGGCGCAGGGTGAAACCCGGCAGCAGCCAGCGCATGTGGTTGCTGCCCCAGGTGGTTTCGGGAATGCGCGCGCCCCAGTCGGCCAGTGGCCGCACCCGCACGCGGATGCGCGGGCTGCCGGCCAGCGGGCGGATGCGGCGGATGATGCTGGGCGGGCGATAGAAGCGGCCGTCGTGGCGCCAGCGCGGGGCGAAGTCGATCACCTCCACCTGCCCGCCGTGCGCGTCGTGCAGCACCGTGCGCAGCACCGCGGTATTGGTCAGGTAGTGCTGCTCGCTGCCGGCGAAGTCCTCCAGCTCGATGCCGAAATCGCCGCCTTCGTGCGCGCGCGGCGACAGCAGCGCGCAGAAGGCGGGGTCGCCGTCGAAGGCGGGCAGGCAGCTCCACACCACGCGCGCCTGCTTGTCGACCAATGCGCCGAAGCTGCCATTGCCGATGACGCCGAGGTCGAGGTCGGATTGATGCATCGTTGCCTTCTCCTGCCGGCCATCCGGCTGCTTTCCGTTCCGTGACATGGCGCGCCCTCAGCGGGTGCCGGCGCGCAGCCACCCATGCACCGCGGCCACGTCGGGCAGGGCGTGGCGCGCATGGCTGCCGGCACGGGTGCCGACCAGCACGCCATACCCGCCCAGCCGTGCGGCCGCGGTGAAACCGTCCTCGTCGGTGAGGTCGTCGCCGATGAAGCACGGGCGGCGGCCGGCGAAGGGCGCCTCGCGCATCAGCGCGGCGACCGCCGTGCCCTTGTCGTGGCCGGCCGCGACCAGTTCGACGACGTGGTTGCCCGGCTGCAGGCGCACGCCCGGCAGCAGCGGCAGTTGCGCATGGGCGAAGGCCGCCACCGCGGCGGCGGCGGCCGGCGCCTTGCGCCAGTGCAGCGCCAGTGCAGCGCCCTTGGCCTCGACCAGCACGCCGGGATGGGCATGGGCGAAATGCATCGCGCGCAGGTGCAGCTCGTGCAGCCACGGCGCGGTGGTTTCGGCCTCGATGACGTCGCCACCGGTGGTCCGCAGCTGCGCGCCGTGCAGGCCGGCGGCCGGCAGCCGCAGCGGTGCGAACAGCCGGTCCACCTGCACCAGGGGGCGGCCGCTGACCAGCGCGAGGGCGCCTCCCAGCCGTTGCGAAAGCCGGGCGAGCAGGTCGGGCAGGCCGTCGGCGAGCATTACCCGTTCGGGGTGGTCGGCGAAGGCGACCAGGGTGCCGTCGACATCGAGGAAAAGCGCATCGTTGTCCGCCAGCGCCGGGGGCGGCGGACGCCGTGGTTCTTCTGACATGCAGCCACTATGCCGCATCGGTTGTTAGCAGAAGGTCATGCGCGGGGAACCGATCATGATCTTGCCTGTCATACGAGGATGTTCGCGATGCGAGGTGGTTCCCGATGAAGGACAGGAAGGCGGTGTGGCCGTGGGTCGTGGCGGGCGTGGCGGTGGTGGGAGGCGCGGGCTGGTGGCTGTTCCGCGACAACCTGTCGCCGGCGCCGGGCGCGTCGCCGTTCGCCGCGCAGGCGCCGGCCGGCGAAAGCCGGATCGAGCCACCGGCCGCGGCGCCGGAGGCGCAACCGGCACAGATCCCGCAGCACCCGCTGGAGCGCGACGACTCGGCCGATGCCGGGCTGCCGGCGCTGGGCGACAGCGACGCGACGGCGCAGCAGGCGCTGGCGTCGCTGTTCGCCAGCGATGTGCTGGCGCTGCTGCGGCAGGACCACCTGGTCCAGCGGCTGGTCATGCACATCGACAACCTCACCCAGCCGGCCATGCCGTCCAATGCGCTGGCGGCGCGGCCGCTGCCCGGCAGCCTGCAGGTCGAAGGCGATGCCGCGTCCGGCGGCGTCCGCATCGCCGCGGCCAACGCCGCGCGCTACGCGCCGTGGGTGAAGGCGTTCACCGCCGTCGACGCCGATGCGCTGGTGGCGGCCTACCTGCGGCTGTATCCGCTGGTGCAGGAGGCATGGCGCGAAGCGGGGCACCCCGATGGCCATTTCAACGACCGCCTGGTCGCGGTGATCGACCACCTGCTGCAGGCGCCGGAACCGGCCCGGCCGTTGGAAGTGGAACTGGACGAACGCGGCAGGTACCGTTTCGTCGATCCGGGCCTGCAGTCGCGTTCGGTGGGGCAGAAGCTGCTGTTGCGGCTGGACGCGGAGCAGTCCCGCGCGGTCCGGCAGCAGCTGCGCGCGATCCGCGCGGCGGTGACGCGCGGCGGCTGAACGGGCACCGCCGGGTGGGCTTGAATCACGTCGCCGCAACCGCATCTGAACGAGTATCGCCGGCAGCGCCGGCCCCTGATCCGGGATGACCACCATGCGGATGGACAAGCTCACCTCCAATTTTCAGAAAGCCCTGGCCGACGCGCAGTCGCTGGCCGTGGGCCGCGACAACACCATCATCGAACCGGTGCACGTGCTGGCCGCGCTGCTCGACCAGCCCGGCGGCAGCAGCCGGCCGCTGCTGGCGCAGGCCGGAGTCAACGTGCCGCTGCTGCGCGAACGCCTGGGCGAAGCGCTGGAGGCGCTGCCCAAGGTATCCGGGCAGGCCGGCAACCTGTCGATGGGCAACGACCTGAGCCGCCTGCTCAACGCCACCGACAAGCTGGCGCAGCAGCACAATGACCAGTTCATCGCCAGCGAATGGTTCCTGCTGGCCGCCACCGACGACAGCGGCGCGGCCGGCATGGCGCTGCGCGCGGCAGGTGCCAACAAGCAGAAGCTGGAGGCCGCCATCGACAAGCTGCGCGGCGGCGAAACCGTGCAGAGCGAAAACGCCGAGGAACAGCGGCAGGCGCTGGAGAAATACACCATCGACCTCACCGCGCGCGCCGAGAGCGGCAAGCTCGACCCGGTGATCGGCCGCGACGAGGAAATCCGCCGCACCATCCAGGTGCTGCAACGCCGGACCAAGAACAACCCGGTGCTGATCGGCGAGCCGGGCGTCGGCAAGACCGCGATCGTCGAGGGCCTGGCCCAGCGCATCATCAACGACGAAGTGCCCGAGGGCCTGCGCGGCAAGCGCGTTCTGTCGCTGGACATGGGTGCGCTGATCGCCGGCGCCAAGTTCCGCGGCGAGTTCGAGGAACGGCTGAAGGGCGTGCTCAACGACCTCGCCAAGAACGAAGGCCAGATCATCCTGTTCATCGACGAGCTGCACACGATGGTCGGCGCCGGCAAGGGCGATGGTGCGATGGACGCCGGCAACATGCTCAAGCCGGCGTTGGCGCGCGGCGAGCTGCACTGCATCGGCGCGACCACGCTGGACGAATACCGCCAGTACATCGAGAAGGATGCCGCGCTGGAGCGTCGCTTCCAGAAGGTGTTCGTCGGCGAACCCAGCGTCGAGGACACCATCGCCATCCTGCGCGGGCTGAAAGAACGTTATGCCGTGCACCACGGCGTGGAGATCACCGACCCGGCGATCGTCGCCGCCGCCACGCTGTCCAACCGCTACATCACCGACCGCCAGCTGCCGGACAAGGCCATCGACCTGATGGACGAGGCCGCCAGCCGCATCCGCATGGAGATCGACTCCAAGCCGGAGGAACTGGACCGCCTCGAACGCCGCCTGATCCAACTGAAAATCCAGCGCGAAATGTTGAAGAAGGAAAAGGATGACGCTTCGCGCAAGCGCCTTGCCGATCTGGAAGCCGACATCGACGGGCTGGAGCGCGAGTTCTCCGACCTCAACGAAATCTGGAAGTCGGAAAAGGCTGCGTTGCAGGGCGCGACCAAGGTCAAGGAGCAGATCGAGCAGGCCAGGCTCGACCTCGAAGCGGCGCAGCGCCGGCAGGATTTCGCCCGCATGAGCGAAATCCAGTACGGCCTGCTGCCGAACCTGGAAAAGCAGCTGGCCGCCGCGCAGGAAGCCGAGCACAAGGACTTCAAGCTGGTGCAGGACCGGGTGACCGACGAGGAGATCGCCGAGGTGGTCAGCCGCTGGACCGGCATCCCGGTGAGCAAGATGCTCGAAGGCGAGCGCGACAAGCTGCTGCGCATGGAAGAGGTGCTGCACGACCGCGTGGTCGGGCAGGAGGAGGCGATCAAGGTCGTCTCCGACGCGGTGCGCCGCTCGCGCGCCGGGCTGTCCGACCCCAACCGCCCGAGCGGCTCGTTCCTGTTCCTCGGCCCCACCGGCGTCGGCAAGACCGAGCTGACCAAGGCGCTGGCCGACTTCCTGTTCGACAGTAGCGATGCGATGGTGCGCATCGACATGAGCGAGTTCATGGAGAAGCACAGCGTGGCGCGGCTGATCGGCGCGCCCCCCGGCTACGTCGGCTACGAGGAAGGCGGCTACCTCACCGAAGCGGTGCGCCGCCGCCCGTACAGCGTGATTCTGCTCGACGAGGTCGAGAAGGCACACCCGGACGTGTTCAACATCCTGTTGCAGGTGCTCGACGATGGCCGTTTGACCGACGGCCAGGGCCGCACCGTGGACTTCCGCAACACCGTCATAGTGATGACCTCCAACCTCGGCTCGCACCAGATACAGGAGCTGAGCACGGACGATTCGCCGGAGGCCTACCTGCAGATGAAGGCGGCGGTGATGGGCGTGGTGCAGGCGCACTTCCGCCCGGAGTTCATCAACCGGCTGGACGACATCGTCGTGTTCCACCCGCTGGACAAGCAGCAGATCAAGCAGATCGCGCGCATCCAGATGGCCGGGCTGGAGAAGCGGCTGGCCGAGCGCAACCTGAAGCTGGACGTGGCCGACTCGGCGTTCGAGCTGCTCGGCAACGTCGGCTTCGACCCGGTGTACGGCGCGCGCCCGCTCAAGCGCGCGATCCAGCAGCAGCTGGAGAACCCGCTGGCGCAGAAGATATTGGCCGGCGAGTTCGCCGGCGGCGACACCATCAAGGTGGAAGCCGGCGGCGGCCAGCTGCAGTTCGCCAAGGGCTGACCAGGCGGGCGCGGGGCGCGGGCATGGGTTGAAGTGCCCCGCGCCGCGCTTTCCGGCCTCCCCCGGAGCGGGCAACGGACTGCCCAAAATAACGGATCCCGGCGCGGTTTTGGTTTCCGGCGATACGAAACGCCGGATGCGGTTTTGTGTCAGCATGGCCCTGCCGCCGGAGACGTTTCCCGGTGGAGGTATCGGGGGGATGCCAATGCATCACTGGGCCACGACGCGGGGTGGAAGGATTCTGCTGTTGGGCAGTGTCTGCCTGCTGTTGCAGCAGGTGGCGGTTCCCTATCGGCTGGAACTGTGGAGCCATGCCGCACCGGCGTCGCTGGTGCACCTGCACGTCGGCCTGCTGCTGGCCATCGCCATGCTCGACCGCGACCGCTGGGTGATGCCCGGCTGCTATGCGCTGATCATGCTGGGCTGGCTGGCGCGCGCATTGCACCTGGGGTACACGCCCGCGGAGCTGGGGGTGGGCTCGCTGGTTTCCGTGGTCGGCTGCGCATGGACGTACTGGTGCGCGCGGGTGGGCCTGAAACGGCCGGCGGCGCCGGGGCGCGAGCCGCTGTCGCAGGGCGACCTGCTCCGTTTCGCGCTGTTCGGCCTGCTGGTCTTCCCGCTGGGGCAGGCGCTGCTGGGCCTGCTGTACGGCCTGCCGTTCGGTACGGCCAGCCAGGTCAGCGGCCTGATCGAAACCCTGTTCGCCAAGTATTTCGGCGTGCTGGTGGTCACCTTGCCGGCGGTGGTGGCGTGGACCGAGCGGCGCCGGCCGGCGCTGGCCGGCCGCAACGGCCAGTGGGGGCTGCTGTTCCTGCTGGTGCTGGGCGGCGTGCTGAGCGTGGGCCTGAGCCGGGTGGTGCGCATCGACCTGAGCGGCACGCCCACCGGCGGCGCGGTGCTGACCGACTACCGCATCGCCGTGCTGGCGGTGCTGACCTGGTGCATGCTGCACATGCGGCTGGCGTTCGCGATGCCGCTGCTGGCGGCCACGCTGCTGTTGATGGTGGGCAACTTGGGGGGCGCGGCGATGCTCACCCGCACGCCGGTGGGCTTCCTCAACCTCGTGCACCTTGCGCTGGAAATGGGCATCGTGCTGATGGCGATGATGTACTACCTGCTGGCCAGCCGCGACCGCGAGGACATGGCGCGGCGGCTGGACGAGCAGGCCCGGCGCGATTCGTTGACCGGCCTGCCCAACCTGCGCGCGTTGCGGCGGCAGGCCGGGCAGCGGCCGGAGGCATGCGGGCTGGCCTGCCTGCTGCTGGACCAGGCCGACACGCTGACGGTGGGCTACGGCCTGGGTGCGCAGACCCGGGTGATGACCGAGGTGGCCGCACGGTTGGAAGCCCACGACGTGCAGTCCTGCTACCTGGGCAGCGGGCAGTTCGCATTGCTGGCCGAATGCGGCGGCAGGATCGATTGGGGCGCGCTGCTGCGCGACATCGAACAGCCCGGCTTCCTCGTGGAGGGGCAGAACGTGCGCCTGTTGCCGTACCTGGGCGTGGCGCGCTTCGGCGGCGACACCGGGCTGGACCTGGACGCCGCGCTGATGCTGGCCTCCAGCCTCGCGTTCGAGGCGCGCGCCAGCAACGAGGTCGAGCCATTGTTCGCCAACGCCGAGCGCGCCACCCTGCAACAGGCACAGGCGCGCCTGCACGGGGCCAGCGCGGCCCTGGCCCACCTGCGCCGCCCCGACGGGCTGGTGCTGTTCTTCCAGCCGGTGCTGCCGTTGGGCGAGTTGCGGCTGGGTGGGCGCATCGTCGGCGAAGTGCTGTGCCGCCTGCGCGACGAGCAAGGCGAACTGCTGCGGCCGGACCGGTTCCTGCCGGCGGTCGAGGCCGCGCGGCGCGGGCCGGAGCTGGATCTGGCGGTGGTGGCCGAGCTGTTCGCGCAACTGCGGCGGTCGCCGGAGCTGGTGGCGGCCTGCGGCCGCATTTCGGTGAACCTGACCGGGCAGAGCCTGGCCTCGGAGAGCTTCCGCGTGCGCCTGCTGGAACTGCTGGAGCAGGCGCCGCTGCGGTTGTCGCGGCTGTGCTTCGAGATCACCGAGACGGTGGCCATCTTCACCGCCGAGCAGGCCAGCCTGCTGCTGGACGAACTGCGCGTGCGCGGCTGCCGCATCGCCATCGACGACTTCGGCGTGGGCATGCAGAGCTTCGCCCGGCTCAAGGAGCTGCCGGTGGACATCATCAAGATCGACGGCTCGTTCGTGCGCAACCTCACCCGCGACCCGCGCGACTACGCGATGGTGCAGGCCTCGGTGGCGGTGGCGCGCGCCTGCGGCGCCGAGGTGGTGGCCGAATACGTCGAGGACGAGGACACCGCCGCCTGCCTGCGCAAGCTCGGCGTGCACTGGGGGCAGGGCTACCTGTATGCCCGGCCGATGCCGCTGCGGGAAGGGTTGTGCTGGACCTGCGCGCAGGCCGATGGCGCCATCAGGGAAGACGCGGAGCCGCAGCCGCAGATGAACCTGCTCTGAGAAGGCGCCGCCACCGGTGGCGGGGGCGACGCTTCCGTCCGCATCACCAGGCGATGGTGAAGCGCTGGCGCACGTGGCGCGGCTGTTCCAGTTCGTCGGCCACGGCCACCGCCAGGTCGGCCGGGCTGATCGTGCCCGGGCCGTCGGCGGCCATCAGCGGGGTGTCGGTGCCGCTGCGGTAGCGGCCGGTGCGCTCGATGGGGCCGCCGGCATGGAAGGCGACGGGCGGGCTGAGGAAGGTCCAGGCCAGCGCCGTTTCCTGCCGCAGTTCGTCCAGCGCATCGCGCGCGGCGCGGGCGCCTTCGCGGTAGTCGGCGGGAAAGTCCGGGGCATCCACCAACTGCGTGCCATCGGCGGCCAGCAGGCTGCCGGCGCCGCCGACCACGAGGTAGCGCTTCACGCCGGCGGCGGTGGTGCCGGCGACGATGGCGCGCGAGCCGCGCATGAAGTCGCGGTACAGGTCCGGGTTGTTCCAGCCGGCGTTGTAGGCACTGACCACCGCGTCGCTGCCGGCCACCGCCGCCTGCACCTGCGCGGCGTCCTGCACGTCGGCGCGGACCACGCGCAGGCGTTCGCGCGCGGCGAGTTTCTCCGGGTGGCGGGCCAGCGAGGTGACCTCGTGGCCGCGGGCCAGCAGTTCTTCGAGCAGGGCGCGGCCGACGAAGCCGGTGGCGCCGATCAGGGCGATTTTCATGGGGAGTCCTCAAGCGGGATGGGAGGGCGCCAGTGTCCCCCCGTGGCCGTGGCGGCGGCAGTCCGCGGGCGCCACAATCACCTTGAAGCTGCGCTTCACGACGCGGCGCCGACGGGAGAGGGTGATGGAGAATTTCAGGCGCATGGCGCTGTTCGCGCAGGTGGTCCAGCACGGCTCGATGAGCGCGGCGGCGCGCGCGCTGGGCATGAGTACCTCGGCGGTCAGCCAGCAGTTGCGCACATTGGAGCGCGAGGCCGGGGTGGCGCTGCTGCACCGTTCCACCCGGCGGCTGGCGCTGACCGACGTGGGCAGCCGCTATTACACGGCCTGCGTGCGGCTGCTGGATGCGGCCGGCGAGGCCGAGGCCGAGCTTTCCGCCGCGCGCCATGCACCCAGCGGCGAGCTGCGCCTGTCCGCGCCGCTGGGCATGGCCGACCACATCGGCCCGGCGCTGGGCGGCTGGCTGCGCGACAACCCGCAATTGCGCCTGTACCTGCATTTCGAGGATGGCTGGACCGACCTGGTGCAGGCCCGCATCGACCTGGCGCTGCGTTTCGGCCGGCTGCCGGACAGCGACTGGATGGCGCAGCGACTGGGCGTCCTGCAGCGCTGGCCCTGCGCCGCGCCGGAGTGGCTGCAGCGGCATGGCGCGCCGTCCGATCCGCTGCAGGTGCCGGCCAGCGACTGGCTGGGGCTGGCGCAGGTGCCGGGGCTGGCGTGGCGGCATCGGGTGTCCGGACAGGAACGGCAGGTGCCGGCGCACCCGCGCATCGTCAGCCACAACCAGCCGGCGGTGCGCCAGCTGTGCGAGTCGGGACTGGGCGTGGCGGTGCTGACCTGCCTGGACGTGATACCGCTGCTGGCCGACGGCCGGCTGGTGCGGCTGCTGCCCGAGTGGGCTCTCCCGCCGCTGCCGGTATGGGCGGTGACGCCGCACCGGCAGACCCAGCCGGCCAAGGTCCGCCAGGCAATCGAGCTGCTCGGCGACCACCTGGCGCAGATGCCCGACGCTGCCGACACCTGCGGCTGACCGAACGCGGGACCGGGAAACGTGCCTTGGTCCTGCAGCAACGGGCCGCCGCGACTGCGACCTGGGCGAGGGCCGGATCGTGCGGCTGTCGCATCCGCCGCGCCGCAAAGCGGCCGCCTGCCGCCAACGAGCGTGGAAGTGGTGGCGCTGTGCCGGCAGGGCGCATTCGACGACCTCGATGCCGGCTTTGGCGAATTGTTCGGCCGGGGCCACCGGGCAAGGGGCGCACGCCGCTGACCGGTTGCGACGATCCATCGCCGGCCGTGGCCGGGCGAGTGTGGTGTGCATCCGCCATTGCAGCCACCATCGGCCCGCAGGGAAGGGCGTTCGGGTTTTTCTTTTGTCGCTCCGGCTTGGCTTTCCACGATCAAGCAAGTGTGCCCACTTGATCGAGAAGCCATGCATCCCTCGTTGCCATTGATTTCCTGCCCGTGCCCGGCACGGGCATTGCCGTGGCTGGTCCTTGCCCTCGCCGCCGGGTTTCCGGTGCGTGCAGGCGGCGAAGCCATGCCCTCCCGTTCCGCGACGGTGCAGTTACGCCAGCCAGATACGGCCAATCGCGTGCCGGCGCCCGCGGCGGAATTGCGCGAAGGCCGCCAGTTGCAGCCCGCAGGCCAGATACGGATGTCCGCGCCGGTAAGCCAGGTACGCAGCGGCGTGCAGGACCCGGTGGCAGTGCAGCGGATACGGTTGCAGGGCATGCGCCAAGCCATGCCGGCCAGGCTCGCCGCATCGCCGGCGGCGTTGCGCGCGGCCCTGCCCGGCATCCATGCGCTCAGTGGCCAGCATGGCGGGACCTTCGAGCCGGGCGGCCGCTACCTGATCGAAGGCAACGGCTTTGGCGAGCGCACCGGTACCGTGACCCTGCGCGGCAACGGCATGCGCGCGATCGACCTGCAGGTCATCACCTGGACCCCGGCGTACATTATGGTGGACGTGCCGGCCGACATTTCCGGCGTCCCCGACCTGCCGCGCGTGGAGTTGACCGTCGCCAGCCCGGCGGCACGACCGCTGGTATCGCGCGCCTTCGGTTTCCACGCCGCCCGCGAAACCGTGCCGCTTCCGGGCATTCCAGTGGATGCGTTGCGGTTGGACAGGGGGTACATGGGCAACCAGACGAAGGTGGAATATCGCCTGGGCGGGCGCGATGGCACTTTCAGGGTGCTCAGAGCGACGCATGACCCGGATCGCATGGGGTGCGATGACCGTGCGCGCGACCTGTACGACAACCGGAAGGTGCCGCTGGCACCCGGTTTCGAAGTGGTGTCCATCAGTTGGAGCCATGACCCGTTGCGCAACCTCGAAACATCGGCGACCCACCAGACCGCTCTGGGCCGCTACGACTTCCGCTGGGACGATGGCAATACCGCCGTTTTCACTTCCGGCGTGCAGCGTACCTATGCCAAGAAGACCTCTTTTTCGTTCAATCCGATCGTCGAGTGGCTGCCGATGATGGGGGAGCACTATCCGCAGGTCAGGCCCGGAGGTGCGGTCTGCACGTCGCGCTACGTTGCCACCATCCATGCCAGCGGCCCGCGGGGAATGAAACCGGTGCCGTGACGGGCGTGTCGCCTTTGCATGGCTTTTCCCGATCCAACCGGTGTCGGCAATCTGCCGTCCTTCCCGCGAGACAGCCCGATGTTCGCAAAACGCAATGCAACGATGTTTCTGTCCACTGCCGTCATCGCCATGGTGGCAGGCGCCGTGCAGGCACAGAACGCTCCACTCCGGATCAATGCCGGCACGGCGCAGCGCCAGCAGGATGTGCGGGCACTGCAATTCAGCAACAAGGCGCTTGCCAACAGCGTGAAAATCAATACCGGAAGGGTCAGCCACGAGCGCTCCTTCGGCGGTACGAGGCTGCGCACCACCCTGGTGTTGAACCCGGATTCGCCGCTGGCGCGCACCCGCCGCGGCGGGGGCAATGGCGAACTCCAGTCCAGTGGCAGCAGCCGGCAAGAGCCATCGGGCGATGGGTTGGTCTGCACCAGCACCAATACGCGGCTGAGCCTGGACAACGACAGCTTCAAGGTTGCCGCCACCAGCGCGCAGGCCAGCAAGCTCTATCCGGGCGCGGTCTATGACTTCAAAAATTTTTTCGACGGGCGGATGAACCCGGCCACGGGCGCGCGCCATCCCGTCCGCATCGTCGCCAGCAACGTGCCGGGCATGGCCGACCGGGGCACCGGCACCTACGAGGTGGTCGAGCAGCCCATGCAGAGCTCCATCAGCAACGGCGTCAACCGCCTCACCGGGCGCATGCCGGCCGGCAGCAGGCAGATGCAGTCCTATGCCGCCGATGTCTATCAACTGAGCAACGCCGCCGAAACCCAGCTCAAGCTCGGCGCGAGCGCGGCCTCCTATGGCGTCAGTGCCGAAGCGGTCTATGGCAGCCGGCAGCGCGATGGCGAACAGGAATTCCTGGTGGACGTCACGCAGGAGATGTACACCTTGTCCGTCGAGCCGGATGCGCGCGGCATCTTCGTCGATCCGGCGGTGGCCACGCAGGGCGACAAGGTCATGCTGGGCACCGTCACCTACGGCCAACGCCTGCTCCTTTCGGTCAAGACCCGCTACAAGGACGGCCTGTCGGCGGTCAATGCGCAGGCCCGGTTCAGCAGCCCCTTCGCCAAGGCATCGGCCAGCCTGGAAAGCCTGCAGAAGAGCTTCAGCGAGGAAACCAGCGTCCGCGTGTACGCCGTCGGCGGCAACAGCCCCGGCTTCGGCCCGCCGCAGCGGATCGATGACATCAAGGCATGGCTGGACGACTACTTCCGCAACACCCACCTGGGCAACCCGCAGCCGATCCGGTACCAGTTCGTCAACATGAACAACGAGATCGTGCGGGCCGAAAGCGCCACCGACAACTTCGTCACCCGCAACTGCGTGCCGGAGGAGGTGACCCTCACCCTCACGCTGGAAAGCATCAAGAACCTTTCGGGGAACGACTACACCCGCGATGAAGTGGTGAAGTTCGGCACCCGCCAATTGGTGGCCGCGCACGTGGGCACCCAGCGCTACTGGCCGGCCAATGGCGACTACCCGCATTCCATCTGCTGGTGGGGCGACGAGGGCAACGTCGGCAACGGTTGCAAGCCGGTGCGTGAATTCAACGGCAGCATCAACGTTGGCGAGAGCCGCGTGTTCAGGCTCAAGGCGCGCGACATCGGCGATGGCGATTTCGTCAACATCCATACCGACTACATCGCCATGTACCGCACCCGGGCGGGCGGCAGTACCAACAGCCGGCGCGACGTGGACAACACCCGCATCTGGCTCAAGCGCGAGGTGATGGCGGCCGACAGCAAGGGGTTCCTCAAGCAGGTGGACATCCCGTTCAATGGGCGCACGTTCCGCTATACCTACCGGGCCACGCTCCAATGACGAACATGCATGCATCCCTGCCGTGGTTGTTGGCAGCCATGCTTGCTGCCTGCGGCGGTGCCAGTGGAGGCCCGGCGCAGGCCGGGCCTTCCGCGCCGGCTGCACCGGCCACCCCGTTGCCACCAGCAAGCGATGGCAATGCCAACCTCGACCCGGACATGCTTCCCCCCCGCATCCAGTGCGCGCGCGTACCGTGCGGGGATACCCCGCCGGCATCGGCCAGGTCGCGTGCGCGGGAGTTGTTCGAGCGATACCCCGGCTTCGCCTTCGACCCGGCCCCGGCCGGTGCGCTGCTCACCCCCGCCCTTCATGCGTTGTTGCAGCGCGACCAGGCCTGCGCCGACGAACACGGCATGTGCGCCATCGGCGCCGACCCGTGGAGCGCCGCGCAGGACGGCCAGATGGGGGAGGTGCTGGGCTATCGCACCCTTGAAGTGCAGCGCCGGGTGATGGGGTCGCCCACGCATGCCCGGGTGGAGGTGTGCTTCCGTTTCATCCTGGAACCGCAATCGCCGCAGCAGCGTTGCGCCACCCTGGCAATGGAGCGCAGATTGCATGGCCCGTGGCAGGTGGATGACCTGGTTGATGCCCAGGGCCAGTCGCTGCGGCAGTTGCTGCTGCATGCCGACGCGCCGCAGGCAGAGTAGCGCCTGCCGCCACCGGCCTTGCCCGGGAAGAGCGCAGGCCGTGTCGTCTTTGCGCGCTGTTTTCCGATTCCTCTGTTGACGCCGCATTCCGCGGCGCATGCCTTCCTGGAGGAACGTGTCGATGAACCAGAGCAGTCGTGGCAATGCCGTGTGCAACCGTGTGCGTTTGTGGTCCCCGTCACTGCTGGCGCTTGCCGTGGCAGTGTGTTTGCCGCGGCCGGCATTGGCGGCAGACCCGCAATGCGAGGTGTGGGATGCCGCCACCCAGAGTTGGGTTTACAACCCGGCGGCCAATACCGACCAGGGTGATGAACACGGGCGGGACAACGCCACCTGCGAGGTCTTCGCTTCGGCCTATGGGAACCTCAACATGGCCCTCGAGGGTTACAGCAGTGCCTTTGGTTCCCAGAACAGAGCCCGAGGTTTCGCCAGCAGTGCCTTCGGTGACGCCAACCGGGCCAATGGCGCGGGCAGCAGCGCCTTCGGCTACCAGAACACGGCCAATGGCCGTGACAGCAATGCGTTCGGAAAATCCAATTTCGCTGCCCTTCGTGAAAGCAATGCCTTCGGCAGCTACAACCGGGCCAGGGGCGAGCGCAGCAGCGCTTTCGGCTACGAGAACACCAGCGACGGCAAGGGCAGCAGCGCCTTCGGCATCGGCGGCAAGGCGGAGGGCGACGGCAGCCTCGCCCTGTCCGGTTGGGACGACAAGAACGGCAACGGTATGAGTGACGATGGCGAGCATGCCACTGCCAGCGGCAGGTCCGCGGTAGCCGTGGGCAGCGCGGTGTCGGCCAGCGGCATGAGCAGCACCGCCGTTGGCGTGCGCAACGACGCAGGCGCGATGCAGGCCAGCGCCGTCGGCTACGGCAACACGGCCAGCGCCATGTGGAGCAATGCGTTCGGCAACAATTCCCGTGCGCAGGGCGAGGCGAGCAGCGCATTCGGTACCAACAACCTCGCCAGTGGCACCGGCAGCGGCGCCTATGGCTGGCAGAACACGGCCAGTGGCGCCGCCAGCCATGCATTCGGCGTGGGCAACGTCGCAAGCGGCGAACGCAGTACCGCGCTCGGTAACTGGACCGTCGCCAGTGGCGGCTACAGCAGTGCCTTCGGCTTCCAGTCGCAGGCCTTGAATTTCGGCAGCACCGCCATCGGCTACATGGCCGTGGCCGACCGCGACTACGCGGTCTCGGTGGGGGCGGCCGGCAGCGAGCGCCAGATCATCCACCTTGCCGACGGTACCCAGGCCACCGATGCGGTGAACCTGCGCCAGTTGCAGGCGGGCGATGCGCAGACGTTGGCCGCCGCCAATGCCTATACCGATGCGCAGGTGGCCAGCGTGGCCGGCGCAGCGGCGGCTGGCGCGTTGGACGCGGCCAAGGACTATGCCGATGCCGGCGATGCGGCCACGCTGGCATCGGCCCGTGATTACACGGATACCACCGCTACCCGGACGCTGGCTTCGGCCAATGCCTACACCGACCAGAAGTTCGCCGGCTGGAACGACCAGTTCACCCAATTCCGCAACGACGTGGATCGCCGTTTAAGCCATATGGATGCACGCATCGACCGCATGGGCGCGATGGGCAGCGCGATGATGAACATGAGCGCCAGCCTTGCCGGCATCCATACGCAGAACAAGCTGGGCGTGGGCGTGGGTTTCCAGGGCGGGCGCAAGGCCGTATCCATCGGCTACCAGCGTGCAGTCAGCGAGCGCGCGGCGTTCACCATTGGCGGCTCGTCCAGCGGCAGCGACAAATCCGTCGGCATGGGCGGTGGCTTCGGCTGGTAATCCGCCGGTGGGAGCAGTGGGAGTGGGCTTGCCGGCGGCTGTGACGGGGCGGGTTGGTGGAAAACGCTTGCCGGCGACGTCCCTCCCACCCGGCCGGGCTGGGGGCAGTGCAACCGCGTTGTTGCCCTTGCCCGGCGGGCATTGCAAGATCGGTGCACGAACCGTGCGCAAGGATGTTGCAATGCCCGAGTTGCCTGCTCCCGAGACCATGGGCATATCGCTTGATGAACGTTTCGGGCTCCTGTACCGGGAACTGCAACGCATTGCCCACCGTGAACTGGGCGCGAGCCGGCGTACCTCGCTGCATACCACCGTGCTGGTGCACGAGGCCTACCTGCGCATGGAGGCCGGTGCGGTACGCGACATGGGGCGGCTTCCGTTCCTTGCGCTCGCCGGGCGGGTGATGCGTTGCGTGTTGGTGGACCATGTGCGCGAGCGGCAGGCACTCAAGCGTGGCGGCGACCAGGTGCGCGTCACCCTGGAAACCGAGCCGGGCGTGGCCGATGGCGGCATGCCGCGCATCGACGTGCTGGCGATAGAACGCGGCATGCAGGCCTTGGCCGGGTTGGAGCCGCGGTTGGTGACGGTGGTGGAATGCCGCTTTCACGCCGGCATGGAGTTTGCCGAAATCGCCGAGTACCTCGGCGTGTCCGAACGCACCGCGCAGCGTGACTGGCGGCGTGCACGGGCATTCCTGCTGGACATGCTGCAAGCCTGAAACATTCTTTCGGTGGGGTATCGCCTTGCCATCCGGGGCGGTGCTTCTGCCGGCTCCGCGAGTACGGCGCCGTGCCGGCCGCGAGCAACACCAAACGGGGAAACGGGATGACCGCCAAAACCGAGCAACAACGCTGGCGTCGATTGTCGCAACTGTTCGAGCAGATGGCAGACATGCCGGTGGATGCGCGCGCGGCCTTCCTTGATTCCGAATGCGGCGGCGACCTGCCAATGCGCGCACAACTGGAGCGCATGCTGGCGCTGGACGACGCTCCGCACGTGATGGACGAAGGCGTGGGCATGGTGCTGCAGTTTGAGCCGGACGAAACCGGCTGGATCGAACAGGCCGGCAGCGAACGACTGGGCCACTGGCAATTGCAGGGGATGATCGGCACCGGCGCGACCGGCGCGGTGTTTGCCGCCTGGCGCTGCGATGACACCGCCCAGTGCGCGGCGGTCAAGCGCTTGCGCCAGCGCTGGGATGGCAGCCCGCAGGCGCTGCGTTTCCTGCAGGAGCGGCGCATCCTGGCGGCGTTGTCGCACCCGAATATCCCGCGCCTGCTCGATCATGGCCTGGATGCCGATTCGCGGCCCTGGTTCGCATTGGAACTGGTGCAAGGCCAGACGATCACCGACTGGGCCGATGCACGGCAACTGGGCCTTCCCGCGCGCATCGAGCTGATGCTGGCGGTTTGCGCGGCGGTTCAGCACGCGCATGCGCGCTTCGTGGTTCATCGCGACCTCAAGCCCGGCAACATCCTGGTCAGCGAGGAGGGACACCCGATGGTGCTGGATTTCGGCGTCGCCAAGCGCCTGGATCTGCACGAGGGCCAGACCGGCACTGGATTGGTGGCAGGCTTCACCCCGGAATACGCGGCGCCGGAGCAGGTCAGCGGCGGACCCATCAGCGCGGCTACCGACGTGTATGCGCTGGGCGTGGTGCTGTATCAACTGCTGACCGGGCGGCTGCCATATGTGCTCAATGCACTGAACCTGCAGCGCATGGCCGAGGCGATCGCCGAGCGCGTGCCGCTGCGGGTGGACCATGCCATCGTCTCCGACGGCGATGCCGCGCGCGATGCGCGCCTGGCCTCGCGCAGCATCGACCTGAAGCATTTCCGGCGCTACGTGCGCGGAGACCTGGCGCGCATCCTGCAGACCGCACTGGCGAAGGAGCAGGAGCGCCGCTACCCCAGTGTCGAAGCCTTCGCCCGCGACATGCGGCGTTTCCTTGATGGCCGCCCGGTGTCGGTCAGCGGCGATACGTTCGGCTATCGCGCAGGCAAGTTCGCGCGGCGCCACCGCGGGGCCGTGTCCATGGCGGCGATCGCCGTGCTGGCGGCGGTGACCGGCGTGATCGGCATCGTGCACCAATCCCAACGCGCGCATGTCCAGGCACAGCGCGCCGAGGCCGAGGCCGTGCGTGCCGAGCACGAGGCGCGGCGCGCCCGCGCCGAAGCCGACAGCGCGGCGGCCTCCAACGACTTCCTGCGCAGCGTATTCGCGTTGAATGTGCCGACGGCGGCCAACCGGGAGCCGACGCTGCGGCAGGCGCTGGAAAAGGCCGTGGCGGAGATGGAGGCCGAAAGTGTCGCCGTGCCGTTGATGAAAGTGCGTTTCCTGCTTGCCGCCGCCACCAGTTTCGAGAGCTTTGGCGAGGAGGCACGCGCCACCGCGCTGGTACGCCAGGCGCTGGCGTTGCAGGAAAGCCAGCTGCCCGCGGCCCGGGACGAGCGCGCGCGTTCGCTGTTGCAGTTGGCATGGCTGCGGATGAACTACGAGCCGGAACAGGCGCTGCGGTGGGCACAGGAGGGTTTCGCCCTGCAGCAGGGCAACGACCTGGTCAGCTACAGCGCGATGAGCGAGGCGTATTCGCTGCTGGCCGCTGCGTACTACGGCATGGGTGACATGGAGGCTGCGCTGCGGACCACGCGGCAGGGCCGTGCCTACATGCGGGGGCATGGGCAGGGCGAAGACAGTACCGACATGATCGCTTCATGGACCAACGAGGCGGTCATGCTGACCGACATGAAGCGATTTGATGACGCCATGACGGTTCATGCGCAGGCCATGGCCGGTGTCGAGGCCCGTCATGGCGTGCAGTCCACCGAGGCATTGTTGCAGCGTCTGTACGCCGGCTACACGTTGAACGTCGCCTCCCGTTTCGCCGAAGCAGTGTCCATGCTCGAACCGGTGCAGCCGGACCTGCTGGCGCGGCTGGGTGGCGACCATCCCAAGGCGCAACTGGCGAACATGCAGGCCGGGCGCGCCTTGATGGGGGTGGGGCGCAATGCGGACGGTGCCGCGTTGATGGCGCAGGCGCATGCCTACGGGCGCGACCACGATTTCGAGGGGCGCCAGGACGTGGTTGCGGCGATGCTCGCAACCGCCTTGGCCAGGAGCGGGCAGTGCGTACAGGCCCGGGCGGTGATGCGCGAGATGCTTGCCCGCGGGCTTTCCGTCGAGGGAAGCTGGTCCACGCCCCTGAAGAACACCCGTTGCGGACAGGACGAATGACGGCGCGGCTGTTTCCCGTGGATTGGCGGCCGTACCGCTGCCGCGCCGTCAATAGGTGGCAGGTGGCAGTGTGGGTGATGACGCGGGCGCGACCCGCATGGCGCGGTACGGCGGCGTGGCCATGACCATTTCCGCCAGCGAATGCGCCAGCTCGCGCTCGGCCATCACCGTGCCGTCGGCGCCGTGTTCGAGCAGGTGCTTGACCTCGGCATCGCTGTGCGCGCGCGCCAGCAGGGTCAGGCCGGGATTGATGGCGCGCAGCTTGGCCAGCGCCTCGCCGGCTTCCAGCGGCTGCGGAATGGCGAGGATGGCGATCTTGGCGCGCTCGGGGTGGGCCTCGGCCAGCACCCGGTCGGCGGCGGCGCTGCCGCGGATGCCGGGGATGCCGGCCGCGTGCGCACGCTCGACGTGCTCGCGGTTGTCGTCGATCACCAGCAGCGGCACGCCGCGGTCGTGCAGCACCTGCGCCAGCGTGCTGCCGACGCGGCCGTAGCCGATGACGATGGCGTGGTCGTGCAGGTCCAGCGACGGGCCGGGCGGGATGTCCGGCACCTCCGGCACCGGCTGGGCCTCCTTGTGCCGGGCCTGCCAGCGGTCGAGCAGGCTGAACACCAGCGGGTTGAGCATGATCGACACCAGCGCGCCGGCCAGCACCAGCGATTGCCCGGCCGGCGGCAGGATCTTCAGCGCCACGCCAAGGCCGGCGATGATGAAGGCGAACTCGCCGATCTGCGCCAGCGAGGCGGAGATGGTCAGCGCCGTGCCCTTGGAATGGCCGAACAGGCGCACGATGAAGAACGCGGCGGCGGACTTGCCGAACATGATGATCGCCACCGTCGCCAGCACCTGCCACGGGTGCTCGAGCACGATCTTCGGATCGAACAGCATGCCCACCGAGACGAAGAACAGCACCGCGAACGCGTCGCGCAGCGGCAGCGAATCGTGCGCGGCCTTGTGGCTCAGTTCGGATTCGTTGAGCATCATCCCGGCGAAGAACGCGCCCAGCGCGAACGACACGCCGAACAGCGCGGCCGCGCCGAACGCCACGCCCAGCGCGATGGCCAGCACCGACAGGGTGAACAGCTCGCGCGAGCCGGTGCCGGCGATGCGCTCCAGTACCCACGGGATCACCCGGCGCCCGACCACCAGCATCACCGCCACGAACAGGCCCAGCTGCACGAAGGTCCAGCCGATGGAGGCCAGCACGCTGCCGACGCTGTGGTGCTGGCCCTGCGCCTCCGGCCCGAACACCCCGGCGATCACCGGCATCATCACCAGCGCCAGCACGCAGGCCAGGTCCTCGACGATCAGCCAGCCCACCGCGATCTTGCCGCGGGTGGTCTCCAGCAGGCGCCGTTCCTCCATCGCCCGCAGCAGCACCACGGTCGAGGCGGTGGCCAGCGAGAAGCCGAAGATCACCCCGTGCAGCGCCGGCCAGCCCATCAGCGTGGCCACGCCCCAGCCCAGCAGCGTGGCCACCGCGATCTGTCCGATGGCGCCGGGGATGGCGATGGCCTTCACCGCCATCAGGTCCTTCAGCGAGAAGTGCAGGCCGACGCCGAACATCAGCAGCATCACCCCGATCTCGGCCAACTGGTTGGCCAGGGTCTGGTCGGCGACGAAGCCCGGCGTGAACGGCCCGACCACCACCCCCGCCACCAGATAGCCCACCAGCGGCGACAGCCGCAGCTTGTTGGCCAGGGCGCCGAACACGAAGGCCAGGCCCAGGCCGATGGCGATCATGTTGATCAGGGCGGTGTCATGGTGCATCGGGACTCGCAGAAGAAGGGGATGGGCCGATTCTACGGATGTTGTGCGGCCGGGCGGAAATGGTGTGGTGGTTGTGTCGGCCAGCGGTCGGTTTTCCCTTCTCCCTCTGGGAGAAGGTGCCCCGAAGGGGCGGATGAGGGTACGGGCGAAGCCTCGTGCAGCTTGATATTGCGAGGGCTTCGCCCTCGTACCCTCTCCCCAACCCCTCTCCCAGAGGGAGAGGGGCTTACTCAAAAACGCGCATGCCCCGGTTTCCCGGGGCATGCGCGCATCGCTCACTGTCCGGCGTTTGCCGGCTCACCACTTGTAGGTGATGCGGCCGTAGGCGTAGGCGCCGTTGAAGCCGGCCGGCGAGTAGTTGCTGTACGGGAACATGCCCGAGGACGAGTTGGCGAAGATGCTGCGGTCCGGGTGCGAGTCCAGCACGTTGTCCGCACCCAGGGTCAGCGTCCAGCGCTCGCCGGGCTTGTAGCTGGCCGAGACGTCGACGATCCACTGCGCGCCGAAGGTCTGGTCGTTGGCCGCGCCGCTGGTGGGGCGGTTGCTGAAGCTGCCGTAGCGGGTGGTGGTCAGGCCGATGTCCCAGCGCTCGGATTTCCACACGCCGCCGAGGATCACCTTGTCCTTCGGGTAGCCTTCCTCGATGCGGCCGCGCTCGTCGCGGGCGATGCGCGAGGGCGCGAGCGCGGTGAAGGTGTTCCACGCGGCCGGGTCGGCGGCGATGCCGGTGATCTCGGTCTTGCTGTAGCCGTAGCTGGCGGTGAGGTCCAGCGAGCTGGCCGCCAGCGGCACGCTGTAGGTGCCGACCACGTCCACGCCGCGGGTGCGGGTGTCGATGGCGTTGGTGAAGTAGTTGAACGAGGTCACGCCGTTGACGCCGAGGCTGGCCAGCAGGTCCTGCGCGGCTTGGGCGGCGTCGATCTTGGCCTGGTTGCCGGCGTAGCTGGGGTTGTTCGGGTCGATGTTCAGCGGCGAGGACAGCACGATGCGGTCGTCGATCTCGATCTGGTAGGCATCCACGGTCAGGTACAGGCGCTCGCTCGGCTGCAGCACCAGGCCCAGGCTGTAGGAGGTGGACTTCTCCTGCTTCAGCGGTTCCGAGCCGAGGGCCAGGGCCGCCGCGCTGGCGGCCGGGAAGGTGCCGCGCTGGGTGAACACGCCGCTGCTGTCCACCGAGCTGGTAATGACCTGGTAGTTCTGCTGCGCCAGCGAGGGTGCGCGGAAGCCTGTGGAGGCGGTGGCGCGCAGGGCCACCGCGTCGGTGAAGGCGTAGCGCGCCGACAGCTTGCCGGTGGTTTCGTTGCCGAAGTCCGAGTAGTCCTCGTAGCGGCCGGCGATGCCGGCGGAGAACTTGTCGGTGAAGTCGCCTTCGAGGCCGGCGTAGACGGCGTAGTTGTGGCGGTCCGAATGCACGGCGTTCTCGACGGTGAAGCCGCCGAAGCCCTGCGCGCCGCCGCCGAAGTACGAATCGGCCGAACCCGGCGACTGGTTCCACTTCTCCTGCCGGTACTCGGCGCCGAAGGACAGCGTCACCGGGTAGGCCAGGCCCCAGTCCAGCGCCTGCGAGAAGTCGGCGTTGACCACGTTCTGGGTGTACTCCAGCGCGCCGTCGTAGAAGCTGGTCGGGCTGCTGCTGCCGAGGCTGTAGTTGACCGTGTTGCGGGTGTGGAAGTCGATCTTGTTGTAGCCGTAGTTGTAGCTCACGTCCCAGTTGAAGCCACCCTCGGTGCTGCCCTTCAGGCCGGCCACCAGCGAACGATCCTTGGAGTACTGGTTGATCTCCGGCACGAAGCCGTCCGGGTAGAACTGCGCGGTCAGCGGGTTGTGGTTCTTCGAACGGTAGAACGCGAACGAGGTGATGTCGCGGTTGCTGGCCGCCGCGGTGGCGTAGCCGGTGAGCGCGTCGCCGAACTGGAACTGGCTGTTGGCCGACACCGCCGTGGCCTGCACGCGCGGGTCGCCGATGACGAAGGTCTTCTCGCCGATGCCGGGGAAGTTGCCGGTGTCCGGGGCGGTGCCCTGGTACGGGCCGGCGCGGTTGCTCTCGTCCTGGTCGCTGACCTGTCCGGCCACGTGCAGGGTGCCGCGGCCGTCGCCGAACTCGACGCCGGCATCGCCGGAGAGCTGGTACTTGTTGCCGTCGCCGGCCGAATACTGGCCGTAGTCCACCGCCAGGCTGCCGCCCTTGCCGGCGCCCTTGAGCACGATGTTGACCACGCCGGCGATGGCGTCCGAACCATACTGGGCCGAGGCGCCGTCGCGCAGCACTTCCACGCGCTCGATGGCGGCGATCGGGATCGCGTTCAGGTCGGTGGCCGAGGAGCCGCGGCCGATGCTGCCGTTGACGTTGAGCTGGGCCGAGGTGTGGCGGCGCTTGCCGTTGACCAGCACCAGCACCTGGTCGGGCGAGAGCCCGCGCAGCTGCGCCGGGCGGATGCCGCTGGTGCCGTCGGTCAGCGCCGGGCGCGGGAAGTTGAGCGAGGGCAGGGCGCGCGCCAGCGCGGTGGCCAGCTCGCCGGTGCCGGTGGCCGACAGCGCCTCCGGGGTGATGATGTCGATCGGCGACTGCGACTCGGCCACGGTGCGGTCGGCCACGCGGGTGCCGGTGACGATCACGGTATCCAGCGTCTGCGCACTGGACTGGGCGAAGGCGGAAGCGACCGGGAGGCCGAGCGCGATGGCAACGGCGAGGGCGAGCGTGTTGGATTTGCTGTTCATCAGATTGCGGCTCCGGTGGAGTTGGCGGCACCCGGCGGCGGATTCGGCCGGTGGAGTGGGTGTGTCATCACGGATTAATGGAAAATTTACGTTGTGTCAAATCCGGCGCGGCCGTCTACATCGTTGCTTTTGAAAGCGTTTTTGCGGGCGGGACATCGGTGCGTACTTCGGTAAAGTGCCAGGGAACGATCGAGGCGGGACGGGATCGGGCGCGCTCGATGCGTTGGTCAAGTATTCGTTAACGCTAGAATCGCGTCGCAGGAATGCTCCTTGTTTGGACATTCCATACGGTTATAACGAGCCCATTCATGATTTCCCTACGTAATTTCGCCCTGCGCCGCGGCGAACGCCTGCTGCTGTCCAACGTCGACCTCACCCTGCATGCCGGCTACCGCGTCGGCGTGGTCGGCCGCAACGGCGCCGGCAAGTCCAGCCTGTTCGCCGCCGTGCGCGGCGAGCTGGAGGCCGACAAGGGCGACGTGTCGCTGCCCGGCAAGGTCCGCATCGCCGACGTGGCGCAGGAAACCCCGGCGCTGCCCGACCGCGCCATCGACTTCGTGCTCGGCGGCGACGACGTGGTGGCCGCGGTGCTGGCCGAGGAGGCCGCGGCCACCGCGCGCGAGGACTGGGAGGCGGTGGCCGAGGCGCACACCAGGATGGCCGAGCTGGGTGCTTACGACGCCGAGGCACGCGCCGGCAAGCTGCTGCACGGCCTCGGCTTCCCGGCCGAAACCCATGCGCGCCCGGTGGCCGCGTTCTCCGGCGGCTGGCGCGCGCGCCTGAACCTGGCCCGCGCGCTGATGATGCCCAGCGACCTGCTGCTGCTCGACGAACCGACCAACCACCTCGACCTCGACGCGGTGTATTGGCTGGAACAGTGGCTGCTCAAGTATCCCGGCACGCTGCTGCTGATCTCGCATGACCGCGAGTTCCTCGACAACGTCGCCACCCACACCCTGCACCTGCATGGCGGCAGCGCGAAGCTGTACACCGGCGGCTACACCGACTTCGAGCGCCAGCGCGCCGAGCACCTGCGCCAGCAGCAGATCGCGCACGAGAAGGAACAGGCCGAGCGCGCCCACCTGCAGAGCTTCATCGACCGCTTCAAGGCGCAGGCCAGCAAGGCCACGCAGGCGCAGAGCCGGATGAAGCGCCTGGCCAAGATGACCGGCACCGAGGCGGTGCGCGCCGAGCGCGAGTTCCGCATCGAGTTCTCCGCGCCGGCCAAGCTGCCGTTCTCGTTGATCCGCCTGAACAACGTCGAGGCCGGTTATGGCGACGACGCGGTGATCCTCGAAGGCGTGGGCTTCGGCCTCGAAGCCGGCCAGCGTGTCGGCCTGCTTGGCCCCAACGGCGCCGGCAAGACCACGCTGGTCAAGACGCTGGTGGGCGACCTGCCGCCGCTGGCCGGCGAGCGCAGCGCGCACCCGGACATGAAGATCGGCTACTTCGCCCAGCACACGGTGGAATCGCTGCGCGAAGGCGCCACGCCGATGGATCACTTCCGCGACATCGACCCGGACGGCGTCAACCAGTCGTTCCGCGACTTCCTCGGCAAGTGGAACTTCCCCGGCGACCGCGCGTTCGAGCCGGTGGACGGCTTCTCCGGCGGCGAGCGCGCGCGGCTGGCGCTGGCGCTGATCGCGTGGCAGCAGCCGAACGTGCTGCTGCTCGACGAACCCACCAACCACCTCGACCTGGAAATGCGCGAAGCGCTGGCCGAGGCGTTGAGCATCTTCGAAGGCGCGATCGTGATGGTCAGCCACGACCGCCACCTGATCGGGCTGGTCTGCGACACCTTCTGGCGCGTGGCCGACGGCGTGGTCGAGCCGTTCGCCGGCGACCTCGACGAATACGCCGCGTGGCTGCGCACCCGCGCCACCGCGCAGGGCGCGCGCAGCAAGGCCGAGCGCGCCGACAAGGCGGAAAAGCCTGTCGCCGCCTCGGCCCCGATTGCCGCCGCGCCGGTACCGTCGAAGAAACCGGTCAATCCGCACAAACTGGAAGCGGCCGAGCAGAAGGTCGAGCAGCTCGGCGCGGCGCTGGCCGACCTCGACCGGCAACTGGCCGACCCGGCCAACTACGCCGATGCGGCGAGGATGGGCAGGCTGGGCGGCGAGCGCGAAGTGCTGGCGCAGCAGTTGGAGCAGGCCGAAGCGGCGTGGATGGAGCTGCTCGACTAGACCGCGGCATGACGTAGGAGCGCACTTCAGTGCGCGATGAGGCCTTCCCGGTAAAGCCACATCGCGCACTGAAGTGCGCTCCTACGACGCCCTCTGCGCCTGCAACCACAGGCGGAAGCGCCTGAGCGGCTCGCGTTCCGGCCGCGAACGCAGCCGCGTCAGCCAGTAGCGGCCCAGCGTGAGCGTCTGCGCGAATGGCTGCAGCAGCCGCCCTTCGGCCAGTTCCTGCTCGAACATGCGCAGCGGCAGCAGCGCCACGCCGGCGCCGGACGCCGCGGCGCTGGCCAGCGTCAGCGAGGAATCGAACACCGGACCGCGTGCCTCCACCCCGGCGGCGCCGGCCGCCTGCAGCCAGCGCGGCCACTCGTCGTTGCGGTAGGAACGCAGCAGCGTCGTCCCGGCCAGTTCGCGTGGCGCGTGCAGGCGCCGCGCCAGCACCGGCGCGCACACCGGCGCGAACGGCGCATCAAGGATGGCCGTGCAGTCCTGCCCCTGCCAGTCGCCGTCGCCGAAGCGGATCGCCAGGTCCAGCCCTTCGCCGGCCAGGTCGATGCGGTTGTTGTGGGTCTGCAGGCGCAGCTCGATGTCCGGGTGCGCGGCCTCGAAGGCCGGCAGCCGCGGCAGCAGCCAGCCGGTGGCGAAGGTGCCGACCACGCCCACCGTCAGCACCTCGCGCATGCGCCCGCCGGTGAAACGGTCCAGCGCGATGCCGATGCGATCGAAGGACTCGGTCAGCACCGGGTGCAGCGCCGCGCCTTCGTCGGTCAGCGCCACCCCGCGCGGCAGCCGGTGGAACAGCGTCACCTGCAGGCGCTCTTCCAGCGTGCGGATCTGGTGGCTGAGCGCGGCCTGGCTGACGCACAGCTCCAGTGCCGCGCGGGTGAAGTTGAGGTGGCGCGCGGCAGCCTCGAACGCGCGCAGGGCGTTGAGCGGGAGCTGGGGGCGGATCATGCGGGAGTCATCAATATGGGTGATGGATATTGCCACTATCTGGCGGAAAATGTGCCGGAATGTGGGTAAGTAACATCGAAAAATCTAATGACTGACGATGAAAATTCGCGCTGGTCCGCAATGCGCCCGCCGCCAACAATCGCCGCAGCCCGAACCCGTCAAGGAGAACCCGCATGTTGGCCCGCCGCCAGTTCCTGAAGTTCAGCGCCGGCACCTTGGCCGCCGCCGTCCTGCCGGCGCTGGCGCGCACGCCGGCATCCGCGTCCGTCGCGACGGACGACTTCGCCGCGCTGGAGAAGCGCAGCGGCGGCCGGCTCGGCATCTGCCTGTGGCACCCGGCCAGCGGCGCGCGCTTCGGCCACCGCATGGACGAGCGTTTCCCGATGTGCAGCACCTTCAAGTTCCTGCTCGCCGCCGCGGTGCTGCACCGGGCCGGTCGCGGTGAACTGTCGCTGGACCGGCGCGTGCCGGTGCGCGCCGCCGACATCCTCCACCATTCGCCGGCCAGCACGCGCCACGTCGGCAAGGACATGAGTGTGCGCGACCTGTGCCGGGCCACGCTGACCATCAGCGACAACGCCGCGGCCAACCTGCTGCTGCCGCTGATCGGCGGGCCGGCCGGGCTGACTGCCTTCCTGCGCGCGCAGGGCGACGCGCTCACCCTCTGCGCGCGCCACGAGCCGGAACTCAACCTGTTCGCGCCGGGTGACCCGCGCGACACCACCAGCCCGGCGGCGATGGCCGGCAACCTGCAACGCTTCGTGCTGGGCGATGCACTGGAACCGGCCTCGCGCATGCAACTGGCCGACTGGCTGATCGACAACCAGACCGGCGATGCACGCCTGCGCGCGGGTTTGCCGCGCGGCTGGCGGGTCGGCGACAAGACCGGCAGTGGCTACGAACGCGACGGCATCACCAACGACATCGCCGTGCTGTGGCCGGAACAGGGTGGCGCGCCGTGGCTGCTGGCCTGCTACCTGCAGGGCTCGACGCTGGGCGACGACGACCGCAACGGCATCCTGCGCCGCGTCGGCGAACTGGCCGCCATCCACATGGGGTGAGGGGTTTCCGCGTCCCGGCGGATGTGTACCCTGTGCGCCTGTCCGGAAAGGAAACAAGGCTGCATGAGCCGGGAACTGGTCTATCTGTCGCTGATCTTCGCGTTGCTGGTGATCCCGCGTGCCCTGCAGCGCTTCAGCGTGCCGGCGCCGCTGACCTGCCTCGCCTTCGGCATCGGCGTGATGCTGTGGCTGGGCGATGGCGCGCAGGACCCGGTGGTGGGGCTGTTGTCCACGCTGGGCATTTCCTCGCTGTTCCTGTTCGCCGGCCTGGAGGTCGACCTGCAGGACCTGCGCCGCGGCATGTGGCCGTTGCTGGTGCACCTGCTGATCCGGGTGGCCACGTTGGCGGGCGTGGCCTGGCTGGCATGGCATTACGCCGGGTTGTCATGGCAGGCGGCCGGCCTGCTGGCGTTGGCGCTGCTGACCCCTTCCACCGGCTTCATCATGGAGTCGCTGTCGCGGCTGGGGTTGAGCGACGCCGAGCGGTTCTGGGTCAGTAGCAAGGCCATCGCCGGCGAACTGCTGGCGCTGGCCGCGCTGTTCGTGGTGCTGCAGGCGGGCGACCCCGGCCACATGGCGCTGTCCAGCCTGGCGCTGGTGGCGATGATGGTCGGCCTGCCGTTGCTGTTCATCGCACTTGGCCGCTGGGTGGTACCGCATGCGCCCGGTTCGGAGTTCTCGCTGCTGGTGATGGTCGGGTTGCTGGCGGCCTACATCACCTATGCGCTGGGCGTGTACTACCTGGTCGGTGCCTTCATCGCCGGGCTGGTCGCGCGCCTGCTGCAGCAGCGCATGCCCTTGCTGGCCTCGCACGAGAACCTGCATGCGTTGCGCCTGTTCGCCTCGTTCTTCGTGCCGTTCTATTTCTTCGGCTCCGGCACCCATGTGCCGGGCGAGGCCCTGAGCTTCGAGGCATTGGGGCTGGGCGTGCTGCTCACCCTCGTCGTGCTGCCGCTGCGCATCGCGCTGGTGTGGCTGCAGCGGCGGGCGATGTTCGGCGAGAGTTTCCGCTCCAGCCTGCGGGTGTCGCTGGCGTTGTCGCCGACCCTGGTCTTCACCCTGGTGCTGGCCGGCATCATGCGCGAGCGCTTCGAGGTGCCGGCGGTGCTGTACGGGGCGTTGTTGCTGTATGCGGCATTGAACACGCTGTTGCCGTCGCTGGTGTTCCGCGCGCCGCTGGACGTGGACCCGCTGCAGAACGAGGGGGAAGCCGCCCCGGCCGTTGCGGAAGCCACGGTCGTCGCCGAGGCGCCGGCGGCACGGCCGGAGTGAGCCGCCGATGCGCCCGCATGGGCGCGGGAGCGGGGCAGGGACCCGATGGGCGGTGCCTTTGTTCAGGTTCGGCGGCCGAATCGCGGGCCATGCCCCGCCCGGGCGGGGCATGACCGTCCGGCGGATTTGCCCCGTCCCGCGCGCGGCCGCAAAATAGCCGGCTTTCCCGGCCCCTTCCGGTGCCGGTATTCCCCCTGCGGAGCTTTCCATGCGTACCCACTTCTGCGGCCTGGTCGACGAGACCCTGATCGGCCAAACCGTGACCCTCGCCGGCTGGACCGACGTCGCCCGCAACCAGGGCGGCGTCTGCTTCATCGATCTCCGGGATCACGAAGGCATCGTGCAGGTGACGGTGGAGGTCGACAACGCCGAGGTGTTCGCCGTGGCCGCGTCGCTGGGCTACGAGGACGTGTTGCAGGTCGAAGGCGTGGTGCGCGCCCGCCATGCGGTCAACGACAAGATGCGCACCGGCAAGGTGGAGGTGATCGCCTCCCGCATCACCGTCCTCAACAAGGCCGCGCCGCTGCCGTTCCACGCCCACGAGAACCCGGGCGAGGACACCCGCCTGAAGTATCGCTACCTCGACCTGCGCCGCCCGGAGATGCAGCGCATGCAGCGCACCCGCATCAAGCTGGTGCAGGCGCTGCGCCGCCACCTCGACGCGCGCGGCTTCCAGGACATCGAGACCCCGATCCTGACCAAGGCCACGCCGGAAGGCGCACGCGACTTCCTGGTGCCGGCGCGCATGCACCCGGGCGAGTTCTACGCGCTGCCGCAGAGCCCGCAGCTGTTCAAGCAGATCCTGATGGTGGCCGGCTTCGACCGCTACTACCAGATCGCGCGCTGCTTCCGCGACGAGGCGCTGCGCGCCGACCGCCAGCTGGAATTCACCCAGCTGGACATGGAGTTCGCCTTCGTGCGCGAGCGCGACGTGCAGGATTTCGTCGAGGACATGATCCGCGCGGTGTTCAAGGAAGTGGTGGACGTCGAACTGGACGCGCAGTTCCCGCGCATGACCTGGGCCGAGGCGATGCGCCGCTATGGTTCGGACAAGCCGGACCTGCGCATCGCGCTGGAACTGGTGGACGTGGCCGGACTGGTCAAGGACAGCGGGTTCGCGGTGTTCACCGGCCCGGCCAATGACGCCGACGGCCGCGTCGCCGCGCTGCGCATCCCGGGTGGTGCGGCGCTCAGCCGCAAGCAGATCGACGAATACGCCGCGCACGCCGCCAAGTACGGCGCCAAGGGACTGGCCTACGTCAAGATCGCCGACAACGGCGAGGTCAGTTCGCCGATCCAGAAGTTCTTCGACGAGGCCGCCTTTGCCGCGCTGCTCCAGCACGTCGGCGCCGGCAACGGCGACATCGTGTTCTTCGGTGCCGGCGGCTACAACAAGGTGTCCGACTTCATGGGCGCGCTGCGCCTGAAGGCCGGCAAGGACTTCAACTTGGTCGCCGACGGCTGGCGCCCGCTGTGGGTCACCGACTTCCCGATGTTCGAATGGGACGACGAGGAGCAGCGTTACGTTGCGCTCCACCATCCGTTCACCGCGCCGGCAGTCGATGACGTGGCCGACCTGCGTGCCAACGCCAAGACGGCGGTGTCGCGTGGCTACGACATGGTGCTCAACGGCAACGAGATCGGCGGCGGCTCCATCCGTATCCACCGCCCGGAAATGCAGAGCGCGGTGTTCGAACTGCTCGGCATTGGCGCCGAGGAAGCCCGCGCCAAGTTCGGCTTCCTGCTCGATGCGCTGAACTACGGCGCGCCGCCGCATGGCGGCATCGCCTTCGGCATCGACCGCATCGCCGCGCTGATGGCCGGCACCGAGTCGATCCGCGACGTGATCCCGTTCCCCAAGACCACCGGCGCGCAGTGCCTGATGACCGACGCACCGTCGCCGATCGCCGACGCGCAGCTGGCCGAAGTGCACGTGCAGGTGCGCCCGCAGCCGGCCAAGGGCTGAGCCGCGGGCGATGGTTGCCGTCATCCGCCGCGCCACGCCCGATGATGCGGGCGTGTTGTGCACGCTGGCCGAGCGCACCTTCGTGGAGACGTTCGGCCACCTGTACCCGGCGGACGACCTGGCGTTCTACCTGTCCATCGCCTATCCGGTGGACGTGCAGCGCGAACAGCTGGAATCGGGCGATTACGCGGCGTGGTTGCTGGAAATCGACGGCGAGGCGGCCGGCTTCGCCTTCGCCGGTCCCTGCGGCCTGCCGCATGCCGACGTGCGACCGGAAGACGGTGAACTGAAGCGCTTGTACGTGCTGCGCGAACATCAGGGCGGCGGCTGGGGCGGCAAGCTGTTCGCCGAGGCCGAGTGCTGGCTGCTGGAAGCCGGCCCGCGCACGCTGTGGATTGGCGTCTGGTCGGAGAACCTCGGCGCACAACGCTTCTATGGCCGCCACGGCTTCGGGAAAACGGGCGAATACGAATTTCCGGTCGGCCGCGTGCGCGACCGCGAGTTCATCCTGTGCCGGCCCGTGGGTGCCACCGCAGCCTAGGGCAGGTTCTTCCCATGCAACGATGATGCGGCGGACCTCGCGGCCCGCCGCATCCTGTTCGTGCCTGCCGGCTTGCTTACCGCGCGGTTGCCTGCACGGCCTGCTCGATCACTGCGGCCACGGCCTGCGGCTGCGAGGTCATCACCACGTGCGAGGCACCGGGGATCACCACCGTGCCGCGTGAGCCGGCCCGGTCGGCCATGTACTGCAGCGCCCGGGCCGGGATGTTCCTGTCGGCGTCGCCGTAGATGAACCACGCCGGGGTGTCCTTCCAGCGCGGCTGGCGGCTGGCCTCGGTCAACGCTGCTTGGGACAGCGGACGCTGGGTTGCGGCCATTACCGCAGCCTCGGCCTCGGGGACATCGCTGGCGAACTGCTGCCAGAATGCATCCTGGCGGATGTACAGGTCTTCGCCACCATCGGCGTGCCGTACCGGCTCGGCCAGCGCGGCGGGCAGGGTGCTGCCGGGGAAACGGCCGGTCAGCTCCAGCACGGTTTCACCCTGCTCGGGGGCAAAGGCGGCCACGTATACCAGCGCCTTGATCTTCGGGTTGGCATGGACGTTGGAAATCACCGCGCCGCCGTAGGAGTGGCCGACCAGCACCACCGGGCCGGGCGCCCGCTCGACCAGGCCGTCGACCACCTCGGCATCGCCGGCCACGCTGCGCAGCGGGTTGCCCGCGGCGACCACGGTGTAGCCGCGGGCGGTCAGGCGCGGCACCACGCCGTTCCAGCTGGCCGATTCGGCGAATGCGCCGTGGACGAGGATGACGGTGGTGTTCCGGCCATCGGCTTCGGCAGCCGATGCGTCGGCAGCGAAGGCCGTGGTGGCGGCGATGGCAGTGGCCAGGGCGATGGACTTGAACGACTTCATGGTGGATCTCCTTCCGGTCTGTGGTGGGCTGGCCGGTCGGCCAGTGGAGTCCAAGATACGGAGCAAGCCCGGACTGCATGATGCTTGAAATCCTGAAAACATGATCCATCGTCCTGATTGCGGTATGGGCTCCCCCGGCGCTCCGTCGCTGCCAGGTCCGGCCCTCAGCGACCGGAGCCGGCCTCCCGCACGCCGGCTCCGGTGAACGGCGTTCCACCGGGGGCGCGGCAGGCGATGAAGCCGGCACCCAGGGCGGCGATGGCTGCATTGACCCGCTGCGGGTCCTGTTCCGCATGTCCGGACACGGGGGCGATGCCGAGGTGCGCCATCTGCGCATCGTCGAAGTACAGGAAGTGGCGTGGCGCCGGCGAGGGGCCACCGCAGTGCGCATCGTCGAGCGAATCCACGGCCAGCGCGTCGAACCCGTGCACGATGCGCGGATCGACGCCGATCCGGTGGTAGAGCGCATCCTGGCGCGCCTGCGATGCATCCAGCGATTGCCCGATCGCCCGGCGGTTGGCCTCCGGATCGGGCACCGTCGCCCCCTGCGGTCCATCCAGGTATGCCTCCAGCATGGCCAGTGCCCGGGCGCGGTTGCCGGCGGAGAAGCCGCCGTGGAAGAGCAGCAGCGCCGCGGGCTGGACATGGCGGTCGTGCACGCCGGCATAGAAGTAGTTGGCGCATGCCGAAGCGCAGACCCCGACCACGTGCACGCTGGCGTCGCGGGCCTGCAGCTTCTCGGCCAGGGCCAGCGCGGTTTCCGAATCCCCGCCGCGCGAACGCACGACCAGCAGCGGCTGCGCCGTCTCCGGGACCGCGTCGATCCAGGCGTGCAGCGCCTCCAGCGAGCCATTCGCGACGACGCCATCGAAACAGGCGGCCGCCGGGGAAAGAACCAGGGTTTGTGGATCGTCTTCCTGGTCGTTCCAGGCGCGGCCCTCGATCCAGGCGTGGCATGCCTGCACCGGATCGGCGGCTTGCGCGGCGTCGGCCCGGGTGGGGGAAGCGCTGCCCAGAAGCATCAGAAGGGACATCAGGGGGGTAATCATCGGTAGTCATCCAGACAGGGGAGGAGGGGCGGTATCAATGACGTGCGGGCACCGGTTCGGCGGCGACCGCCATGCGTGAACCGGTCATGGCGTTGGCCGGTCAACCGTGCAGGCAGGCCACCCGGCGGAATGCGTCGGCCAGGCAGGCATTCCGTTCCGGCGCATCATCCGGCCGGCGCCATGCGACCACGCCATCCGGCCGGACCAGCGAGACGCCGCGTGCGGTCACGCCATAGGCAGCGTTGAATGCGTCCGGGTGGTCGAACCGGACGTCCACGCCGACATGCACGGTATCCAGCGGCAACCCCAGGCGCCCGGCCATTTCCCTGCCGGCGGCGATCCACTCCGGGGCCTGGCTGAGCAGGGTGAAGTGGCGCGTGGACAGGTCGATCGTCGAGATGCGGGCGCCCTGCCGGGTGATCCAGGCATGCGGCGCACGGGTGCCCGGCTGGCCGGCCCAGACCTCCGGCGCGGCGGCGGGAGGCAGTTCCGCACCGGCGCCGAGGACGATGTGCGAGCGCTGCAACTGGCCCAGTTCCATCGCCGCATCGCCGTACAGGGTGGTTTCCAGCGGGGACTCCAGCCAGCGCGCATAGTCGGGCCGGGCGAAGGTCTGCTGGTGGCGCAGCCAAGCGATCGGCTGGCGCTCGCTGCCGTAGCTGTCCAGCAGGGATGGATGGGAGACACCCTGCAGCACCAGTTGCAGCTTCCAGGCCAGGTTGCCGGCATCGTCGATGCCGGTGTTGGCGCCGAAACCGCCGCGCGTGGGCGGGAGCTGGTGCGCGGCGTCGCCGAGCAGGAACACGCGCCCGCGGCTGTAGGCATCGGCGATGCGGCCGGCCATCTCCCAGCGGCCGGTGGTCATCCGGTCGAACGGGAGGTCCATGCCCAGCGCGGCACGGATCGCGTCGTCGAGCTCGGCCTCGCCGCGGGGGCGGTCGTCGTCGAACATCAGCACCCAGCGGCCGTCGCCATAGGTGGTCAGGAAGCCCTGCACGCGCGGATTGTCGATCTGGAACTGCTGGACCCCGCGCTCCAGCCATGCATCGGCACCGGGGCAATGGAACAGGACGCTGCGCAGGGTGCGCAGGTACCCGACCCCGTGGCGGGCAATGCCGGCCTGTTCGCGGACCGGGCTGGCAGCACCGTCGCAGGCCAGCAGGTACGTCGCGTGGAGTTCATGGGCGCCGCCGCCGGCACGGTCGCCGATGGTGGCGACGATGCCGTCTTCCACCTCGCGCCAGCCGAGCAGGCGCTGCCCGTACCTCAGGTCCGCGCCGCGCTCGATCGCGGCCTGGCGCAGTATCGGTTCGAGCCTGTCCTGGGCGATGGCGGCGCCACGGCATGGCGAGTATGCCGATGCCGGCGGTTCCGGCTTGCCTGGCGTCCATGGCAGCGGCTCGCTCCAGTGGCCGGCAAGGCTCTGCGCCTTGACCCGGCGCAGCCGGCTCCCGGGCGGTGCCTGCGGTATGCGCTCGCCGATGCCGGCCGCGCGGTACAGCTCCAGGGTGCGCTCGGTGAAGCCCATTGCGCGCGGGTGTGGCGAACTGCCCGGATGCTTCTCGACCAGCACGTGGGCAACGCCGCGCGTGGACAGGAACAGCGAGGTGGACAAGCCGACAAGGCTCCCACCGACGACGAGGACGGGGGTGTGGTGCATGGCAGGGACTCCAGATCGAATGCCGCAGGCGACGGCAAAGGCCGTGGCCGGGCTTCCTGGAAAGCAGCGTTCGGGATTGCCAACGGGGTGGCTACGCGCGCGCGGCGACAGGAAGCGGCACACGTCCGCCTTCCGTCGTGGTCCGCGTCCCCATCGGGGCTGGAACAGGGCTGCCTGGCAATTGCCGGTTGGCAGCTGGCCGGGGCTCACCACGCCGGCCCGCCTTTTTCGACCGGGCTTTTGTATCGCAGGCGAGAACCGCTGGCAAGGTGCGGTGTCGGCGATCGACCTGCCTTCACCGCAGGGACGGCCGCATGTCAGCTGCGGCCGTCCGGTTCGCCGATGCGCTACCCGCTCACTTGCGCAGGAAGGCCAGCAGGTCGCGGTTGACCCTGTCCTTGTGGGTATCGGTCAGGCCGTGCGGCGCACCCGGGTAGACCAGCAGCTCGGCACCGTCGACCAGCGCGGCCGAGGCCCGGCCGGAGCTGTCGATCGGCACGATCTGGTCGTCGTCGCCGTGGATCACCAGGGTGGGCACGTCGAACTTCTTCAGGTCGTCGCGGAAGTCGGTGGCCGAGAACGCGGCGATCGAGTCGTAGGTGTTCTTGTGCCCGCCCTGCATGCCCTGCGCCCACCAGCTGTCGATCAGGCCCTGCGAAACCTCGGCGCCGGGACGGTTGAAGCCGTAGAACGGGCCCGAGGCAAGGTCGAGGTACAGCTGCGAACGGTTTTCCAGCGAGGCCTTGCGGATGCCGTCGAACACGTCGATCGGCAGCCCGCCCGGGTTGTCGGCGGTGCGCAGCATCAGCGGCGGCACGGCGCTGACCAGCACCGCCTTCTTCACCCGGCCGGTGCCATGGCGGCCGATGTAGCGCGCCACCTCGCCGCCGCCGGTGGAGAAGCCGACCAGGGTGACGTCGTCGAGGCCGAGGGCCTGGATCACCGCGGCCAGGTCGTCGGCGTAGTGGTCCATGTCGTTGCCGTCCCAGGGCTGGCTGGAACGGCCGTGGCCGCGGCGGTCGTGGGCGACCACGCGGTAGCCCTGTCCGGCCAGGAAGATCATCTGCGACTCCCAGCTGTCCGAGCTCAGCGGCCAGCCGTGGCTGAAGGTGACGACCGGACCGTCCTTCGGGCCCCAGTCCTTGTAGTACAGCTGCACGCCGTCGGCAGTGGTGATGTGGCTGCCCTGCACGGTGGCGCGGGCAGCGATCCGGTCAGGGCTTTCGGTGGCCTGGGCGCCAGTGGCGGCGACGGTATTGGTGATGGTGTTCATGGTCATGGTTCTCCTGGTCAGGGGGTGTGCATGGGAAGGGTCAGTCGGCGACCACGAGCGACACGTCGATGTTGCCGCGGGTGGCGTTGGAATACGGGCAGACCACGTGGGCCTGTTCGACCAGGGCCTGTGCCTGGTCGCGCGGCACCCCCGGCAGGCGGATGGTCAGTTCGACCTCGATGCCGAAGCCGCTGGCGATGGGGCCGATGCCGACCTTGCCGGTGATCCGGCTGTCGGCGGGCAGGGCCAGCTTCCGGCGGCCGGCGACGAGCTTCAGCGCGCCGAGGAAGCAGGCCGAATAGCCGGCGGCGAACAACTGCTCGGGATTGGTGCCGTCGCCGCCGGCGCCACCGAGCTCGCGCGGGGTGGACAGCTTCACGGCCAGGGCGCCGTCGGAGGAAAGGGCTTGGCCTTCGCGGCCACCGGTGGCAGTGGCGGTGGCGGCGTAGAGGATCTTGTCGATGGACATGGCGGGTTCCTTGGCTGGAGGGATGGGTGCCCGGCGGGCAGGACCTACTTTGCGCGCCCGGCTGATACGATCTGCGACGTGGAGTCCTGAAAATTTGACTTGGAGTACTGAAGTGGTCGATCGCCTCGCCGTCCTGCTGGAGCGCTTTCCGGTAAGCGCCCAGGTCTTCAACGCCGGTGCGTTGTGCGGGATCAACCTGCTGGAAGCCGACGACGTGCATGGCCAGTTGCACCTGCTGCGGCGCGGGCCGCTGGAGGTGTCCCATGGGGGCGCGCCGGTGCGGATCGACCAGCCCAGCGTGCTGCTGTATCCGCGGCCGCTGTCCCACCGCTTCAGTTCCGACCCCGTGCATGGGGCCGACCTGACCTGTGCCAACCTGCGTTTCGAGGGCGGCATGCACAACCCGCTGGCCGACGCGCTGCCGGCCTTCGTATGCATGCCGCTGGCGGCGCTTGAAGGGGCCGAACCGGTGCTGGCGCTGTTGTTCGAGGAGGCCTTCGAGCGGCGCTGCGGCCGCCAGGCGATGATCAACCGCCTGTTCGAGGTGGTGATGATCCAGTTGCTGCGCCAGTTGATGGAGCGGGGCGAGATTGCCGGCGGCTTGCTGGCCGGGCTGTCGCACCCGCGCCTGCGGCATGCCCTCGTCGCCATGCAGGAAAGCCCGTGCCGCGAGTGGACGCTGGAGGAACTGGCCGCCGTCTCGGGCATGTCGCGCAGCGTGTTCGCGGCCACCTTCCGGGAAACGGTGGGAAGCACCCCGGGGCAATATCTGCTGGGATGGCGGGTGGCGCTGGCGCAACAGGCGCTGCGTCGGGGGCGGCCGCTGAAGGTCATCGCCGCCGAGGTCGGCTACGGCAGCGAGGCCGCGCTGTCGCGTGCGTTCAAGGCGCATGGCGGGCTGTCGCCCAGGGCCTGGAAACAGCGGCAGGATGCCGGCGTGCCATCGAATTGAATACCGGCCCGGGCGCATCGCATCGGCACGCCGGGTGTCCGGCCACGCTGGCTGCCTTCAGGCCTGCGGTCATGGGCGTGGCCGGCAAGCCATCGGCATTTCACCTGCCGTTTCATCACCGCCATGTCCAATGCACACTGTCTGCTTTGCAATGCGGTGAGGCATGAAGGAAAACGCAGGAATCCCCCGTCCCGGCGTCATGCTGTTGCATGGCATATGGAATTCGCGTGCCTGGATCGGGCCGCTGGCCTGGCGGCTGCGCATGCGTGGCTTCGCGGTCGAGGTGTTCGGTTATTCCAGTGTGTTCGGCGGCCCGGATGTTGCCGTGCCGCAACTCGTGCAGCGGCTGCGCCGCGGTGGCCAGGTGTCGCTGGTCGGCCACAGCCTGGGCGGGCTGGTGGCGCTGGAAGCCCTGCGCCGGGCGCCGGAACTGGACGTGCCGCGCGTGGTCTGCCTCGGTTCCCCGCTGCTCGGCAGCGACACCGCGAAGATGCTGGCCGGCCACGGCTGGATGGCGGCATTGGGGCGCAGTGGCGACCTGCTGCAGCATGGCCTGGCCGAATGGGACGGCCGGGCGGAAGTGGGGCTGGTGGCCGGCAGCGTGCCGCATGGCCTGGGCGCCCTGATGGGCGCGCTGCATGGCGATTCCGACGGCACCGTGGCACTGGCCGAAACCCGGCTGCCGGGCCTGGCCGACCACTGCGTGGTGCAGGCCAGCCACAGCGGCCTGGTGCTGTCGCCGGAGGTGGCCGACCTGACCGCCGCATTCCTGCGCGCCGGGCGCTTCCGCGAAGGGGCCGCGCGCCGCGCCGCCTGACGGGGCCATGCCGGGGATCGGTTAGAATCCGCGCTCCTGTTCCTGACAGAAGTACGGTAGATCCCAATGGGTAGAGGTCCCTCCATCGAAGCCCGCAAGAACGCCTCCGACGCGAAGCGTGGCAAGATTTTCACCAAGATCATCCGCGAGATCGGCGTGGCCGCGCGCGGTGGTGGAGGGGACCCCAACAACAACCCGCGCCTGCGCGTGGCGATGGACAAGGGCCTGGCCGCGAACATGTCCAAGGACGTGATCGAGCGTGCCATCAAGAAGGCCACCGGTGAGCTGGAAGGCGTCGAGTACGAGGAAGTGCGCTACGAGGGCTATGCGCCCGGCGGCGTGGCGGTGATCGTCGACTGCCTCACCGACAACCGCGTGCGCACCGTGGCCGACGTGCGCCATGCCTTCTCCAAGTGCGGCGGCAACATGGGCACCGAGGGCTCGGTGGCCTTCATGTTCAAGCGGCTGGGCGTGCTGAGCTACGCGCCGGGCGCCGACGAGGAGAAGATCACCGAGGCAGCCATCGAAGCCGGCGCCGACGACATCGTCGTCTACCCGGATGATGCTTCGATCGACGTGGTCACCGCGCCGGAGAGCTTCCAGTCGGTGAAGGATGCGATGGAGGCGGCCGGGCTGGCCGCCGACCATGCCGAGATCACCTTCCGCGCCGACAACGACATTGCCGTCGAGGGCGATGTCGCGCTGCAGGTGAAGAAGCTGTTGGACATGCTGGAAGACCTGGACGACGTGCAGGACGTGTATTCCAACGTCGACCAGGCCGGCCTGGTCTGAGCGCGCGCGTCACAACGCGTGAGACGGCGGCCGGCGATGATGGCCGCCGTCCCTCCCGGCCACGGCAATGACCCGCATCCTCGGCATCGACCCCGGCTCGCAGCGCACCGGCATCGGCATCATCGACGTCGATGCCGGCGGCCGCGCGCGGCACGTCCACCACCAGCCGCTGGTGTTGCTGGGCGCGGACGGTTTCGCCCAGCGCCTGAAGCTGCTGGTGCAGGGCCTGCATGCGTTGATCGCGGAATACCGGCCGCAGGAAGTGGCGATCGAGAAAGTGTTCATGGCCAAGAATGCCGATTCGGCGCTCAAGCTCGGCCAGGCGCGCGGCGCGGCGCTGTGCGCGGTGGTGCTGCGCGACCTGCCGGTCAGCGAATACGCCGCCACCGAGATCAAGCTGGCCGTGGTCGGCCGCGGCGGCGCGGAGAAACAGCAGGTGCAGCACATGGTCGGGCTGATGCTGGGCCTGCAGGGCAAGCTGCAGGCCGACGCCGCCGACGCGCTGGCCGTGGCCATCACCCATGCGCATGTGCGTGCGACGGCCGGGCGGCTGGGTGTGGATACCAAGCAAGCTTGGAGTCGCAAATGAACCAGTTGCAGCCGGCGCTGTTAGAGCCCCTCTCCCTTTGGGGCGTAACCGCACGGCTGCAACTGGTTCATTTGCGACTCCAAGCTTGCTTGGTATCCACACCCAGCCGCCCGGCCGTCGCACGCACATGCGCATGGGTGATGGCCACGGCCAGCGCGTCGGCGGCGTCGGCCTGCAGCTTGCCCTGCAGGCCCAGCATCAGCCCGACCATGTGCTGCACCTGCTGTTTCTCCGCGCCGCCGCGGCCGACCACGGCCAGCTTGATCTCGGTGGCGGCGTATTCGCTGACCGGCAGGTCGCGCAGCACCACCGCCCACAG
>NZ_LDJP01000060.1 GCF_001431505.1 Stenotrophomonas daejeonensis
AAAGCCATGGGCGTTGCTGCCCGCGAGTGGCGATGGAGGCCGGGATACGGTGGGTGTGATCGCGCCGACGGGGTCGTAGCGGGGGATCCCGCCACGCCGTGGCCAGCAGCCGCCGCCCTACGCCAAGGCATCATATCGGTTACGCAACCGCATCGAGCGCTGCGCCGCCAGGCGCAAGCAGTTCCGACGGGTCGCCATGCGATTCGACCGCAAGCCCAGGCACTTCCTCGCCTTCCTCTATCTCGCCTCTATTCCAATGTGGCTGGATTGAATGTCGATTCGGCCTAGGGCCGCGTTGCCCCGTCATTCCCCGTTCCCTGTTCCCCATTCCCTGCTTCTTACTTGAAGCTGTAGACCACGTTCATCGTGGTCAGGGTGTCGGTCTTGCGCTTGTCCTCGGTCACGTCGCTGTTGTAACGCGCTTGCCAGCCGGCCTTCAGCGCGAAGTGGCTGTTCATCGCCACCGAGACGCCGAAGTCGTTCTGCGCGAAGGTGTTGTACGAGCCGGACTCGACCAGCAGGGTGTTGACCAGTTCGGTGTTGTCGGTGATGCCGAACTTCAGGTCGAACAGGCCGCGGCCGATCAGCCCGGTGCGGTTCTCGTCGGTCGCCGCTTCGTGCGAGCGGCGCACGCCGGGGCCGACCTGGGTGTCCAGCACCAGCCGCTCGCCGTCGATCAGGCGGGTACCGTAGCCAAGGCCGAAGCTGCCCTGGCGGTCATAGGTGGCGAAATCGTCGCGCTCGTAGCGCACCGTGGCGGTCAGCTGGCGGTGCTCGCCCAGCTGCAGCGCGCTGCCGGCGCCGGCGGTGTAGCGGTTGGCCGTGGTCTGGCGTTTGCGGCTGGTGCTGCCGTCGTCGGCGGTCTCGGTGTATTCGGCGCTGGAGCGCAGGCCGAACAGGTCCATGCTGTGCACCCAGTCGTCGTCGGTGTAGCGCAGCTTCAGGCGGCCGTTGAAACTCTCGGTGGTGCTGTTGCCGTGGGCGGACGCGAAGCCGAGCTCGCCGCCGCTGCCGCTCCAGGGCGAGGTCATGGCGGCGGCATCGGAAGCGTCGTCGGCCCACGCCGACGGGGCGCACAGCAGCAGCGGCAGGAACAGGGAGGCGCGCAGCGACATCGGGAAATCTCCGGGCAGGGGGCGTGGATGGGAACGTTTTCATGATAGCGGATGCCCCCGCCGCGGCCGCCCGGGCGTGGCACCGGCTTCATTTGCGGTTCGGGCAGGGCGGGCACGGCGCCACGGCCCGGACTCGGACATAATCGGCGCATGGACCGCTACGAACGCATCAACGCGCTGCACCGCCACCTCAAATCGGCCCGCTACCCGGTCACGGTGGCGCAGCTGCAGGACGAGCTGGGCTGCTCCCGCGCCACCGTCTACCGCGACCTGGCCTTCCTGCGCGACGCGCTGATGGCGCCGGTGGAGGGCGACGGCGAGGCCGGTTTCCGCTACCAGAGCGGGGAAAGCGACCGCTTCGAGCTGCCCGGCCTGTGGCTCAGTTCCGAGGAATTGCATGCGCTGCTGGCGTCCCAGCACCTGCTGGCGCGCACCGGCGGCGGGGTGCTGTCGGCGGTGCTGGCACCGTTGCAGCAGCGCATCGAGAGCCTGCTGGCGGCGCAGGCCGGGGCGTCGTCGTGGCCGGTGGAGCGGGTACGGGTGATCCCGCACCGCGGCCGCAAGCTGGACGAGGCCAGCTTCCGCACCGTGGCCTCGGGCGTGCTGGAGCGCAAGCAGCTGTCCTTCGACTACCGCGCGCGTTCCACCGACGAGGTGACCCGGCGCACGGTCTCGCCGCAGCGCATCACCCACTACCGCGACAACTGGTACCTGGACGCCTGGGACCACGGGCGGCAGGCGCTGCGCAGTTTCGCGGTGGACCGCATCCACGCCGCGCGGGTGGTTGACCAACCGGCCCACGACATCGCCGACAGTGAGCTGGACGAACAACTGGGTGCCGGCTACGGCATCTTCTCCGGCGTGCCCAAGGGGTGGGCGACCATCGTGTTCAGCGCCAAGGCCGCGCGCTGGGTGGCCGACGAGCATTGGCATTCCAAGCAGCAGGGGCGTTTCCTGGCCGATGGCCGCTACGAGCTGAAGGTGCCGTACAGCGTCTCGCGCGAGCTGCTGATGGACGTGCTGCACTACGGCTCGGACGCGGAGATCGTCGAGCCGACCGCGCTGCGCGAGCAGGCCAAGGCGCTGCTGTCGTTGGCATTGAGCAACTACGACTGAAAGCCGGCATTCATCGTAGGTGCCGGGCTTGCCCGGCACGGGGCTTCATCGGGAAGGCTTCATGCGGGGCAAGCCCCGCATCTACGGATTCCGGATTCCAGTGGGATTGACCCACGTCAAACGGTGGTGGCGGACGGCTTGCCAGAATCGACGGCCCTGACCACGCATGGGCTGCAGCATGGCCTTCCACGACTTGCGCAATTTCCTGCGGCACCTGGCCGCGCAGGGCCAGCTGCGCGAACTCGATGTGCCGGTGGACCCGGAACTGGAAAGCACCGCGCTGAGCCTGCGCGCGCTCAAGGCCGAAGGCCCGGCGCTGCTGATGCCGGCGCCCGGCTCGGCGCACCGGCAGTTGGGCAACCTGTTCGGCCACCGCCGCCGCATCGAGCTGGCGCTGGCCGGGCGGCCGCTGGCCTCGCTGCGCGAACTCGGCGAACTGCTGGCCGCAATCAAGGAGCCGCGCTGGCCCGGCAACCTGCGCCAGGCGCTGGCGCAGTGGCCGGAACTGGCGCAGCTGGCGCACGTGGCGCCGCGGCGGGTGCGCGAGGCCGCGTTCGACGAGGACGTGCGCTGCGGCGAGGCGGTGGACCTGTCCGTGCTGCCGATCCAGCGCTGCTGGCCGGAGGACGCCGGCAAGCTGATCACCCTGGGCCTGGTCGTCACCCGCGGCACGCGCCAGCCGCGGCAGAACGTGGCGATCTACCGCCAGCAGGTGATCGGCCGCAACCGGGTGATCATGCGCTGGCTGCCGCACCGCGGCGGCGCGCTGGACTTCGCCGACTGGCAGGCCGCGCACCCCGGGAAACCCTTTCCGGTACTGGTGGCGATCGGCGCCGACCCGGCGACCCTGCTGGCGGCGGTGGCGCCGGTGCCGGACACCTTGTCCGAATACGAATTCGCCGGCCTGCTGCGCGCCGCGCGTACCCATGTCTGGCACAGCGAGCTGACCGGGCTGGAGGCGCCGGCCGGCAGCGAGATCCTGCTGGAAGGCTTCATCCACCCGGGCGACACCGCGCTGGAAGGGCCGTTCGGCGACCACACCGGCTACTACAACGCGCAGGCGCATTTCCCGGTGCTGACCATCGAGCGCATGCGCCTGCGCCGCGACGCCATCTACCACGGCAGCTACATGGGGCGGGCGCCGTTCGACGAGCCCTCGGTGCTGTCGATGGCGCTGAACGACGTGTTCGTGCCGATCCTGCGCAAGGTGTTCCCCGAGATCGTCGACTTCTACCTGCCGCCGGAGGCCTGCTCGTACCGCATCGCGGTGGTGTCCATCCGCAAGCAGTACGCCGGCCATGCGCGGCGGGTGATGATGGGCATCTGGTCGTACCTGCGCCAGTTCACCTATACCAAGTTCGTCATCGTCACCGACGAGGACATCGACGTGCGCGACTGGTCGCAGGTGATCTGGGCGGTGTCCACGCGGGTGGACCCGGCGCGCGACAGCATGCTGGTGGAGAACACGCCGATCGACTACCTCGACTTCTCCAGCCCGACCCCGAACCTGGGCTCCAAGCTCGGGTTGGATGCCACCAACAAGTGGCCGGCCGAGACCAGCCGCACCTGGAGCAGGCCGATCCGGCCCGACCCGGCGGTGGAGAAGCGGGTGGACGCACTGTGGCGGGCGGTGCTGGCGGGCTGAATCAGTCCGCCTCGGCGTCCCAGCGCGGGTCGTCGAACAGCTGCGGGTAGCGCGCCAGCGCCTGGCGCATCCGCGCGATTTCCGCCACCGGCACCTGCGGCGAGGTACGCACCGCCTCGGCGCCGGCCATGAATTCGGCCAGCAGGCCGTGCAGGGCCACGTCGGCGTCCGCTTCCAGTTTGCAACCGGCGAACATGCCGGCGATGGCGTCGTCGATCAGCGTCACCGCGGCGCTGGCCTGGGCGATGCCCATGTGGCCGTGTTCGTAGTGTTCAAGCCCCTGCACCGCCACGCGGATCCCGCGCATGCCCTCGCGCAGCGATGCGTCGGTGGGCCATTGCTGCGCCGATGCGGCAGCAGGTGCCTGCGTGGCGTGCGTGGCATGGGCGTGGTCATGCGCCGGCCGTGCGGTCGCCGGCAAGGCAAACAGGCCGGCAAGGACGAGCGTGGTGGCGGAAAGCGGGATCAGGTGCCGCATCGGTAGCTCCGGGTTCGATGGGCCGCGTGCCCATGCTTGCGGCGCAGCATTGCACGTGCCCGGCACGCACCCCATGACGCATGTCAAAAGCAGCGGCCGGCGCCGCTTGACCCAGGTCAAGGACGCATGCGGACGCGCACCGGATCATGCCCGCTCCTTCAGCCGGAGCCTTCCGCATGCAACTGGTGTGTCCCGCCGGCAACCTGCCGGCCCTGCAGGCGGCGGTGGATGCGGGGGCGAACGCGGTCTATGCGGGTTTCCGCGACCAGACCAACGCGCGCGCCTTCCCCGGCCTGAATTTCTCCGACGACGAACTGCGCGCCGGCATCCGCTATGCGCATGCGAAGAACGCCAAGGTCTACCTGGCGCTGAACACCTACCCGGACAGCGTGCGCCTGAAGGACTGGCACGCCGCGGTGGACAAGGCCGCCGCGCTCGGCGCCGATGCCATCATCGCCGCCGAGATGGCGGTGCTGGACTACGCCGCGCGCACCCATCCGCAACTGCCGCGGCATCTCTCCGTGCAGGGCAGCGCCACCACCGCGCCGGCATTGCGCTATGCGCACGAACGCTTCGGCATCAGCCGCGCGGTGCTGCCGCGGGTGCTGTCGCTGCAACAGGTCGAACGGTTGTGCGAGAAATCGCCGGTGGCGCTGGAAGTGTTCGCCTTCGGCAGCCTGTGCATCATGGTCGAGGGCCGCTGCCAGCTGTCCAGCTACGTCACCGGTGCTTCGCCGAACCGCCACGGCGTGTGCTCGCCGGCCAAGTTCGTGCGCTGGGACGAACAGGCCGACGGCAGCCGCAGCGTGCGCCTGAACGACGTGCTGATCGACGAGTTCAAGCCGGAGGAACCGGCCGGTTACCCGACCGTGTGCAAGGGCCGTTTCGCCGTCGGTGACGAAATTTTCCACGCGCTGGAGGAACCCACCAGCCTTAATACGCTGGAACTGCTGCCGCGGCTGAAGCAGATCGGCGTGGCCGCGCTGAAGATCGAGGGCCGCCAGCGCGGGGTGGCCTACGTGGGCTCGGTGACGCGCACGTGGCGCCGGGCCATCGACCAGCTCGCAGGCGATGCGGCGCACTGGCAACTCAAGCCGGAATGGCAGGCCGAACTGTCGCGCCATGCCGAAGGCCACCAGACCACGCTGGGCCCGTACCACCGCGCCTGGCATTGAAGGAAACACCGATGAAACTCAGCCTTGGCCCGTTGCAGTACTTCTGGCCGCGCGAGCGCACGCTGGCGTTCTACCGCGAGGCGATCCACTGGCCGGTCGACATCGTCTACCTGGGCGAAACCGTGTGCAGCAAACGCCGCGAACTGCGCACTGCCGACTGGCTGGCGCTGGCGGAGGAGCTGGCTGCATCCGGCAAGCAGATCGTGCTTTCGACCTTGGCGTTGATCGAGGCCGAATCCGAGTTGAGCGTGCTCGACCGGCAAATTTCGCACGGCGGCTTCTGGATCGAGGCCAACGACCTGTCGGCGGTGCAGCTGTGCCGCGAGAAGGGCCGTCCGTTCGTGGCCGGTCCGTCGCTCAATGTCTACAACCACCGCGCATTGGCGATGCTGGTCGAGGATGGCCTGCGCCGCTGGGTGCCGGGCGTGGAGCAGGGCCGCACGCTGGTCGGCGAACTGAAGGAGGCCTTCGTCGCCGAAGGCGGCGCGATGCCGGAGCTGGAGGTGACCGCATGGGGCCGGCTGCCGCTGTCGTATTCGGCACGCTGCTTCACCGCGCGCGCGCTGGACGTGCCGAAGGACCAGTGCGGCTTCCGCTGCATCGACTATCCCGACGGCATGCCGCTGGCCACCCGCGAGGGCCGCCCATTCCTGCGTATCAACGGCATCTCGGTGCAGGGCGAGGAAACCACCGATCTCGGCCCGGAACTGCCGGAGCTGCGCGCGCTGGGCGTGGACATCCTGCGGCTGTACCCGCAGGCCGAGGGCATGGAAGCGGTGGTGCGGCATTTCGACGAAGCGCGCGACAGCGCAGCGGTTGCGCCGCGGATCGGCGAGCGCAATGGTTACTGGCATGGCGAGCCGGGGATGCGGATGGGGGCATAAAGTGAGGTGCGGCTCCCTTCTCCCTCCGGGAGAAGGTGCCCGAAGGGCGGATGAGGGGCGAGCGGAGTCCGTGATGGTTAACCATTCGGACTCCGCTCGCCCCTCACCCCAACCC
>NZ_LDJP01000061.1 GCF_001431505.1 Stenotrophomonas daejeonensis
TTTTAAGTGAAGAGTTTGATCCTGGCTCAGAGTGAACGCTGGCGGTAGGCCTAACACATGCAAGTCGAACGGCAGCACAGGAGAGCTTGCTCTCTGGGTGGCGAGTGGCGGACGGGTGAGGAATACATCGGAATCTACTTTGTCGTGGGGGATAACGCAGGGAAACTTGCGCTAATACCGCATACGACCTACGGGTGAAAGCAGGGGATCTTCGGACCTTGCGCGATTGAATGAGCCGATGTCGGATTAGCTAGTTGGCGGGGTAAAGGCCCACCAAGGCGACGATCCGTAGCTGGTCTGAGAGGATGATCAGCCACACTGGAACTGAGACACGGTCCAGACTCCTACGGGAGGCAGCAGTGGGGAATATTGGACAATGGGCGCAAGCCTGATCCAGCCATACCGCGTGGGTGAAGAAGGCCTTCGGGTTGTAAAGCCCTTTTGTTGGGAAAGAAAAGCCATGGGTTAATACCCTGTGGTTCTGACGGTACCCAAAGAATAAGCACCGGCTAACTTCGTGCCAGCAGCCGCGGTAATACGAAGGGTGCAAGCGTTACTCGGAATTACTGGGCGTAAAGCGTGCGTAGGTGGTTGATTAAGTCTGTCGTGAAAGCCCTGGGCTCAACCTGGGAATTGCGATGGAAACTGGTTGACTAGAGTGTGGCAGAGGGTAGTGGAATTCCTGGTGTAGCAGTGAAATGCGTAGAGATCAGGAGGAACATCCGTGGCGAAGGCGACTGCCTGGGCCAACACTGACACTGAGGCACGAAAGCGTGGGGAGCAAACAGGATTAGATACCCTGGTAGTCCACGCCCTAAACGATGCGAACTGGATGTTGGGTGCACTTTGGCACGCAGTATCGAAGCTAACGCGTTAAGTTCGCCGCCTGGGGAGTACGGTCGCAAGACTGAAACTCAAAGGAATTGACGGGGGCCCGCACAAGCGGTGGAGTATGTGGTTTAATTCGATGCAACGCGAAGAACCTTACCTGGCCTTGACATGCACGGAACTTTCCAGAGATGGATGGGTGCCTTCGGGAACCGTGACACAGGTGCTGCATGGCTGTCGTCAGCTCGTGTCGTGAGATGTTGGGTTAAGTCCCGCAACGAGCGCAACCCTTGTCCTTAGTTGCCAGCACGTAATGGTGGGAACTCTAAGGAGACCGCCGGTGACAAACCGGAGGAAGGTGGGGATGACGTCAAGTCATCATGGCCCTTACGGCCAGGGCTACACACGTACTACAATGGTAGGGACAGAGGGCTGCAAGCCGGCGACGGTGAGCCAATCCCAGAAACCCTATCTCAGTCCGGATTGGAGTCTGCAACTCGACTCCATGAAGTCGGAATCGCTAGTAATCGCAGATCAGCATTGCTGCGGTGAATACGTTCCCGGGCCTTGTACACACCGCCCGTCACACCATGGGAGTTTGTTGCACCAGAAGCAGGTAGCTTAACCTTCGGGAGGGCGCTTGCCACGGTGTGGCCGATGACTGGGGTGAAGTCGTAACAAGGTAGCCGTATCGGAAGGTGCGGCTGGATCACCTCCTTTTGAGCATGACGGCATCGCCTGTCAGGCGCCCCCACAAGAGACCTGCATTCAGAGTTCCGCACCGGAAGCCGGTGTGGAGAAGTCCCGTACATGGGGCCTTAGCTCAGCTGGGAGAGCACCTGCTTTGCAAGCAGGGGGTCGTCGGTTCGATCCCGACAGGCTCCACCACTGCGCTTTGACAGAACATTGGGTCTGTAGCTCAGGTGGTTAGAGCGCACCCCTGATAAGGGTGAGGTCGGTGGTTCGAGTCCTCCCAGACCCACCACTCTGAATGATTGGCGCATACGAAGAATTTGAAGGGCCTGGCATTGTGGCCGGGACCTGTTCTTTTACAACTTGTGACGTAGCGAGCGTTTGAGATTATCTATCAGACGTGTCGTGAGGCTAAGGCGAGAGACGCAAGTCTCTTTATTGATTGAGTCGTTATATTCGTGCGTGGGCTTTGTACCCCCATGCGCATGTGACCCAAGGCAACTTGCGGTTATATGGTCAAGCGAATAAGCGCACACGGTGGATGCCTTGGCGGTCAGAGGCGATGAAGGACGTGGCAGCCTGCGAAAAGTGTCGGGGAGCTGGCAACAAGCTTTGATCCGGCAATGTCCGAATGGGGAAACCCACTGCTTCGGCAGTATCCTGCAGTGAATACATAGCTGCTGGAAGCGAACCCGGTGAACTGAAATATCTAAGTAACCGGAGGAAAAGAAATCAACCGAGATTCCCTGAGTAGCGACGAGCGAACGGGGACTAGCCCTTAAGCTGGCATGGTTTTAGAAAAACAACCTGGAAAGGTTGGCCATAGAAGGTGACAGCCCTGTATTTGAAAGGGCCATGCCAGTGAAGACGAGTAGGGCGGGGCACGTGAAACCCTGTCTGAACATGGGGGGACCATCCTCCAAGGCTAAATACTACTGACCGACCGATAGTGAACCAGTACCGTGAGGGAAAGGCGAAAAGAACCCCGGAGAGGGGAGTGAAATAGAACCTGAAACCGTGTGCGTACAAGCAGTAGGAGCCCGCAAGGGTGACTGCGTACCTTTTGTATAATGGGTCAGCGACTTACTGTTCGTGGCAAGCTTAACCGTATAGGGGAGGCGAAGGGAAACCGAGTCTGATAAGGGCGCATAGTCGCGGGCAGTAGACCCGAAACCGGGTGATCTAGTCATGCCCAGGGTGAAGGTGCGGTAACACGCACTGGAGGCCCGAACCCACTCCCGTTGCAAAGGTAGGGGATGAGGTGTGATTAGGAGTGAAAAGCTAATCGAACCCGGAGATAGCTGGTTCTCCTCGAAAGCTATTTAGGTAGCGCCTCATATGTATCCTCTCGGGGGTAGAGCACTGTTATGGCTAGGGGGTCATCGCGACTTACCAAACCATTGCAAACTCCGAATACCGAGACGGACTGTATGGGAGACACACGGCGGGTGCTAACGTCCGTCGTGAAAAGGGAAACAACCCAGACCCACAGCTAAGGTCCCAAATTTTGTGCTAAGTGGAAAACCATGTGGAAAGGCACAGACAGCCAGGAGGTTGGCTTAGAAGCAGCCACCCTTTAAAGAAAGCGTAATAGCTCACTGGTCGAGTCGGTCTGCGGGGAAGATTTAACGGGGCTAAGCACAGAACCGAAGCTTGGGGTGCATCACTTTGTGATGCGCGGTAGAGGAGCGTTCCGTAAGCCGGTGAAGGTGGATTGAGAAGTCTGCTGGAGGTATCGGAAGTGCGAATGCTGACATGAGTAACGATAATGCGGGTGAAAAACCCGCACGCCGAAAGCCCAAGGTTTCCTTGCGCAACGTTAATCGGCGCAGGGTGAGTCGGCCCCTAAGGCGAGGCAGAAATGCGTAGTCGATGGGAAGCAGGTTAATATTCCTGCACCTCGCGTAAGTGCGATGGAGGGACGGAGAAGGTTAGGTGTACCGGGCGTTGGTTGTCCCGGGGAAAGGCGGTAGGTTTGGAACTTTGGCAAATCCGGGTTCCTTCAAGACCGAGCACCGAGACGAGCCTTTTAGGCGAAGTCACTGATACCACGCTTCCAGGAAAAGCTCCTAAGCTTCAGCTTACGCAGACCGTACCGTAAACCGACACAGGTGGGTAGGATGAGAATTCTCAGGCGCTTGAGAGAACTCGGGTGAAGGAACTAGGCAACATGGCACCGTAACTTCGGGAGAAGGTGCACCCTCTTTGGTGGCCCATGCGGGTCAAAGCTGAGGAGGGTCGCAGTAACCAGGCCGCTGCGACTGTTTATCAAAAACACAGCACTCTGCAAACACGAAAGTGGACGTATAGGGTGTGACGCCTGCCCGGTGCTGGAAGGTTAATTGATGGGGTCAGCCGCAAGGCGAAGCTCTTGATCGAAGCCCCAGTAAACGGCGGCCGTAACTATAACGGTCCTAAGGTAGCGAAATTCCTTGTCGGGTAAGTTCCGACCTGCACGAATGGCGTAACGACAGCGGCGCTGTCTCCACCCGAGACTCAGTGAAATTGAAATCGCTGTGAAGATGCAGCGTTCCCGTGGCAAGACGGAAAGACCCCGTGAACCTTTACTATAGCTTTACACTGAACGTTGAGTTCGTCTGTGTAGGATAGGTGGGAGGCTATGAAACCATGACGCCAGTTGTGGTGGAGCCATCCTTGAAATACCACCCTGTCGTGCTTGACGTTCTAACCTGGGCCCGTAATCCGGGTCGGGGACCGTGTATGGTGGGTAGTTTGACTGGGGCGGTCTCCTCCTAAAGAGTAACGGAGGAGCTCGAAGGTACGCTCAGCGCGGTCGGACATCGCGCACTGTGTGCAAAGGCATAAGCGTGCTTGACTGCAAGATCGACGGATCAAGCAGGTACGAAAGTAGGACTTAGTGATCCGGTGGTTCTGTATGGAAGGGCCATCGCTCAACGGATAAAAGGTACTCCGGGGATAACAGGCTGATACCGCCCAAGAGTTCATATCGACGGCGGTGTTTGGCACCTCGATGTCGGCTCATCACATCCTGGGGCTGTAGTCGGTCCCAAGGGTATGGCTGTTCGCCATTTAAAGTGGTACGCGAGCTGGGTTCAGAACGTCGTGAGACAGTTCGGTCCCTATCTGCCATGGGCGTTGGAAGTTTGAGAGGGGCTGCTCCTAGTACGAGAGGACCGGAGTGGACGAACCTCTGGTGTTCCGGTTGTCACGCCAGTGGCATTGCCGGGTAGCTATGTTCGGAAGCGATAACCGCTGAAAGCATCTAAGCGGGAAGCGCGCCTCAAGATGAGACTTCCCGGGGCTCTAGCCCCCTGAAGGAACCATGTAGACTACGTGGTTGATAGGTCAGGTGTGTAAGTGCAGCAATGCATTGAGCTAACTGATACTAATGATCCGTGTGGCTTGACCATATAACCTCAAGTTGCCTTGGCCGACATGACATGTCGATAGAACCCAAGTGCACGCTACGTCACAAGTCCCTACGAGAGGCTGGCGCTTCATCCAATCCACCGGATAGCGACCCTCCAACCCTCTCCCTGGTGAAATCAGCGCTGTGGAACCACCCGATCCCATCCCGAACTCGGAAGTGAAACGCAGCTGCGCCGATGGTAGTGTGGCTCAAGCCATGCGAGAGTAGGTCATCG